>NZ_JBEORR010000016.1:0-197213 GCF_040302345.1 Streptomyces sp. NPDC126510 | reverse complement strand
GCCGATGGTACTGCAGGGGGGACCCTGTGGGAGAGTAGGACGCCGCCGAACAATTTTTGGGAAAACCCCCGCATCTTCGGATGCGGGGGTTTTCTACGTTTAGGCTCAACCCCATGCGCTATGACCTGGTGATCTTCGACAATGACGGTGTGCTCGTCGACAGCGAGCCCATCTCCAACCGGTTGCTCGCGGCGTACCTCACGGAACTGGGGCACCCCACCTCCTATGAGGAGTCCATTCGGGACTACATGGGTTCGGCCATGCACCGTATTCACGAACTGGTCCTCGAGCGGACCGGACGGCGGCTGCCTGAGGAATTCGACGACGTCTTTCACGCGCGGGTGTTCGCGGCGTTCGAGCAGGAACTGGTGGCCGTGGCCGGTGCCTCCGTGGTGCTGGAGAAGCTGGCCGCCGACGGAGTGCCGTACTGCGTCGCCTCCTCCGGGAGTCATGAGCGGATCCGGGTGGGACACCGGACGACGGGACTCGACCGGTGGTTCGACGAGGAGCGGATCTTCAGCTCTCAGGACGTGGGGCGGGGCAAGCCGGCGCCCGACCTCTTTCTGTACGCGGCCGAGAAGATGGGGGTCGCGCCGCAGCGGTGCGTCGTCATCGAGGACAGCCCCCTGGGCGTGCAGGCGGCGAGCGCGGCGGGGATGGACGTCTACGGGCTCACCGCGATGACGCCGGCGGAGAAGCTGTCCGGGGCGGACCGGCTCTTCTCCCACATGGAGGAGCTGACCGACCTGCTGGTGTGAGCCGTTCCCGCGGCTCCGTCGAAGCTGAGGGAAATTCATCTTTGGCTGGATCTACCCACGAGTAAGCCGGGGCCCTACGCTCGCCGCCATGACAGATGTGCTGCGGCGCGGTAGGGCCTCGTTGGCGTTCGGCTTCTTGGTGCAGGGTGTCGCCTTCGCTCTGCTCGTGACGAGGATCCCGGCCATCCAGGACCGCTACGGGGTCTCCGACGCGCTGCTGCCCGCGTTTCTGGCCGCCGTCCCGGTCCTCGCCGGGGTCGGGAGCGTGACCACCGAGCGGCTGGTGAAGCGGGTGCCGCCGAGCCGTCTGCTGCGGTGGTCCCAGCCCGTGGTGCTGCTGGGGCTGCTCGGCGTCGGGGCCGGGGAGCGGATGGTGGAACTCGGGCTCGCGCTCGCGGCGTTCGGGCTTGCCGTAGGGGTGCTGGACGCCTCGATGAACATGCTCGGAGTGAGCCTGCAGCGGGCGTACGGGCGCAGCATCATGCTCAGCTTCCACGCGGCCTACAGCCTGGGCGGGATCGTCGGGGCCTCGTTGGCCTGGGTGGGGGCGCACTGGCACCTGGCGTTGTGGGTGTCGTATCTGCCGGTCGTGCTGGTGCTCCTGCCGGCGGTGCTGGTGGGGAGCCGGTGGTATGTCGACGACCGGGGTACGGCAGCCGGGGCCGAGGGGCAGGCCGACGAGGGCGGGGTGGTCGTCTTCAAGTGGCTGCTGCCGCTGTGTCTGGTGATGACGGTCGCGTACATCGGGGACTCGACGGTCTCCAACTGGAGTGCCAAGTATCTGCAGGACGTGCTGGGGAGCTCGGAGCAGATGGCGACGGTCCCGTTCAACGTGTACATGGTCACCACGCTGCTGGGGCGGGCGATCGGGGACTTCGGGGTGCGCCGGTTCGGGGCGGTCGCGGTGGTGCGGGCCGGTGCGCTGGTGGCGGCGGGCGGGTTCGCCGTGGTGGCCGCCGCGCCCGGGGCGTGGGTCGGGATGCTGGGGTTCACGCTGCTGGGGCTGGGGTTGTGTGTGCTGGTGCCGCAGACGTTCGCGGCGGCCGGGAGGCTGTTCCCGGGGGCTTCGGATGCGGCCGTGGCGCGGCTGAACGTCTTCAACTACGTCGGGTTTTTGGTCGGCTCGCCGTTGGTCGGGGCGCTCGGGGATCTGTGGAGCTACCGCGGGGCCATGCTGGTGCCGATGGTGTTGGTGCTGGTGACGCTGGTGTACGCCCGGTCGTTCGGGACTCAACCGGACCGATACGGTGGCGGGCATGAGCGGCCGCGCACAGCTGATGTGGGACGAGGCAGTAACGGGCTATGACTTCGGTCCGGGGCATCCGATGGACCCGGTCCGGCTCGCCCTGACCCGGAAACTGGTCGACGCCTTCGGGCTGGACCGTGAGGTGGACGTGGTCGCCGCGAGGGCGGCCGGGGAGTCGACGCTGCGGCTCGTCCACCGGCAGGACTACATCGGGGCGGTGAAGGCCGCGTCCGCGGAGCCGGGGGCGGCGGACCAGTCGTACGGGCTGGGGACGATGGACGATCCGGCGTTCGCGGGGATGCACGAGGTGTCGTCGCTGATCGCCGGGCAGTCGGTGGGGGCGGCGGAGGCGGTGTGGCGGGGTGAGGCGCTGCACGCGGTGAACTTCGCGGGCGGGCTGCACCACGCGATGCCGGGCGGTGCGTCCGGGTTCTGCATCTACAACGACGCCTCGCTGGCCATCGCACGGCTGCTGGAACTCGGGGCGGAGCGGGTGGCGTACGTCGACGTCGACGTGCATCACGGGGACGGGGTCCAGGCGGCGTTCTGGGAGGACCCGCGGGTGCTGACGATCTCGCTGCACGAGCATCCGCGGACGCTGTTCCCGCAGACCGGGTGGCCGGAGGAGACCGGGGCGGACTCGGCGGAGGGCTCGGCGGTGAACGTGGCGCTGCCGGCCGGGACGGGGGACGCCGGGTGGCTGCGGGCGTTCCACGCGGTCGTCCCGGAGCTGATCGCCGACTTCCGGCCGCAGGTGCTGGTGACGCAGCACGGGGCGGACACGCACTTCGAGGATCCGCTGGCGCACCTGGCGGTGTCGCTGGACGCGCAGCGGGCCGTGCAGGTGGCCTGTCACGACCTGGCGCACGAGCACGCCGACGGGCGGTGGGTGGCCCTGGGCGGGGGCGGTTACGCGGTGGTGGACGTCGTACCGCGGTCCTGGACGCATCTGGTCGCGATCGCCGCGGGCCGGGCGGTGGAGCCCGAGGCGATGATCCCCGAGGGCTGGCGGCAGGAAGTGTTCGCGAGGACACGGCAGTTGGCCCCGGCGCGGATGACGGACGGGCGCTGGCCCGTGTCCTGGTCCGGCTGGGAGGAGGGCTACGATCCGGCGGACCGGCTGGACCAGGCGGTGCTGGCGGCCCGGCGGGCGGTGTTCCCGCTGCGGGGGCTGCTGGCGTGAGGGGGCGACGCCGGGCACCGGAAGCCCGTCGCTCAAATCAGCCCGCAGGAGACGACGCCCTTCGCCTCGCGCGGCATCGCCGCGCAGGTCTTCATCGCTCGCTCGCGGGGCTCACCGGCGCCGCAGCTCCGCCGCCGAGTGCCTGTGACTGCCGCGGTCTGATCCGACGGCGGGTCCTAGGCCGACCGTGCGGTGTTCGCGGGTTTCCGGGACAGGCGGAGGAACGGTCACGCACGATCTTCATGTGCTGACCACCGAAGCCCTGCGTGCGCACCTGGTGGGCGCGCGGCTCGCCGGGACCGTGGCGACCTCGCGGGAGGAGAGCCTGCGCAGTTACCGGCTCTTCGCGGCCCGGGACCCCCGGGTGCTGCTCGGGATCGACCCCGAAGGTGCCTGGCGGCAGCGGGAGTTGATCGAGCTGATGGCCGACCGGTGTGGTGTTTCGGCCGATTCTCGGCAGGTTTCCGGCCAGGACGTGATCGATCCGGAGCGGACCCTGGCAGCGCTGGACGCCTTCGCGGAACGCCTCGCCGAGGCCGCCCGGCGGGGTGCTCCCGTGCTTCTCGGCACCGGGCACCCGCACCGGCTGCTCGGTTTCTACGGCGCTCTGGCAGACGCCCTGTCGGCGGCGGGATGTGCCGTCCTCACCCCCGCGCAGGGTCGCCGTGTCGACATAACGACCCGGTTCGGTCTACGTACGTACAACCTCGACTACGTACGAGGAGTCGCCTTGGTGCGGACCCCCGGCCCCGAACGCCCCGGTTGTGAGCCCGGCGCACATACGCACTCACCTCTCCCGGTTCGTACCGTCCTGGCCGCTTGCGCGGAGACCGGCGGGCCCCTTCCCGAGCTGGTGATCGGGGACCACGGATGGGTCTGCGGGGCAGGTCAGCTGGGGTTCGAGGCCATCGGGCCGGCCGATACGGACGACCCGGCGCTGTTCGTGGGGGAGGCCGAGGGATCCGTGTCCGTCGTCGTTCCACTTGATGACGGCGTGCGGTCCCATTACTACCTGCCGCTTACCCGCTACGTACTCAATCGGGCGTGTCTGTCACAGTAGGCCGCCGATGGGTGCACCTCTTCCCCACTCGCATCACTGGCCCCTACATTGGGGAGTGAGCACGCAGCGACGAAGAGTCACCGGAAGGGGAAGCCGGTGGCCGTCGAGTGCGGAAGGTTCAGGTGTGTCATGGCTGCAGCTGGCGAGAGGCCTCTGAACGAGGTTCAGTTCCTTACCGTGGCGGAAGTCGCCTCGGTGATGCGAGTGTCGAAGATGACCGTGTACCGGCTGGTGCACAGCGGTCATCTGCCCGCGATCCGTGTGGGGCGGTCCTTCCGCGTCCCGGAGCAAGCGGTTCACGAGTACCTCCGCGAGAGTTACGTGGGGGTGGAAACCGCCTGACGGCAGGGCCGGGGGGATCCCCCACAGGGCACTCGGGGATCCCTCCGGCCTCCTCGATTACGACCTCAGCGCTCGGACGGGTAGGCTAGCCCCTCGTAGGTCGTATGGGCCCATGGCGCCCAAACACCGAGTGATGAGAAGTGAGCGAGGGTAGTCGTGGGCTCTGTTATCAAGAAGCGGCGCAAGCGGATGGCTAAGAAGAAGCACCGCAAGCTGCTCAAGCGCACGCGCGTCCAGCGTCGCAACAAGAAGTAGGTTCGCGACGCGCACGCCGCGAGAGCGTTGCTGTGGCCCCCCACCACCGGTGGGGGGCCACACGCATATCCGCGACGGGCCACCGGCTCCGGCTCCTGCGTCCGGCTGGCTTCGGTCACTTCGCGCATCGGGCGGTCATCACAGCGCAACGGCAACCCGCTAAGTTGGCCCCACGGGGGAACGCGGCGGTGACGAGAGGTTCTGGAAGGAAGGCGCTGATCTTGGGCAAGGTCGTGCTCGTGACCGGAGTGGCCCGTCAGCTGGGGGGCCGGTTCGTCCGGCGGATCCAGCGGGACCCCGACGTCGACCGGGTCGTCGCCGTGGACGCGGTGCCGCCCGAGCACCATCTGGGCGGTGCGGACTTCGTCCAGGCCGACATCCGGCAGCCCGGCATCGCGCGGGTGCTCGCCGAGACCGGCGCCGACACGATCGTCCACCTCGACGTGACGGGCACGCCGCTGGGCAGCGGCAACCGGGCCTCCCTGAAGGAGACCAACGTCATCGGCACCATGCAGCTGCTCGGTGCCTGCCAGAAGTCCCCGGCCGTGCAGCGGCTGGTCGTGAAGTCCAGCACGAACGTCTACGGCTCCGCGCCCCGCGACCCGGCCGTGTTCACCGAGACGACCCCGCCCAAGTCCCTGCCCAGCGGCGGCTTCGCGAAGGACACAGTCGAGGTCGAGGGCTACGTCCGCGGCTTCGCGCGGCGCCGGCCCGATGTGGCCGTGTGCGTGCTGCGGTTCGCCAACATCCTCGGCCCGACCGCGGACACCCCGCTCGCGTCGTACTTCGCGCTGCCGGTCCTGCCGACCGTGTTCGGCTACGACCCCAGGCTGCAGTTCGTGCACGAGGACGACGTGATCGAGGTGCTGCGGCTCGGTTCCCACGAGCCCCGGCGCGGCACGCTCAACAGCGGCACCTTCAACATCGCCGGCGACGGTGTGCTGCTGCTCTCGCAGTGCTCCCGGCGCCTCGGCCGCCCCACCGTGCCCCTGCTGCTCCCGGCCGTCACCTGGGCGGGCTCGCTGGTGCGTACGCTGGGAATGACGGATTTCTCGCCCGAGCAGATCCGGCTGCTCACGCACGGCCGGGTAGTGGCCACGGGCCAGATGCGCGAGACGCTGGGATTCCAGCCCAAGTACACGACCGCGGAGACGTTCGCGGACTTCGCCCGCAGCCAGGGCCCCGGACTCCTTCCGCCGGAGGCCCTCGCGGGGGCCGTCGACCGGATCGCCGGCCTGCCCCTCGCGGGCGGCGGACACTCCCCGACGCAGAGCGCCAACTGAGGAGCGCATCAACGATGGCGGACGCCAAGGTCATTCCGTTCGACGACGACCGGTCCCGGGGGAGCGCCGCGCAGCGTCCCCAGCGGCGCCGGAGCGCCGGGAACCGCCGCGCGGACGCGGAGTCCGTGCCGGTGCGTGAGGTGCAGCCCCTGCCCACCAGGGCTGTTCCGCAGGATGATGTTCCTGTGACTTCCGAGGAACAGCCGCCGGAGCCTTCCCCGGACGGCGGGAGCGGGCTGGAACGGCGGATCGCGGGTGGTCTGGCCTTCCTGCGCCGCCGCCTCACCGGCGACTACGAGGTCGACGACTTCGGCTACGACGAGGAACTCACCGACCAGGTCCTGATGTCGCTGCTGCGCCCGCTGTACGACACGTACTTCCGGGTCGAGGTGAAGGGCATCGAGAACATCCCGTCCGAGGGCGGTGCCCTGATCGTCGCCAACCACTCCGGCACCCTGCCGATGGACGGCCTGATGATGCAGGTCGCCGTGCACGACAACCACCCGGCGGGCCGGCATCTGCGGCTGCTGGCCGCCGATCTGGTGTTCATGCTGCCGGTGGTCAACGAGCTGGCCCGCAAGCTGGGTCACACCCTGGCGTGCGCCGAGGACGCCTCCCGGCTGCTGGAGCAGGGCGAACTGGTCGGGGTGATGCCCGAGGGCTTCAAGGGACTCGGCAAGCCCTTCGCGGACCGCTACAAGCTGCAGCGCTTCGGCCGTGGCGGTTTCGTCTCGACGGCGCTGCGCGCGGGGACGCCGATCGTGCCCTGCTCGATCGTCGGGGCGGAGGAGATCTACCCGATGATCGGCAACGCCAAGACGGTCGCGCGGCTGCTGGGCTTCCCGTACTTCCCGATCACGCCGACGTTCCCGTGGCTGGGGCCGCTCGGGGCGATTCCGCTGCCGACCAAGTGGACGATCCAGTTCGGCGAGCCGATCCCCACGGACGGCTATCCGCCGGAGGCGGCGGAGGACCCGATGCTGATGTTCAACCTGACCGACCAGGTCAGGGAGCAGATCCAGCACACGCTGTACAAGTTGCTCGTGCAGCGGCGGTCGGTGTTCTTCTGAGCCTGTCCGCGTACGACGACGGGGGCGCCCTTCCCGAAGGGGCGCCCCCGCTGTCATGGCGTCGCCTAGTTCGCGTCCTCGCTGTCGATGCCCAGGCCGGGCAGCAGGCCGGGCAGGAGGGGCGGGAGTGTCACATCCGGCTCGGGGACGGGTGTGTTGCCCCCCGCGGACGGGGAGGTGCTGGTCTCGCTGTTCTTGGGCGGGTCGAGCAGGCCGCCGGTGTTGCCGCCGAGCAGGCCGTCACTGTCGTCACCGGAGCCGGCCGAGCGGCTGGGGCTGCCACTGCCGTTGCCGCTGCCGGTGCTGTGCTCGTCGCTGTGCCTGCCACCGCTGTCGCTGGGGCGGGTCGAGCGGCCCGTGCCGGAGGAGCCGCTGGGAGCGGACTCGGAGACGCCCTGCCGCTTGCCGTCGCCGCCGTTGGTGGCCGGGGGCTCGGGCAGCAGGGAGCGCAGCGGGGCGACGTCCTCCTCTATGGCGTCGAAGACGGACGACACCTCCCGGCTGACGTCCCCGAGCTGGACGGGCAGTCGATCGCGCAGTTCACCCCAGGCCTCGCGGTGGGAGCGGGAGAAAGCGGACAGGGCCTGGATGGGGCCGAGTGAGTCCGGATCGTGCTCGTACGCCTCGCTCAGCAGCCGGTGGCCCTCCGACGCGTCGTGTCGCATGCCCGACAGGGCACGGCGGATCTCGCCGAGGGACTCGTGGTCCAGCGGGCCGCTGCGGCCTCGCTCCATCAGCCGGCGGGCTTCGCTGAGCCGGGTGGAGGCGTGGTCGAGATAGACCCGGCCACGCTCGTCCGCCCCGTCGGCGAGGCCGAGCTTGACGTCCTCGATGCCGCGCTTGAGGCCGTAGAGCGAGTCGCCGGGAAGGGCGTCCGAGCTGGCGGCGGAAACTCCGCCGAAGGCGCTCGCGGCGACCCCGACGCTGAGTCCGCCCGCGGTGAGGCCCTTGGCGAGCCGGGAACGCGGCCGGAACTTCTTCAGTGAACCCGCGCGGTGCGCCCCGCGGGCGCGGGAACGCTGCCCCGGGACCGCGCTGTCCGTCGCCCCGCCGCCCACGGTGCCCTCCTGGAGCATGGCCTCGAAGGCCGCCACCAGCTGGGCCCGCTGGACGACCTTGACCTCCGGGTCGAGCTCCGGCTTGGGCAACGCGCCGAGCCCCGAGGCGAGCGCCAGATGGCGGGCCTGTTCGCTCGGTTCCGCGGTGGCCGGGGCCGGTGCCGATCCTTCGGGCTGCTCGGCCGCCGGGCCCTGCTCGGACTGCTCCTCCAGGGCCTGGGCGAAGGCGTTCGCCCGCCGGTGCGCCGATACGTTCGCGATCACTGGCGGCACCTCCTCTCGTCATGACGGTCGACTCCCCAGGGGGTCCTGAGGGTTGCACACCCTGACCTCGACCACACGATCGAGTGACCGGAGCCGGCCAGGGGGTGACCACAGGGAGTCTGCATTCCGCACAACGAGCGGTGTGGCACTTGGGTTACGGACTCCGGCTGATCGGATGCCGAAGTCAACGGACTTTCACGTTCCGTGAGTTGAGTGTCGCCGAGTGTGCCGTTCGGTCAGCGGGCGTCTTCCGGGAGCAGCCGGGCGAGGGTGCGGACGGCCCGGTACTGGAGGGTTTTGATGGCGCCCTCGTTCTTGCCCATCACCCGGGCGGTCTCGGCCACGGAGAGGCCTTGGAGGAAGCGGAGCGTCACGCACTCCTGCTGCTGGGGGTTGAGCCGCCGTACGGCGTCGAGCAGGGCGGCGTTGGAGAGGGACTCGAGGACGGAGTCCTCGGGGGAGCGCTCGACCTCGTTGGCGTCGAGCATCTCGCCGGTGGTGACCTCCAGGCGGAACCGGCTGGACTTGAAATGGTCCGCGACGAGGTTGCGGGCGATGGTCACGAGCCAGGCGCCGAAGTCGCGGCCCTGCCAGGTGAAGGTGCCGATGCGGCGCAGGGCGCGCAGAAAGGTCTCGCTGGTGAGGTCCTCGGCGGTCGCCTTTCCTCCGACCCGGTAGTAGATGTACCGGTAGACGGTGTCGCTGTACTGGTCGTAGAGGCGGCCGAAGGCGTCGGACTCGCCGGCCTGGGCGCGCTCAACGAGGTCCATCATGCGGGCGCTGTCGCTGTCCGCGGCAGGCCGGCGTGCGGTGGCCGCGCCGGAGGGGCGCCCTCGTCTGCCGACCGCGGCGCTGCCGTCGGCCAGTGCGTAGCAAGGGCCTACGGGCGCGGCGGTGGCGAATGCGGGGACGGCGTACGCGGTGGGGACGAAGCCGCGCAACAGGTCTTGGACCGTTGCGCGCAGCGTAGCCAGGCCCGAGGCGTCAACCCCGACGTGTGGGTACACGGGACTCCCAGAGGCAGAGCTTCCATCACGTGCAGTGCGGGACCTTTCACCCGTCGTAGCGACGGAGGGGTACCGGTTTGCGTCTGAGGAGAATAACGCTTCGTGCAGGCACTGCTACACCGAGTTGCTCAAATCATCGGTTACGTCGCTTCCGTAACCGATTGACGCCGGATCAAGTGCCGGTGCGTGACCGGTTGTTGATCGGAATGCTTCGGATTGCGCCCGAGTGCAGGGCGTGTTGTGGCCGTGTGCAGCCAAGAGGACTGGAGGGGAGGTTGTGGGGGTACGCCAGTTGGATTTACGGCGATTGTCAGGCCGCAAACATTCGTGTCCCGGTTTGATCAGGTGGTCAGCGGCGCCGGCGGTGCAGGGCGATGGCGGCCGCCGTGCCACCCGCGACCGCGCCGACGCCCGCCGCGGCCGGGATGCCGACCTTGGCCGCCTTGCGGCCCGTGCGGTAGTCGCGCAGCCGCCAGTCCAGCTGCCGGGCGTGCTTGCGCAGCTTGCTGTCCGGGTTGATGGCGTAGGGGTGGCCGACCAGGGAGAGCATCGGGATGTCGTTGTGCGAGTCGCTGTAGGCGGCGCAGCGGCCGAGGTCCAGGCCCTCGGCGGCGGCCAGGGCGCGCACGGCCTCGGCCTTCGCGGGGCCGTGCAGCGGCTCGCCGACGAGTTTGCCGGTGTAGACGCCGTCGACGGACTCGGCGACCGTGCCGAGGGCGCCGGTCAGGCCGAGGCGGCGGGCGATGACCGTGGCGATCTCGACGGGGGCGGCCGTCACCAGCCACACCTTCTGGCCGGCGTCCAGGTGGGCCTGGGCGAGGGCGCGAGTGCCGGGCCAGATGCGCTCGGCCATGTACTCGTCGTAGATCTCCTCGCCGATCGACTGCAGTTCGGCGACGCGGTGGCCCTGGACGATCGACAGGGCCGAGTCGCGGGCCTCCTGCATGTGCTCGGGGTCCTCGACCCCGGCGAGGCGGAACCATGCCTGCTGCCAGGCGAACTTCGCCAGCTCGCGCGTCTCGAAGAACTTCCGCTTGTACAGGCCCCGCCCGAAGTGGAAGAGGGCCGCGCCCTGCATGACGGTGTTGTCCAGGTCGAAGAAGGCGGCGGCCTGGTCGTCGCCGTGCACCGGGAACTGCGGTTCCTCGGTCGTGCCGGCGACTTCCTGCGTGGACTTGCGGGCTGCCTCCGCCGAGGCCTCGCCTGCCAAAACGCTCCGCGCCGTGGCGGAGCGCCTACGGGGAGTGAGCCATCCGAGAGCGGCCATGGCGTGAGCATAGCCAGTTTGTTCGGGGGTTCCGGAGTCGGAAGGTTGGGGGCGTGTGAACTCTCGGCAAGCATGTCGTCAAAAGACGCCGTGCGGAACGGACGCGGTCGGCGTGTCCGCCGGGGCTTTCGCCGGGGTTCCGCTTGTCCGCGGGCGCGCGACAATGGCCGACATGAGTTCCCTCTTCCGCCGCAGGCCCTCCGGTGACCGGCTCGTCACCCTGATCCGCAAGCCCGGCTGCCATCTGTGTGATGACGCACAGGTCGTTGTGGAGAAGGTGTGCGGTGATCTGGGAGTCCCCTGGGAGCAGAAGGACATCACCGAGGATCGGGATCTGCACGACCAGTACTGGGAGCAGATCCCGGTCGTGCTGGTGGACGGCAGGCAGCACACGTTCTGGCGCGTGAACGAGGGCCGCTTGCGCAAGGCGCTGACCGACTGATCCCGCCCGGTGGGCGACTGACCGATCAGTCCAAAGGGGCCGCCGGGTCGCTTAGGATCGATGGTGGCTTGATCTCGGGGGCGGGATTCACTGAGGAGAGTGTGCGGTTTTGCCCCCAGAAGACAAGGAACGGCGGCGCCTGGGCGCCGGTTCCCTGCGCGTGCGCCGGGGGCGCGTGACCCCGGTCACGTTGGCCGGGCAAATCGGACACCATCTTTGTGCACGCGTTCACAAAGACATAGCCTGCATTCGACGGGGCGGTCATGTAGGGACGTATGACCGCCTACAGCCCCGCTCTACCCGCAGGAGCACCGTGGCAACTGGCCGAACTCACCGACCGGCGACCCGCAGCCGAGGGATTCCCGAGGCCACCGTCGCCCGGCTTCCGCTGTACCTCCGCGCCCTGACCGCGTTGTCGGAGCGCTCGGTTCCCACGGTCTCCTCCGAGGAGCTCGCGGCCGCGGCGGGGGTCAATTCCGCGAAGCTGCGCAAGGACTTCTCCTACCTCGGCTCCTACGGGACCAGGGGTGTCGGCTACGACGTCGAGTATCTCGTGTACCAGATCTCCCGCGAACTGGGGCTCACCCAGGACTGGCCGGTCGTGATCGTCGGTATCGGAAACCTCGGCGCCGCCCTCGCCAACTACGGCGGCTTCGCCTCCCGCGGGTTCCGCGTCGCCGCGCTGATCGACGCCGACCCGGCCATGGCCGGCAAGCCCGTCGCCGGGATCCCGGTGCAGCACTCCGACGACCTGGAGAAGATCATCCAGGACAACGGCGTGTCGATCGGTGTCATCGCCACCCCCGCCGGTGCCGCCCAGGCGGTCTGCGACCGGCTCGTGGCCGCCGGTGTCACCTCCATCCTGAACTTCGCGCCGACCGTGCTGTCCGTCCCCGAGGGCGTCGACGTGCGCAAGGTCGACCTCTCCATCGAGCTGCAGATCCTCGCCTTCCACGAGCAGCGCAAGGCCGGGGAGGAGGCCGCCGCCTCCGACGGTGGCGTCCCCACCGCCGCCGCCCGCAGCGACTCCGCCGACCAGGGGCCCGACGGGGACATGCCCGCCGTGATGCCGGCATGAGCCTCCTCGTCGTCGGACTCAGTCACCGCAGCGCGCCGGTCAGCGTGCTGGAGCGGGCCGCGCTCAACGCGGACGCGCAGGTCAAGCTGCTCCAGGACACGGTCGCCGCCGAGCCGGCCGCCGAGGCCGCGGTGCTCGCCACCTGCAACCGCATCGAGCTCTACGCCGACGTGGACAAGTTCCACGCCGGTGTCGCCGAGCTGTCCACGCTGCTCGCCCAGCACAGCGGGGTCGGCCTCGAGGAGCTCACTCCCTATCTCTACGTGCACTACGAGGACCGGGCCGTCCACCACCTGTTCTCGGTGGCCTGCGGGCTCGACTCGATGGTCGTCGGCGAGGGGCAGATCCTCGGCCAGATCAAGGACTCCCTGGCCCGGGCGCAGGAGCTGCACTCCGCCGGCCGTCTCCTGAACGACCTGTTCCAGCAGGCCCTGCGGGTCGGCAAGCGCGCCCACTCCGAGACCGGCATCGACCGAGCCGGCCAGTCCCTGGTCACCTTCGGCCTGGAGCAGCTGGCCCGGGGCGGGGACGTGCAGCAGTGGGCCCGGGGCAAGAAGGCCCTGGTCATCGGGGCCGGGTCGATGTCCTCCCTGGCCGCGGCCACGCTCGCGCGGGCCGGGGTCGCCGAGATCGTCGTCGCCAACCGCACCTTCGACCGGGCCGAG
Organism: Streptomyces sp. NPDC126510; assembly: GCF_040302345.1. Lineage (NCBI taxonomy): Bacteria > Bacillati > Actinomycetota > Actinomycetes > Kitasatosporales > Streptomycetaceae > Streptomyces > Streptomyces sp. NPDC126510. Next base: position 184,235 of record NZ_JBEORR010000016.1, on the reverse strand, counting down.
CGCCTCGCCGAGATCCTCATGGAGGGCGACGACACGGACGTGGCGGCCCGCGCGGTACCGATGGAGTCGGTGCCGGCCGAGCTGACACGTGCCGACGTCACCGTCTCCTGTACCGGCGCGACGGGCCTGGTCCTGACGGCGGAGTCCGTCGCCGAGGCGATCGAGGGCCGCAGGCCCGAGCCGTCGGGCGGACCTGGCGAGGACGGGCCGGGGGCGCCGGGCGGCGCGTCCGGCGCCGCGGCCGGAGCACAGCTCAGCGGCCCGTCGGGCACGAGCCTCGGCAGCGAGGACGGCTGCCCGCTGGACCTGTCCGCGGTGCAGGGCACCGCAGGGTTCTCCGTGCTGGGCGAGGCCGCCGTGGCCGGCATGGCCGCCGCCGACCTGGAGCAGCACGCGGCGTGGGTGGACAACGGCACGGTGGGCGGCGACCGGCGTGCGGCCGGCCCGGCCCGGCCGGCCGGGGCCGGCACGCTCGACCCGGCCGCCGACACCGACGCCATCGCCGCTCTCGCCGCGACCGTCGCCACCGTCGGGCGGATCCCCGAGCGGCGTCGGCCCGAGCCGGTCGAGGAGCCGCAGCGGCCCGAGCCCGTGCTGTTCCTGCTGGACCTCGCGATGCCGCGCGACATCGACGCGGCCGTGCACCGGCTGGCCGGGGTGCGGCTGGTGGACATCGAATCGCTGGCGGAGGCCTCCGCGGGCGCTCCGATGGCTGCCGATGTGGACCAGGTCCGGCGTATCGTCTCCGACGAGGTCGCGGCCTTCGGGGCAGCCCTGCGGGCCGCGCACATCACGCCGACCGTGGTCGCCCTGCGCACCATGGCCGCCGACGTCGTGGCCGGCGAGATCGCCCGGCTGGACGGGCGGCTGCCCGGTCTCGACGACAAGCACCGAGCGGAGATCACCCAGACCGTGCGGCGCGTGGTCGACAAACTGCTCCACGCGCCGACCGTGCGGGTCAAGCAACTCGCGGCCGAACCCGGCGGCGCCGGGTACGCGGACGCGCTGCGGACCCTGTTCGACCTCGACCCCGAGACGGTGGCCGCCGTCTCCCGGGCCGAGGAAAGCACCACCCAGAGAGACCGAGGGCCGGCATGAAGGACAAGACGCTGAGGCTCGGCACCCGGCGCAGCAGGCTCGCCATGGCCCAGTCCGGGCAGGTGGCGGAAGCCGTGAGCCGGGTGACCGGGAGGCCCGTCGAGCTCGTCGAGATCACCACGTACGGCGATGTCTCGCGCGAGCAGCTCGCCCAGATCGGCGGCACCGGCGTGTTCGTGACCGCCCTGCGCGACGCGCTGCTCAAGGGCGAGGTCGACTTCGCGGTGCACTCGCTGAAGGACCTGCCGACCACGCAGCCCGACGAGCTGGTCGTGGCCGCCGTACCGGTGCGTGAGGACCCGCGGGACGTGATCGTCGCCCGGGACGACCTGAAGTTCACCGACCTGCCCTCCGGGGCCCGCATCGGTACGGGTTCGCCGCGCCGCATGGCGCAGCTCAACGCGTACGCCCGCAGCCACGGCCTGGACATAGCGACGGTCCCGATCCGCGGCAACGTCGACACCCGCATCGGGTTCGTGCGCAGCGGGGAGCTCGACGCCGTCGTGCTGGCCGCCGCCGGACTGAACCGGATCGGCCGCGGCGACGAAGCGACCGACTTCCTGTCGGTCGACACGGTTTTGCCCGCCCCCGGCCAGGGGGCCCTGGCGATCGAGTGCACCGCGGGCAACGCGGACCTCATCGCCGCGCTCGCCGAACTCGACGACCCGTTCACGCGGATCGCCGTGACGGCCGAGCGATCACTGCTCGCCGCCCTGGAGGCCGGCTGTAGCGCCCCCGTGGGCGCCTTGGCCGACCATCTGGCCGACGGGCAGACTGTCAAGGAAATGCGCCTGCGCGCCGTCGTCGGGACCACCGACGGCACGCGCATGGTGCAGCTGTCCACCACCGGTCCCGTGCCCGAGACGCACGACGGGGCAATGGCGCTCGGTCGCGAACTCGCGGCCGAGATGCTCGCCCAGGGCGCGGCCGGTCTGATGGGGGAGCGAGCACATTGAGCCCCACCGCCCTTTCCGCCGGTCCTGAACACGGGCACGTCACCTTCCTGGGTGCCGGACCCGGAGATCCGGGACTGCTAACTCTGCGCGCCGTGGAGGCGCTGGCGAGCGCGGACGTCCTCGTCGCCGAGCACGAGGTGCTCGACGTCGTACGTCAGCACGCCAGGCAGGGCGTCTCCGAGGTGCACACGGACCCGGGTCCTTCCCAGGATCCGGCTCCGGGCACAGGAGCGCCCCAGCTGACGGTAGTTGACGGCACGTCAACCACCGCCGCGGTCCCCGCGGTGCGGGATGCCGCACATCTTGTCATGGAGGCCGCGCGGGGCGGCAGGCGGGTCGTGCGTGCGGTGTCCGGGGACCCCGGCCTCGACACGTACGCCGCCGAGGAGATGCTGGCGTGCGCCGCCGCCGGGGTGCCCTTCGAGGTCGTCCCCGGTATCGCGAGCGCCGTCGGTGTGCCCGCCTACGCCGGTGTCCCGCTGCGGGACGCGCAGGGCGCGGACGTGCGGTTCGTGGACGCGCGGACGGCGTCGGACCGGTGCTGGACGGAGGTCGGTGCGTCGGACGGCACGGTCGTCGTCTCCACGACGCTGGACTCCGTCGCGGCGGCCGCCGGCGAGCTCGTCTCCGCCGGGCGCAAGCCGGACACCCCGATGACGGTCACCGTCGCCGGTACGACCACCCGGCAGCGCACCTGGACCGCCACGCTCGGCACGATCGCGCAGACGCTGAAGCACGCCAAGGTGCTGCCCTCGCCCGAGGGCGGCCGGCCGGTGATAGCCGTGGTCGGTGAGCGTTCCGCCGCCGCCCAGCGCGACCAGCTCGCGTGGTTCGAGTCCAAGCCGCTGTTCGGCTGGAAGGTGCTCGTGCCGCGTACGAAGGAGCAGGCGGCGTCGCTCTCCGACCAGCTGCGGTCGTACGGGGCCGTGCCGCACGAGGTGCCGACGATCGCCGTCGAGCCGCCGCGCACGCCCCAGCAGATGGAGCGGGCGGTCAAGGGCCTCGTGACGGGCCGCTACGAGTGGATCGCCTTCACCTCGGTGAACGCGGTCAAGGCCGTGCGGGAGAAGTTCGAGGAGTACGGGCTCGACGCGCGTGCCTTCGCGGGCATCAAGGTCGCGGCCGTGGGCGAGCAGACGGCGAACGCGCTGATCGCGTTCGGTGTGAAGCCGGACCTGGTGCCCAGCGGCGAGCAGTCGGCCGCGGGTCTGTTGGAGGACTGGCCGCCCTACGACCCGGTCTTCGACCCGATCGACAGAGTGTTCCTGCCGCGTGCCGACATCGCCACGGAGACGCTGGTGGCCGGGCTGATCGAGCTCGGCTGGGAGGTCGACGACGTCACGGCCTACCGGACCGTACGGGCCTCGCCTCCCCCGGCGGAGACCCGTGAGGCGATCAAGGGCGGCGGTTTCGACGCCGTGCTGTTCACGTCGTCCTCCACCGTGCGGAACCTGGTCGGCATCGCCGGCAAGCCGCACAACGTCACGGTGATCGCGTGTATCGGCCCGGCCACGGCGAAGACCGCCGAGGAGCACGGGCTGAGGGTGGACGTCATGGCTCCCGAGCCGTCCGTCCACAAGCTGGCGGAAGCCCTGGCCGACTTCGGCGCGAAGCGCCGCATGGCGGCCGTGGAGGCCGGGGACCCGGTGACGCGGCCGAGCGAGCGGCGGCCGGGGGCCAGGCGGCGGCGGTCGACCACCTGAGCGGTGCCGACTGCGCTACTGCCGCCGCTGCGGCTACGCGGGTGTCACCGCGTGGCCGTAGCGCAGCAGGTTGTCCGGGTCGTAGACGGCCTTGTCGTGGCGTAGGCGTGCGTAGACCTCCGGGGTCCAGGCGCGGGCGCGGTCCTGGTCGTCGCCGGGGGTGCCGTGGATGTTGACCATGGTGCGGCCCGTGCCGTACGGGGCCATGGCGTTGTAGAGGCGGCGCGTCGCCTGTTCGACGGCCTCGGCGACGGGTGGGGCGGGCATGATGCCGACCGACTCCATGAAGTAGCGGGCGTCGCGGGCGCAGACGGCGTCCTCGACGGCCGACGGGCGGGCCAGCGCGCCGCCCATGTGCCGCAGTGAGGCGACCAGCAGCGGGTGGTCGGCGCCGGCCGCGGGGCCGACCTGCTCCAGGAACGTGTCGACGGCCTCGGGCGGCAGGTCGCGCAGGAGCATGCAGCACTCCCGTGCCGGGAGCGGGTCCTGCGGTTCCATGTGGATGCGGTCCAGGGCCGCGTGGTCCATCTCCTCGACCAGGTCGACGGCCACGGGTGCGGCGTCCCGCAGGGGGGCGATCAGGGCCTCCCCTTCGGCCGTGTCGCCCGGCCAGGCGATCGCGACCCGGGCCCAGAAGCCGCCGCGCAGCGGCTCGGGGATCTGGGGGATCGGCGGCAGGCGCAGGACGGAGAACATGCTGCACATCGCGTCGGGGACGGTGCGGGTCCAGTCCTTCCAGGCGCGCAGCAGGGCCTGCGTGTGCTCGGCGTGGCAGTACAGGCCACCGCCGTAGAGGCGGGGCAGCGGCAGCAGTTCGGTGACCAGCGAGGTCACGATGCCCACGTTGCCCTTGCCGCCGCGCAGTGCCCAGAAGAGTTCCGGTTCGTGCCGGGGATCCGACTCGCGCAGGTGCCCGTCCGGGGTGACGACCTGGAAGGAGCGGACCAGGTCGGCGGCGTAGCCGTAGGCCCTGCCGAGGACCGGGAGCCCGCCGCCCAGGGTGTAGCCGACGACGCCCGCGTCCGTGGAGGTGCCGCACAGGCCCGCCAGACCGTGAGGGGCGGCCGCGGCCATGACGTCGCTCCACTTGGCGCCCGCGGCGATGGTGGCGGTGCGGGTGGTGGGGTCCACGTCGACGTCCGTCATGCGGGCCGTGCTGATCAGCAGGCCGTGCTCGATCGGGAAGTTGGCGCCGTGGCCGGTGGCCTGGACCGCTACGGGGGTGTGGGTGGCGTTCGCCCAGCGCATGGCGGTGACGATGTCGTCGGGGCCGGTGGCTCCTACGACGACGTCCGGGGTGTGGAGGGCGGCCAGGTTGAAGCCGGTGACCTCGTCGGCGTAGGCGGGGGCGCCGGGGCGCAGGACCGGGCCGTTGATCTCCGAGAGGGCGAAGAGGTCTGGGGTGTGGGGGTGGGCTGTCATCGCGTCCTCCGTGGGGGCGTACGGAGGGACGGCGGCGGTGTGGGGGCCGTCGGGGTCCTTGTTGTTTCAGGATGGACCCGGAGATTGTCGGGCGCATCGCGGGGCTGCGGGCTGCGAGGTGCTCGGCGTGGGGGCTGGAGGCGGGGGGTTTCGCAGCCCGGCGGAGCGGGGTGCTGCCGCGCCCACCCGTGCCGCCCCTAGCGGCACGCATGCCCGCGGCGAGGTCGGTGCGCGAGTGCGCTCGGGGCCGACAGGGCGTCGGTATCGGGGGGTTTGGGGCGGGCGTAGCGTAGGGGGCATGACGACGTACGGATCTTTCCCCGGTACTCGGCCGCGGCGGTTGCGGACCAACCCCGTGATGCGTCGGATGGTCGCCGAGACCCGACTGCACCCCGCCGATCTCATTCTTCCGGCCTTCGTGCGGGAGGGCGTCAGCGAGCCCGTGCCGATCGCGGCCATGCCGGGGGTCGTGCAGCACACCCGGGACAGCCTGAAGAAGGCCGCCGCGGAGGCGGTCGCGGCGGGGATCTCCGGGATCATGCTGTTCGGCGTGCCGGAGGAGTCGAAGAAGGACGCGCTCGGGACGCCGGGCACCGACCCGGACGGGATCCTCCAGGTCGCCCTGCGGGACGTGCGCGCCGAAGTCGGCGACGACCTGCTCGTCATGTCCGACCTGTGCCTCGACGAGACCACCGACCACGGGCACTGCGGCGTGCTCGACGAGCAGGGACGGGTCGACAACGACGCCACCCTGGAGCGGTACGCCGAGATGGCCCAGGTGCAGGCCGACGCCGGCGCCCATGTCGTCGGGCCCAGCGGGATGATGGACGGGCAGGTCGGGGTCGTCCGTGACGCACTCGACCAGATCGGACGGGAGGACGTCGCGATCCTCGCCTACACCGTCAAGTACGCCTCCGCCTTCTACGGGCCCTTCCGTGAGGCCGTCGGCTCGTCCCTGCAGGGGGACCGCAAGACCTACCAGCAGGATCCCGCGAACATCCGGGAGTCGCTGCGCGAGCTCGCCCTCGACCTGGAGGAGGGCGCCGACATGGTGATGGTCAAGCCGGCCGGGCCCTACCTGGACATCCTCGCCCGGGTCGCGGACGAGGTGGACGTGCCGGTCGCCGCCTACCAGATCTCCGGCGAGTACTCGATGATCGAGGCCGCCGCCGAGAAGGGCTGGATCGACCGGGACCGGGCGATCATGGAGGCCCTGACCGGTATCCGGCGGGCCGGTGCGCGCAGCATCCTCACCTACTGGGCCACCGAAGTGGCCCAGAAGCTCAAGGACCGGTAGAGCGGGGCTCAGTAGGACAGCGCGTCGTCCATGTCGCGCAGCCAGTAGGTGACCTTCAGGGTGCTGTCGTAGTACACGCCCTTGGCCGGCAGGACCGGGATCGCCGAGGGGCCGCCGTCGCTGTTCGGCGTGCGGCCCTGGAAGCCGACCGTGAGCTTGCGGCCGGTGGTGCCCCACTCGCCGCTGCCGTCGGCCGCCGACAGCGAGACGCCCGCGTAGCCGGACTCGCCGGGGGCCAGGGTCACCACCGCCTGCGGCTGGGAGTCCTCGATCGGCCGCGGCGCCCACTGCATCTCGTCGAAGCGCAGCATCGGGTAGTACGTCAGGTCGCACGTCTTCGAGCCGGTGTTCTTCACCGTGAGCAGCATGTGGTTGACGGGGCGGCGGACCGGCTGGGCGGTGACGGTGGTGTTGGAGCCGTTGCAGGAGACACGGGCAGCGGTGGTGTCCTTCGCCGGCGTCACGTCCTTCACGTCCTTCACGCCCTGCGTGGCCTTGGTGGCCTTCGTGACCTGCTGGGCCGGGACGGTCGCCCAGGCCGGCTCGGGGTGGGCGGCTCCCTCGTCCTTCGTGCCGGTGCCGTCCTGGCATGCCGTCAGGGCGAGGGCGGCCAGGAGGGCGACGGGAAGGGCGCGGTACTTGCGCATGCTTGCGTTTCCTTTCGGACAAAGACGGTGGGTAAGCGGGCCCGGGTGGGTCGCGCTGCCGGTGGGCCGGGAGCGGCGTGCTTGGATGACCAGAGCTTGTGCGGTGATCCGTCCCGGCCGCCAGACCAGGCGGGAGATCAGGGATGTTGGAACGCCCGCACATGCTCTGACCAGGGAGAACAGTCATTCCCTGGAACGGGGGAACGGGACACGGGGCATGGAGGGGCAGTGTCGGAAGGCACGACGGCGGGGGAATTCGCCGCGCTGTTGGGGGAGTTGAAGGAGCGCTCGGGGCTGAGCTACGGGGTGCTCGCCAAGCGGCTCCACATCAGTACGTCGACGCTGCACCGGTACTGCAACGGGGATGCCGTGCCGACCGATTACGCGCCGGTGGAGCGGCTCGCCCGGCTGTGCAAGGCGTCGCCGACGGAACTCGTCGAGCTGCACCGGCGCTGGGTGCTGGCGGACGCGGGGCGGGCGCGCAAGGGGAGCGGCGGTACGCGGAGCGGTGGTACGCGGAGCGGTGGTTCGGGGAGCGCTTCTGCCGGGAGTGTTGGGGCGGGGAGCAGCGCTGCGGAGGTGATCTCTGCCGCGGGGGCGGTCGACGTTCCGGCGCCGGGCGCGGCCGGGCCCGCGGATGCCGCCGTTCCTGCGCCGGCCGGGCCCGCGGATGCCGCCGTTCCTGCGCCGGCCGGGCCCGCGGACGCCGAGGTTCCCGCGCGCGAGCAGTCCCCGGACGCCGAGGTTCCCGTGCCGGAACAGCCGCCCGCGGGCCGGAGCCGTCGCCGGGCGGTCCTCGCCGGGGTCGCCGCGGCCGTGGTCCTCGGCGGGGTCGGCCTGGCCGTGGCCGTTCCCCAGGGCGGGGCCGACGACGAGGGGCGGAGACGGCCCGGAGCGGCGGTGGCCTCCGGCGGTGCCGGTGCGCCGGAGAGGGCGGGCACGACGGCCTCCGTGTCGCCCTCGGCCGGTTCGTCCTCCAAGGGCAGCGAGGACGAAAGCGTGGGCAAGGGCAAGGGCAAGGGCAAGGACAGGGAGAAGGAGGAGAAGGCGAGTGCCTCGGCGCCTCCCCCCTCGGCCTCCGCCACCGCAAGGGCCGAGCGCCCGGGCCGTGATGCCGCCCCCGCCGCCGTTCCTCTCACCGTGACCACCGAGCCGCACGCATGGGAGAGCCCCTGCTCCCAGCGCTATCTGGTGAATCTGCCGCCGGGGCAGGTCCGACCGCCGCCGATGGAGCAGGGCGCGCCGGGCTGGGTGGCGGCGATGGGAGCCGTGCCGTCGGGGGAGCAGTTGCTGAAGCTGACCGTGCAGGGGAAAGGCAAGGAGACCGTGGTCGTCAAGGGGCTGACGGTCCGGACGGCCGGCAAGCGGGCGCCGCTCGCCTGGAACGACTACGCCATGGGGTATCCGGGCGTCGGCTGCGGCGGTGGCGTGCCGACCAGGTTCTTCACGGTCGCCCTCGACGCCGCGCGCCCCGGGGTGGTGCCGGACGCGGGGCACGCGGACTTCCCCTTCAAGGTGAGTGAGAGCGACCCCGAGATGTACTACATCCGGGCCGACGCCTCCGCGTACGACGTCAGTTGGTACCTGGAGCTGCGCTGGTCCAGCGGGGGCCGGACGGGCACGCTGACCGTGGACGACCACGGCCGGCCCTTCCGTACGAGCGGCAACAACGGGCGTCCGGCCTACGAGTTCCCGCTGGGCGGCGAGGAGTGGGTCGAGGAGGGGACCACGCAGTAGTGCCGCGGGACGGCTCAGTGGAACTCGTGGACCAGCTCGATCTTTCCGACGATGTGGGCGTTGAACTCGTCGAGTTCCTCGGCCGGGACCCACAGCTCCAGGATGGTGCGGCCGCCGGCCTGCCGGACCGGGTAGCGGGTCAGGAACTCGGTGTCGACCTCGAACCGGGTGACGAAGCCGGCCCCGTCGTGCTTCACGTTCCAGTCGCGGGCGATCTTGATGGCGTAGTCCTCGTCGAGGACCGGGTAGAAGATCGGCTGCTCGGGAAGCCGGGGCGGCCAGGCGCGCCAGTCGAGGTCCCGGACCAGGTCCAGCTCCTTGGGGCCGGTGGGGCGCCAGAGGGTCGTCGTCGCTCGGATGTCGTTTTGCACGGGCACCATCAAATCAGTTGAACCGTTAGGTTGTTGACCGTCGTAGTAGTTGTTGGTTGAACTACACACTCTTCAGGGAGACGTCCATGTCCGGTGACGCCCTCAGCCAGGATCCCGCCGAGCTGCAGAGGAGGATCAACAGCAGCAAGGCGCACCCGGCCCGGGTCTACGACGTCTTCCTCGGCGGCAAGGACCACTACCCCGCCGACCGGGACGCGGCCGCCGCCGCGCTGGCCGCCAACCCGCGCGGGTACCTCGACGTCCGGCACAACCGTGACTTCCTCCGGCGCGCGGTGACCACGCTCGTGGAACAGGACGGCATCCGGCAGTTCCTCGACATCGGGACCGGGCTGCCCACCGCCGAGAACGTGCACCAGATCGCGCAGCGCATCACACCCGAGTCGCGGGTCGTGTACGTCGACAACGACCCCGTGGTGCTCGCACACGCCCGCGCCCTGCTGACCAGCGGCCCCGAGGGGCGCACGGACTACATCGACGCCGACCTCCGCGACCCGGCCCGCATCCTCGAACAGGCCGCCAAGACCCTGGACTTCGACCAGCCGGTCGCGCTCTGCCTGGTCGCGATCCTGCACTTCGTCGCCGACGAGGAGGCCTATCCGCTGGTGAGCGGGCTGCTCGACGAACTGCCCGTCGGCAGCCGGCTGGTCCTGAGCCACCTCACCGACGATCTCAACCCCGAGAACATCCGCGCGGTCCAACGCACCTACACCGAGCGCGGCTTCACTTTCGTGCTGCGTTCCCGGGCCGACATCGAGCGGTTCTTCACCGAGAACCAGTTGGAGATCGCCGACCCGGGGGTCGTCCCCGCACACCGCTGGCGGCCCGACCACGCCGCCCCCGTCCCCGAGCAGCCGGAGGAGTCCTTCCTCGCGGGGCTGGAGGAGATCGACAAGGTGCGGTACCGCGACATCAACGACGTCACGGACGCGGACATCAACGTGTACGCGGCGATCGGCGCGAAGGGGTGAGCCGGGGGTTCCGGGGCCGCGTCCGTGCGCGCCCGGCGTCCGGATCCCGGAAACCTGCTTGTAGACGGCACGTACCTCTCTAGGCTGCGGGGCACCAGGCGTCACCGCAGCCGAAGGAGTCGTGTCATGACCGTCGCCGAGCCCCTGCCCACCCACTCTCCCGTGCCGCCCCTGGCCGCGCGGGCGCGGGCCGTCGGCGGCTCTCCCGTACGCGACATCCTCGCCGTCACCGCCCGCCCCGACGTGATCAACTTCGCGGGCGGGCTCCCGGCGCCGGAACTGTTCGACGCCCAGGGCATCGCCGCCGCGTACGAGGCCGTGCTCGCCGGGGCGCCCGCGCGGGCGCTGCAGTACTCCACCACCGAGGGCGAACCCGCGCTGCGGGACGCGCTCGCCGCCCGGACCACCGCGCGCGGTCTGCCGACCGGCCCCGACGACCTGCTCGTCACCACCGGTTCCCAGCAGGCGCTTTCGCTCCTGGCCACCGCGCTCCTCGAACCCGGCGACACCGTCCTCGTCGAGAACCCCTGCTATCTGGCGGCACTTCAGGCCTTCGGGTTCGCCGGGGCGCGCATCGTGGCCGTGCCCGGCGACGAACACGGCGTCGACCCCGGGGCCCTGGAGGAACTCGTCGTGCGGGAGCGGCCCAAGCTGCTCTACACCGTGCCCACCTTCCAGAACCCGACCGGGCGGACCCTGCCCGCCGAACGCCGCGCAGCCGTGGCCGGAGTCGCCGCCCGGCGCGGCCTGTGGATCGTCGAGGACGACCCCTACGGCGAGCTGCGCTACGACGGTGAGCGCGTGCCGTGGATCGCCGCCCACCCGGGCGCCGAGGACCGGACCGTGCTGCTCGGCAGCTTCTCCAAGGTCATGGCACCGGGGCTGCGGCTGGGCTGGCTGCGGGCGCCCGGGGAGCTGAGGCGGGCCTGTGCCGTCGCCAAGCAGGCCGCCGACCTGCACACCCCGACCGTCAACCAGCTCGCCGCGGCCCGCTACCTCGCCGACAACGACCTCGACGCCCATGTCGCCCGCGTCGCCGGCGTGTACCGCGAACGCCGCGACGCGATGCTCTCCGGGCTCGCCGGGGCGCTGCCCTCGGGGTCGGTCTGGAACCGGCCCGAGGGCGGCATGTTCCTCTGGGCCCGGCTACCGGAGCCGTACGACACGACGGCGCTGCTGCCGCAGGTGGTCCGGCAGAACGTGGCCTACGTCCCCGGCGCACCCTTCTACGCCGGCACGCCCGACCGGACGACCCTGCGGCTGTGCTTCGTGACGCAGACGCCCGAGGAGATCGGGGAGGGGCTGCGCCGGCTGGGGGAGGGGCTCAGTCCCACCAGAAGTGCCACGTCCGCTGGTTGAGGACCTGCTGATCGGCATAGGCCGTGAGGCTCGGGTCCGTGCCCTGGTGGATGTTGTCGGGGCAGAACGCGAAGTGCTCGGCGGCGACGGCCTGCGCGGCGGCCGGGGTGGTGGGCGGGCTCGCCACGGACACCAGCAGGTGATCGAAGCCGAGGGCCACGACGCGTATGCCGAAGCGGTCCTCCCAGGAGCGGAGCACCGCGCTGAGCCGGGCCGTGTCGCCCTCGTGGTTCACCGGCCCCGTCCACCCGATCGCCGTCGGGAGGTCCGCGCTGCGGCGGGCCGGGACCAGGGCGAGGCGGGGCTCTTTGAACGGGCCGCCGTCGCCGAGCAGGGCGTCCGCGACGTCGGCGGCCAGGGCGTCCGGGTCCCGGCCCCGGTCGAGAGGCCCGGCCGGTCCGGGCCATGCCTCTCCCCGCGCGGCGTACTCCTCCCAGTACTCGGCGAGCACCTCCTCAGCGTCGTGGTCCCCGGGGTAGGACACCTCGCCGGGCATCAACTCCCATCGGTCCGGCCCGCCATGGCCGTCGCCCGTCTCCAGCACGAGGGGCAGCAGTCCCGCCCGGCGGGCCGGCTCCAGTGCCGCCCAGCCGCCCGGAAGAGCCCGTCCGTCCGCGCACCACAGCAGCGGCTCGTGCCAGGGGCCCTTATCGGTGGTGTCGAGGAGCGTCCCAGCGGGGAGCCGAAGGCCGAGCGAGCCGCCGCTCGGGTCTGCCGCCAGGGTCGGCAGGGGGTTGGGAAGAGTCGCCATGGTGGTGACTGTAGAGCCGGCCACCGACATCCCGACCGGCCCGGCGACCGTCGGAGCAGTGGTTCCGCAACGCCCGAAAGCGGCACTCCTCAGAGGAGTGCCGCCCTCGGGGCTGTCGGCCGGAGCCCCGGCTCAGAGGCGCTCGGGGGTCCGGATGCCCAGCAGGTTCATGCCCTGGTGGAGCGTGCGGGCCGTGATGTCGCACAGGAACAGGCGGTTCTCGATCTGCTCGGGCGTCTCGGCCTTGAGGACCGGGCACTTGTCGTAGAACGTCGTGTACAGCGACGCCAGCTGGTACAGATACGCCGCCAGCTTGTGCGGTGCGTACTCCGCGGCGGCTTCGAAGACCGTGTCGCCGAACGTGTCCAGGTGCAGCCCGAGCGCCCGCTCCGCCGGGGTGAGTTCGAGCTCCGGGCGCGCGACCGGCTTCGTCTCGCCGGCCTTGCGCAGGATCGACTGGATCCGGGCGTACGCGTACTGGAGGTAGACGGACGTGTCGCCGTTCAGCGACACCATCTGGTCCAGGTCGAACTTGTAGTCCCGGTTCGGCGACGTCGACAGGTCCGCGTACTTCACGGCACCGATGCCGACCTGCGCGGCCCGCTCCTGGATCTCGTCCTCGGTGAGGTCCTGTGCCTTCTCCCGTACGACCTCGGCGGCCCGCTGCACCGCCTCGTCCAGCAGATCCTCCAGCCGTACGGTCTCGCCCTCACGCGTCTTGAACGGCTTGCCGTCCGCGCCGAGCACCGTGCCGTAGCCCATGTTGTGCGCGGTGATGTGCTCGCCCAGCCAGCCGGCCCGGCGGGCCGTCTCGAAGACCATCTTGAAGTGGAGCGACTGGCGTACGTCCACGACGTACAGCAACGTCGTCGCCCGCAGGTCGAAGACGCGGTTGCGGATCGCCGTCAGGTCGGAGGCCGCGTAGCCGAAGCCGCCGTCCGCCTTCTGCACGATCAGCGGGACAGGCTGGTCGTCCTTGCCGCGGATCTCGTCGAAGAACACCACGAGCGCGCCCTCGGAGCGCACCGCGACACCCATCTCCTCCAGGAGGCGGGCGGTCTCGGGCATGCCCTCGTTGTAGGCGGACTCGCCGACGATCTCCTCGTCGCGGATCTGCATGTCGAGCTTCTCGAAGACGGAGTAGAAGTAGACCTTCGACTCGTCCACGAACTGCTGCCACAGCTCGAGCGTCTCCTTGTCACCGGACTGCAGGGCGACGACCCGCTTGCGGGCCCGCTCCTTGAACTCCTCGTCCGCGTCGAAGAGCGCACGCGACGCCTTGTACACCCGGTTCAGGTTGCTCATCGCCTGCTCGCCGTCGACGTCGGCCGCGGGGGCCAGCTCGCCGGGGTGCTCGAACAGGTACTGGATGAGCATGCCGAACTGGGTGCCCCAGTCGCCGATGTGGTGCCGGCCGATCGTCTTCTCGCCGGTGAAGTCGAGCATGCCGCGCAGGGCGTCGCCGATGACCGCCGACCGCAGGTGACCGACGTGCATCTCCTTCGCCACGTTCGGCTGGGCGTAGTCGACGACCGTGATGCCCGCGTTCTCCTTCAGCGGCACGCCGAGACGCTCGCCGTCCGCGTGCCGCGCGGCGAGGTTCTCCGTGATCGCGCGGTCGGTGATCGTGACGTTCAGGAAGCCGGGGCCGGAGACCTCGACGTCCTTGATCAGCTCGCCCGACTCGACCCGGGAGACGACCTGGGTGGCCAGCTCGCGCGGGTTGGCCTTCTCCTTCTTGGCGAGGGCCAGGATCCCGTTGGCCTGGAAGTCGGCCCGGTCGCTTCGTCGCAGCAGCGGGTCCGCGGAGCCGGCCTGCGGCAGAGCCGCCGACAGGGCCGCCGCGAGGCGCTGGTGGACGGAGTCGCTGAGGGACGTGACCGAGGCCATGGGCGAGGGTGCCGTTCTCCTAGGAAAATCGATGGACCCGGCCAGTATCCCATGGGGGTAAAGCCGTTTTTCCGGGCGCGAGGCGGTCTGGGACAATGATGCGGTCAGCCGTGCGACCGTACCGGCTGCCCGATGCAGAAAGAAGGACGTGCCGATCGTGGCTCAGAGCACCGAGACCACCGACTGGGTCTCCCGTTTCGCGGATGAGGTCATCGAGGAGTCGGAGCGCCGGGCCCCGGGCAAACCCGTCGTTGTCGCGTCCGGGCTCTCGCCGTCCGGCCCCATCCACCTCGGCAATCTGCGCGAGGTCATGACCCCGCACCTCGTCGCCGACGAGATCCGCCGCCGCGGCCACCAGGTGCGGCACCTGATCTCCTGGGACGACTACGACCGCTACCGCAAGGTGCCCGAGGGCATCGCCGGTGTCGACAAGAAGGCCTGGGAGGAGCACATCGGCAAGCCGCTGACGTCCGTCCCGGCGCCGAAGGGTTCCTCGCACCCGAACTGGGCCGAGCACTTCAAGGCCGCGATGATCGAGTCGCTGGCCGAGCTGGGCGTGGAGTTCGACGGCATCAGTCAGACCGAGCAGTACACCTCCGGCGTGTACCGCGAGCAGATCCTGCACGCCATCAGGCACCGCGGCGACATCGACGCGATCCTCGACCAGTACCGCACGAAGAAGGCCCCGGCGAAGAAGCAGCAGGGGCAGAAGCCGGTCGACGAGGCCGAGCTGGAGGCCGCCGAGGGCTCCGGCGCGGCCGGCGAGGACGACGGCAGCTCCACCGCCGCCGGGTACTTCCCGTACAAGCCGTACTGCGGCAACTGCGAGAAGGACCTCACCACCGTCACGTCCTACGACGACGACTCCACCGAGCTGACCTACGCCTGCACGGCGTGCGGCTTCTCCGAGACGGTCCGGCTGAACGAGTTCAACCGCGGCAAGCTGGTCTGGAAGGTCGACTGGCCGATGCGGTGGGCGTACGAGGGCGTGATCTTCGAGCCCTCCGGCGTCGACCACTCCTCCCCGGGGTCGTCGTTCCAGGTCGGCGGGCAGATCGTCGGCATCTTCGGCGGGAAGCAGCCGATCGGGCCGATGTACGCGTTCGTCGGCATCTCCGGCATGGCGAAGATGTCGTCCTCGAAGGGCGGTGTGCCCACCCCGGCCGACGCCCTGCAGATCATGGAACCGCAGCTGCTGCGCTGGCTGTACGCGCGCCGCAGGCCCAACCAGTCCTTCAAGGTCGCCTTCGACCAGGAGATCCAGCGGCTCTACGACGAGTGGGACCGGCTCGACGCCAAGGTCGCCGACGGCAGCGCCCTGCCGGCCGACGTCGCCGCGCACTCCCGTGCGGTGCGCACGGCCGCCGGTGAGCTGCCCCGGACGTCCCGGCCGCTGCCGTACCGGACGCTGGCGTCCGTCGCGGACATCACCGCCGGGCACGAGGACCAGGCGTTGCGCATCCTCAGCGAGCTCGACCCCGAGCAGCCGCTGACCTCGCTCGACGAGGCGCGCCCGCGCTACGACAAGGCCGAGGCCTGGATCAACACGCACGTCCCGGCCGACCAGCGGACGATCGTGCGCGACGAGCCGGACGCCGAGCTGCTGAAGTCGCTCGACGAGCAGGGCCGCGAGTCGCTGCGGCTGCTGCTCGACGGGCTGGCCGATCACTGGTCGCTCGACGGGTTGACGCACCTGGTGTACGGCGTGCCGAAGGTGCAGGCCGGGTTCTCCGCCGACGCCACGCCGAAGGAGCTGCCGCCGGAGATCAAGACCGCCCAGCGGTCCTTCTTCGCGCTGCTCTACCACCTGCTGGTGGGCCGTGACACCGGGCCGCGGCTGCCCACGCTGCTGCTGGCGGTCGGGCAGGACCGGGTGCGGGCGCTGCTCGCCGCGTAGGGAAGTCGTCGCCGTGACGACGAAAAGGGGCCCTCGGGTGAGGGCCCCTTTTCCGTGTGCGGGTGCGGGTCAGGCGATGTGCTCGTCCGTCAGTTCCGCGTTGAGGCGGTTGGAGAAACGGTTCACCATGCGCTTGGACTCGGCCTCTTCCAGGGTGACGCCGTACGTCGCCTCGACGTCGGCGATGAACCCGCGCGGGGTGGGCGCTCCGTTCCCGCTCTTTATCGACTCGCGGAAGATCTGGTAGTACGCCTCCTCGTCCGGCTGCGGGGTGGGAGGTGTGCCGCCGCCGTCGCCCAGCTCCCGCGTGCGGTTCGGGCCCACCGGGATGGGGAAGCTGCCGGTGTCCTCCGGGGAGAGGACCTCCTGCGACTGGTCGAAGTGCTGCGCGGCGGCCTGCGGGGGCTCGGCGATCCACTGGGCGTACTGGTCGGGGTCGAAGGCCGGGTCGTAGCCGCCCTGGTACTCGACATCGCGGGGGGTGTTGAACCAGGGGCTCTGGTCGGGTTCGGGTTCGGGATCGGGCTGCTGTGCGGGGGAGGTGCTGTCGAGCTCCGGACGCCGTCCGCCGCGGGGTGCCGCCGCGCCCGCCTCGGCCGCCCCGGCCGCACGACCGGCCGCGGCGAGGGCGGCGTCCGCCGCGAGCGTCTTCGGTTCCGCCGCGCCCAGAGCCTGCTGCGGGGCCGGCGGTATCAGCGCCGGCTCTATCCCCGCCGCCGCGAGGCCCGCCGGGGCCGTCTCCGCCAGCGGCACCCCGTACTTCGCCAGCCGCAGCGGCATCAGCGACTCCACCGGCGCCTTCCTGCGCCACGCCCGCCCGAACCGCGACCGCAGCCGCGCCTGGTAGACGAGCCGCTCCTGCTCCAGCTTGATGACCTGCTCGTAGGAGCGGAGCTCCCAGAGCTTCATGCGGCGCCACAGGAGGAACGTGGGGACCGGGGAGAGGAGCCAGCGGGTGAGGCGGACGCCCTCCATGTGCTTGTCGGCCGTGATGTCGGCGATCCGGCCGATCGCGTGCCGGGCCGCCTCGACCGAGACCACGAACAGGATCGGGATCACCGCGTGCATGCCCACACCGAGCGGATCCGGCCACGCGGCCGCGCCGTTGAAGGCGATCGTCGCCGCCGTCAGCAGCCACGCCGTCTGACGCAGCAGGGGGAACGGGATCCTGATCCAGGTGAGGAGCAGATCCAGGGCCAGCAGGACGCAGATGCCCGCGTCGATGCCGATCGGGAAGACGTAGGAGAAGTTCCCGAAGCCCTTCTTGAGGGCCAACTCGCGGACCGCCGCGTACGAACCGGCGAAGCCGATACCGGCGATGATCACGGCGCCGGCCACGACCACGCCGATGAGAACGCGGTGCATCCGAGTCAGCTGCAGTGGCGCGGCCACCCGTAATCCCCTCCCCTTGCGTGTTGTTGCGCGCAACAGGGTGGCACATGTGTACGGGGAACGGGTGGCCGGTTCCTGTCGGAACTGCTCAGCTCTTCGACGCGGGCTTCTTGGACGGCGAGGCCGAGGCGTCCTTCGAGGAGTCGTCCGAGGCCTCCTCGGACGCCGACTTCGAGGGCGACTTCGACGGCTTCGACGACTCGGACGCGGCTCCGGACGGGGCGCTGTCCGCCGTGCCGCCGCCCTTGCCGTTCGCGGTCGACACCGCCTCCACGGCCTCCTTGACGGCCTTCTTCGCGTCCTTCAGCAGATCGCCCTCGTCCGGCGTCTTGTCGCCGGCCAGACCGGCACCGTTGTAGTCGAGCGTGACCACGACGTTCTCCACGCGCGCCACGATCGTCTGCTGCTTGAAGGTGCCTTCCTTCTTCTTCAGGTCGTAGTGCACGGCCGTCGCCTGGTCGCCCGTACCGGCCACCGGCTCCGACTTGACGCCCTTCGCGCCCTCGGCGGCCTGGGCCTCCTGGACCTGCTTCTCGTAGTACTCCTGGGCCAGCTTGTCGGCCGGGCCGCGGGCGACGTCCGACTCGAAGCGCAGCATCGACACGTTCAGCCAGCGGAACTGCGAGCCCTTCACGCCGTTGTTGTCGAGGCTGTCCCAGGAGCAGCTGGCACGCGTCGAGATGTCGTCCGACTTGCCCTCCTTGCCGGACTTGCCCTTCGGTACGAGGTCCTTCAGCGTCTTCTTCGAGAGCGCCTTGCACGGCTCCGGAAGCTTGTCGTACGCCGCCGCCTGCACGGTCGGTGAGGGGCTCGAGGACGCCGACGCCGATGCCCCGGCCTTGGCGGCCTTGTCCGTGCTGTCGCCGGAGCCGGAGTCCGAGGAGCAGCCGGCGGCGACCAGCATCACGGGGACGGCGGCCGCGCAGACAAGGACGCGGTTGAGGCGCTTCGCTCGCTGGTCTCGCTCTACTCGTCGCTGCATGGTTCCTTCACTCATGACGCTCGTGATTCCCTGCGGTCGGAACGGGTCCGAGTGGTCACCGTACGCGGTGAGGCAGCGGTGTGTTCTTCCTTCGGGTGCTTCGCGGGTGAGCGTGAAGGGGCCGTGAAGGACCCTCAGTCACCCAGCGAATCCGCCAGCTGGGAAGCCAGTTTCTGCGCCCTGTCCTGCATTTCCTTGCTGTCCGGGACGACACCGACGGTCGCCGGCTGCTCCGCGTACTCGATGGTCACGATGACGTTGGACGTGCGGAACGCCACAGTCACGGTCCGCTGCTTGGCCGTCGAACCGGAACTGTTCAGCCCGTCGTCGAGGAAGGCCTCGTCGCCGAGGTCCTCCAGGACCCGGGGCTGCAGATCGGTCGGCGCCGCGGAGGGGGGCGCCGAGGGTGAGGACGAGCCGGAGGGGGCCGGGGAGCCGCTCGCTGACGCGGCCGCACCGCCCGCCGGGGTACTGCCGGAAGCGGCCGTCTCCGTGGCGGTCGGCTCGGGCAGGTGGGCCGAGGCCTCCCGCTCCGCGAAGAGCTGCTCCGCCTGGCTGTCGTCGCTGACGGCGTTGTCGTACGAGACGACCCGCTCGAAGTCGATCAGCAGATGGTCGGTGGCCGTCGAGGAGTCCACCTTCCAGCGGCAGCCGACCTTGCGGTCGGTGTCGAAGGTGGTCGTCGGCTCGCCCTCGTAGGCCTTGTCGCGCTGCTCCTCGTCGCTGATCTGCCGGATGCCCGGGAGGAGTTCGCCGAGCGTGCCCTCGCTGACCTCGGCGCAGGGGTCGGGCAGGGTGCGGTAGCGGCCGGGCTCGGCGGCGGGCGATGCCGTGCCGGTGTCGCCGGGGTTGGAGTCGTCCTTCGGGCCGCCGTCGGCCGAGCCGCCGGTGCAGCCGGCCAGTACCGCCGTGAGGAGCGCGGCGATCCCGGGTACCCACGCCTTCCGTCGCACGTGGTGGCTCCTCTCGACACGGATATTGGCTTGCCGCCGTACAGCGGGCGATGGACACAATGTGTATCGCACGCACTGCCGTGGACGCCGGTCCGATTTCCTTTTCGTCGACCTTGGCTCCGGTATTTGCTGTTGAAGACTTCTGTTCGTTTACGGGGGATTGAGGGCGTTATGTCGTACGTAGAGATACCGGGCGCGAAGGTGCCGATCCGGATGTGGGCCGACCCGGCCTCGGTCGAGGAGGGCGCGCTCCAGCAGCTCCGGAACGTCGCCACCCTGCCGTGGATCAAGGGCCTCGCGGTCATGCCCGACGTGCACTACGGCAAGGGCGCGACGGTCGGCTCGGTCATCGCGATGCGGGGTGCGGTGTGCCCGGCGGCGGTGGGTGTGGACATCGGCTGCGGAATGTCGGCGGTGAAGACGTCCCTGACGGCGAATGACCTGCCCGGCGATCTGTCCCGGCTGCGGTCGAAGATCGAGCAGTCGATTCCGGTGGGCCGGGGGATGCATGACGACCCGGTGGATCCGGGGCGCTTCCACGGGCTGGCCACCGCCGGGTGGGACGACTTCTGGTCGCGGTTCGGCGGGGTGGCGGAAGCGGTCAAGTTCCGTCAGGAACGTGCCACCAAGCAGATGGGAACGCTCGGCGGCGGCAATCATTTTGTCGAAGTGTGCACGGATACGACCGGATCTGTCTGGTTGATGCTGCATTCCGGTTCCCGGAACATCGGCAAGGAACTGGCCGAGCATCACATCGGCGTGGCCCAGAACCTCCCGCACAACCAGGGTCTGGTCGACCGGGACCTCGCCGTCTTCGTCGCGGACACCCCGCAGATGGCGGCGTACCGCAACGACCTGTTCTGGGCGCAGGAGTACGCGAAGCACAACCGCTCGATCATGATGGCGCTCCTGAAGGACGTGATCCGCAAGGAGTTCAAGAAGGCCAAGCCCACCTTCGAGCCGGAGATCAGCGCGCACCACAACTACGTGGCCGAGGAGCGCTACGACGGGATGGACCTGCTCGTGACCCGTAAGGGCGCGATCCGGGCCGGTTCCGGCGAGTACGGGATCATCCCGGGCTCCATGGGCACGGGTTCGTACATCGTGAAGGGTCTCGGCAACGCCAGGTCCTTCAACTCGGCCTCGCACGGCGCGGGCCGGCGCATGAGCCGCAACGCGGCCAAGCGCCGGTTCACCACGCAGGATCTGGAGCAGCAGACCCAGGGTGTGGAGTGCCGCAAGGACTCCGGTGTCGTCGACGAGATCCCCGGCGCCTACAAGCCGATCGAGCAGGTCATCGACCAGCAGCGGGACCTGGTGGAGGTCGTGGCGCGCATCAAGCAGGTCGTCTGCGTGAAGGGCTGACCGGCAGGCTCTACAGCTCCCGGTGCACCTTCGTGTTCGACGCCTGGGCGCGGGGGCGCAGGACCAGGAGGTCGACGTTGACGTGGGCGGGGCGGGTGACCGCCCACGTGATCGTGTCGGCCACGTCGTCGGCCGTGAGGGGTTCGGCGACGCCCTGGTAGACCTTGGCCGCCTTCTCCTCGTCGCCGCCGAAGCGGGTCAGGGCGAACTCGTCCGTCCTGACCATGCCGGGGGCGATCTCGATGACGCGGACCGGCTGACCGACGATCTCCAGGCGCAGGGTCTCGGCGAGG
Source organism: Streptomyces sp. NPDC126510 (assembly GCF_040302345.1). NCBI lineage: Bacteria > Bacillati > Actinomycetota > Actinomycetes > Kitasatosporales > Streptomycetaceae > Streptomyces > Streptomyces sp. NPDC126510. The sequence continues at coordinate 163,133 of NZ_JBEORR010000016.1, read as the reverse complement.
ACGTGGGAGCCGTGCTTGGCGGCGACGTAGCCACCGCCGCCCTCGTAGGTGCCGTGGCCGGCGGTGGAGGAGACGACCACGACCGTGCCGTCGCCGCTCGCGATCAGCTTGGGCAGCAGGGCCTGGGTGAGGTTGAGGGTGCCGATGACGTTCGTCTCGTACATCTGCCGCCAATCGGCCGGGTCGCCGGTCGCGACCGGGTCGGCGCCGAGCGCGCCGCCCGCGTTGTTGACCAGCACGCCGATCGTCTTGAACGCCGTGGCGAACTCGTCGACCGCCGCGCGGTCCGTGACGTCGAGGGCGTAGGCCGTGGCCTGGTGGCCCGCCGTGTTGATCTCCTCGGCCAGGGCCTCGATGCGGTCCTTGCGGCGCGCGGTGAGGACGACGCGGTAGCCCGCCGCGGCGAGTTGCCGGGCCGTGGCGGCGCCGATTCCGCTGCTCGCACCCGTGACGACGGCGATGCGGGAGGCTGCGGACGGGGCGGCGGTGGCCATGGGAGCTCCTCGGGCGTGGGTGTGCGGCGCGGACGGTGCGCAGACGCTTCCGGCCAGGATAGGCAGGCCCCGCGGTGGGAGAATGAGGCCGGGTGGTCCCCTGTTCTCCCGGAGGTGGGTCATGGGTGAGGCACGCGAGATCATGGACCGGCTCACGGACGCGGTCACCGCGCACACCGATCTGAGGGTCGTGGGTGAGCTCTACGCCGAGGACGCGGTGGCCTTCACTCCCGACGAGGGCGAGCTGCGCGGACGCGACGCGATCGTCGCGTACTGGCGGACGATGACCGAGGCCGTCCCCGGGGCGACGTTCGAGGCGCTGCACTCCTACGAGGCCGGTGACACGGCGATCGACGAGGGCATCTACCGCGGGCGGAACACCGGGCCGCTGGAGCTGCCCAACGGGGAGACGCTGCCGCCGACGCAGAAGGAGATCCGGATCCGCGGGGTGGACATCGCCACCGTGAAGGACGGGCGGATCGTCGACTACCGGCTGTACTTCGACGAGATGGACTTCCTCGGGCAGTTGGGGCTGCTCCCGCCCGACGAGCCGTTCTGAGCCGCGCGAGGGGCCGGGTCAGTTTCCTCGTGGGGCGTACATGATGACGGCCATGCCCGCGAGGCAGACCAGCGCGCCCGTGACGTCCCAGCGGTCCGGGCGGTAGCCGTCCGCGACCACGCCCCACAGGATCGAACCGGCGACGAAGATCCCGCCGTACGCGGCGAGGACGCGGCCGAAGTGGGCGTCGGGCTGGAACGTCGCGACGAAGCCGTAGGCGCCGAGGGCGAGGACGCCGCCGGCCGCCCAGAGCCAGCCCTTGTGCTCGCGCACGCCCTGCCAGACCAGCCACGCGCCGCCGATCTCCAGCAGGGCGGCGAGGACGAAGAGGGCGGCGGAGCGGAGTACGGACATGGCGGTCAGCTTCGCACGTCCGCCGCGCCCTGGTCGTGCCGCCGGTGTCAGTCGCCCTGCGGCTCGGCGTCGTAGCGTTCGCGGGCGTCCCTGACCTCGTCGAAGTGGTTCTCCGCCCAGTCCTTCACGGCGGTCAGGAGCAGGGCCAGGTTGTGGCCCAGGGGCGTGAGTTCGTAGTCGACGCGGACCGGGACGGACGGGGTGACGGTGCGGGTGAGGAGCCCGTCGCGTTCGAGGGAGCGCAGGGTCTGGGTGAGCATCTTGGGGCTGACACCGGCGATCTTGCGGCCGAGATCGCTGTAGCGCAGGGGGCCAGGGGCGAGGGCGGACACGACGAGGCTGACCCACTTGTCGCTGATGCGGTCCAGGAGCTGGTTGGTGGGGCAGCTCTTGAGGAAGGCGTCGTACTCGATGCGGGCCTGCTCGCGCCGCTGGGCCGCCGTCATCGTGGCCATGGCTCACCTCCGGGGTACGTACGCACTCACAGGTAACTACTTACCTGTGGATAGTAGCTCTTCCTAGGGTTGTGCGGGCCGGGAGGACGTCCCGGATACCGACAATCCAAGGAGCGTCGCTGTGCGTGCTGTTGTGGTGAACTCGTTCGGTGGGCCGGAGACCGTGGAGGTCGTGGAGGCCGGGATGCCGGAGCCGGGTGCGCGTCAGATCCGGATCAAGGTCGCGGCGGCCTCGCTGAATCCCGTGGACGCGGGGGTGCGGGCCGGTGTCTTCGGGGGTGCGGGCAAGCGGATCGGGCTCGGCTGGGACGTCGCCGGGACGGTGGACGCGGTGGGCGTGGCCAGTGCGTGGAGCGTCGGGGACGCGGTGGTGGCGCTCGACTACGGCATGGTCAAGCCGCTGGGCACTCATGCCGAGTACGTCGTCGTGGACACGGACGCCGTGGCCCTGGCACCCGCCTCGGTGGACACGGTCCACGCGGCGACCCTGCCCCTGAACGCGCTAACCGCCCTGCAGGCCCTGGATCTGCTGGAGCTGACGCCGGACCGGTCGCTGCTGGTGACGGGTGCGGCGGGCGCGGTCGGCGGATACGCGGTCCAGCTGGCCGCGCACCGGGGGATACCGGTGGCCGGGCTGGCCCGGGAGGGGGACGAGGCGTTCGTGCGGTCCCTGGGGGCCGGGCGTTTCGTCGGCGGCGCGGTCCCGGACGGGGAGTTCGACGCGGTGCTGGACGCCGCCGTCCTCGGTGAGCCGGCCTTGGCCGCGGTGCGCGACGGGGGCCGGTACGCCGGCGTCATCCCGCAGGCGGAGCCGGCCTCCGTCCGGGGGGTGCGGACGAGCGCGGTCGAGGTGAGCGCGGACGGGGCGCGGCTCGCGGAGCTGGTGCGGCTGGTGGACGAGGGGGTGCTGACGACGCGGGTGGCCGAGACGTTCGCGCTCGAGGACGCCGCCAAGGCGCACGCCCGGCTCGACGGGGGCGGTGTGCGGGGGCGGCTGGTACTCGTGCCCTGACGCCCGGGCGGGTTCTCGGGGTCGGGCCTGGGCCCTCGACAGCGGTGCGGGGCTCTTGGGGCTGGTGTCGGGTCTTCGGCTTCCGTGCGGGGCTCTTGCGGCTGGTGGCGGGCTTTCGGACCCGCCCCGGGTCTTCGGCCTCCGTGCCGGGCTCTCGCCGCTGGCGCCGGGCCGTCGCCCCCCCCGTGCCGGGCTCTTACGGCTGGTGCCGGGTCTTCGGCTCCCGTGCGGGGCTCTTGCGGCTGGTGCCGGGTCTTCGGCTCCCGTGCCGGGCTCTTGGGGCTGGTGTCGGGTCTTCGGCGGCTCCCGTGCGGGGGCTCTTGCGGCTGGTGTCGGGCTTTCGGCCCCGTGCCGGGTCTTCGGCCTCCGTGCCGGGCTCTCGCCGCTGGCGCCGGGCCATCGCCCCCCCCCGTGCCGAGCTCTCCTCCCCAGTGCCGGCCCTCCCTCCAGTGCCGTTCCCTTTCCCCAGTGCCGTCTCCCTTCCCTCCGGTGGCGGGCCCTCCCACCCCGCGCCGGGCCCCCTCCTGGGAATAGCCCCACGTGGGCACCTGTTCCCCAGTGTGGTTGAACCGTAAACAACCTGGAGGGTGAGCGAGCATGCAGTTCGGGATCTTCAGCGTCGGCGACGTCACGCCCGACCCCACCACCGGCCGGACGCCCACGGAGCGCGAGCGGATCAAGGCCATGGTGGCCATCGCGCTGAAGGCCGAGGAAGTGGGCCTCGACGTCTTCGCCACCGGTGAGCACCACAACCCGCCCTTCGTGCCCTCGTCCCCCACGACGATGCTCGGCTACGTCGCGGCCCGCACCGAGCGGCTGATCCTCTCCACGGCCACGACCCTGATCACCACCAACGACCCGGTGAAGATCGCCGAGGACTTCGCGATGCTCCAGCACCTGGCCGACGGCCGGGTGGACCTGATGCTGGGGCGCGGGAACACCGGCCCGGTCTACCCCTGGTTCGGGCAGGACATCCGCCAGGGCATCAACCTCGCCGTCGAGAACTACGCCCTGCTCCACCGCCTGTGGCGCGAGGACGTCGTCGACTGGGAGGGGAAGTTCCGCACCCCCCTGCAGGGCTTCACCTCCACGCCCCGCCCGCTGGACGGCGTACCGCCGTTCGTCTGGCACGGGTCGATCCGCTCGCCGGAGATCGCAGAGCAGGCCGCGTACTACGGCGACGGCTTCTTCCACAACAACATCTTCTGGCCGGCCGACCACACCAAGCGCATGGTCGAGCTGTACCGCGAGCGCTACGCCCACTACGGGCACGGCACTCCCGAGCAGGCGATCGTCGGCCTCGGCGGGCACGTGTTCATGCGGAAGAACGCCCAGGACGCGGTGCGCGAGTTCCGTCCCTACTTCGACGTCGCCCCGGTTTACGGGCACGGCCCGTCGCTGGAGGACTTCACCGAGCAGACGCCGCTGACCGTCGGCTCCCCGCAGCAGGTCATCGAGAAGACGCTGGCCTTCCGCGAGTACGCAGGCGACTACCAGCGCCAGCTGTTCCTGATCGACCACGCCGGGCTGCCGCTGAAGACCGTGCTGGAGCAGATCGACCTGCTCGGCGAGGAGGTCGTGCCGGTGCTGCGCAAGGAGTTCGCGGTGGACCGCCCGGCGGACGTCCCGGACGCCCCGACGCACGCGGCCCGGCTCGCCCCAGGCCGAGGGTGAGGGCACGGTAGGGAGCGGCTCCGAGGCTGCCCGGCCGCTGGTGAGAGAGGAGTAAGAAGGACGCTCCGGCGCAGCGCATACGGTCCCGCGGGCCGGGCGGCTTGGCACACTGGACGCGTGCCCCACACCGTGCTGCTCGCCGAAGACGACCGCGCCATCCGCAACGCCCTGGAGCGTGCCCTGACCCTGGAGGGCTACCAGGTCATGGCGGTCGCCGACGGTGTCGAGGCGCTGGCACAGGCCCACCGCAACCGTCCGGACGTGCTCCTGCTGGACGTGATGATGCCCGGCATCGACGGGCTCCAGGTGTGCCGGGTGCTGCGCGCCGAGGGGGACCGGACGCCGGTGCTGATGCTCACGGCCCTCGTCGAGACCGCCGACCGGATCGCCGGCCTGGACGCGGGCGCCGACGACTACGTGGTCAAGCCCTTCGACGTCGAGGAGGTCTTCGCCCGGCTGCGCGCCCTGCTGCGCCGCACCAGCCCGGTGGGGGCCGGCAGCGCGCCTGTGGCCGACGCACCCAGGCCGCTGTCGGAGCGGTTCCTCGAGGCGGCCGGGATCCGCATGGACCCACAGGCCCGCCGGGCCTGGCGGGGCGCGCGCGAGCTGGAGCTGACCCGCACCGAGTTCGAGCTGCTGGAACTGCTGGTGCGCAACGCGGGCATCGTCCTCGACCACTCCACGATCTACGACCGCATCTGGGGCTACGACTTCGGGCCCGGCTCGAAGAACCTCGCCGTCTACGTCGGCTATCTGCGCCGCAAGCTCGACGAGCCGGACGCACCGCAGCTGATCCACACGGTGCGCGGCGTGGGTTACGTGCTGCGGGAGGACTGAGTGGGCAGCCTCTGTCGCCTGCTGGCCGGGCGGCGGCCGAAGCTGGTCTCGCTGCGCACCACGCTCGCCGTGTCGTTCGCGGCGGTGACGGCGGCCGTGACGGTCCTCGTCGGCATCCTGTCCTACAGCGCAGCCGCCCGGCTGGTGCGGGTGGACCAGCAGACCGTGTTCGACGAGGTCGTGCAGGATCTGCGCGACGAGGTGCGGCAGAACCACATGACGCCCGGCGACTTCTCGTCCGCCGCGCCGGGCCACGACCTGGTGCGGCCCGCCCGCACGGACGTGCAGGTGCTCGGCCCGGACGGGCACGTCGTCGACGCGGGCAGTCCGGGACTGCCGGTCACCGGCACCGACGCGCGGATCGCCGCCGAGAAGCTGTCCGGTCAGGTGGCCGAGCACAAGGACGTAGACGTGGGCAACGACGTCTACCGCGTCGCCACCGTCTCCCTCGGCGGCGGCCGGGGCGCGGTGCAGGTCGCGCAGGAGTTCAGCGACGTCGAGGATCTGCTGCGGGCGCTCCAGCAGCGGACGCTGCTGCTGATGGCCGCCGTGGTGATCGGCGCCGGGCTGTTCGGCTGGTGGCTGGCCCGGCGCATCACGCGCCGCCTGGTCGTGCTGACCGACGCCGCCGAGGACGTCGCCCGCACCCGCCGGCTGGGCATCCAGGTGCCCGTGGCCGGCCATGACGAGGTGGGCCGCCTCGGCCGGGCCTTCGACCGCATGCTGGGCCGGCTCGCACAGTCCGAGGAGGACCAGCGCCGCCTGGTCCAGGACGCGGGCCACGAGCTGCGCACGCCGCTGACCTCGCTGCGCACCAACATCTCCCTGCTGCGCCGGATCGACGAGCTCCCGCCGAAGGCCCGCGAGGAGCTGGTCGCCGACCTGGGCCAGGAGGCCCGGGAGCTCACCGACCTGGTCAACGAGCTGGTGGATCTCGCGGCCGGGCAGTCCGACACCGAGCCGCCACGGCGGGTGGACGTCGCCGACATCGCCGAGGAGGTCGCGGGAGTGGCCAGGCGCCGCAGCGGCCGGGAGATCGTGCTGCGCGCGAGCGGCGACACCACGACCGACGGGCGGCCCGGGATGCTGACCCGGGCGCTGTCCAACCTCGTCGAGAACGCGGTCAAGTTCGACCAGGGCGGCCGGGCCCCCATCGAGATCGTCGTCTCGGGGCCCGCCCGGCCCGGCCGGATCCGGGTCGAGGTCCTCGACCGCGGCCCCGGCATCGCCGCCCGCGACCTCACCCGGGTCTTCGACCGCTTCTACCGCGCCGCCGACGCCCGCTCCCTGCCGGGCTCGGGCCTCGGCCTGTCCATCGTCCGCGAGGTGGCCCTCGCCCACGGGGGAGCGCCGTTCGCGTTCCGACGGGAAGGGGGCGGGGCGGTGACCGGGTTCACGGTGGGCGGGGGGATCGACTGACGGCACGGGCCTGCGGTGAGGTACCGCCGACCCGCGACCCCGGCGTCACGCCACGTGCGCCCCGGCGTCACGCCACGTGCGCCCTGGCGGCTGAGCTCCGGCGCGTCCCCGGCGGCACATCCCCGCGGGGCGGTCCTGCGGCGCGGTCCTGCGGGCCCCCCGGGCAGGGCTGTGCCGGCGGTCAGTCCGCCGGCGCGTAGAAGCCGATCGGCGAGTTCGGCCGGAACCCGATCCGTGGGTACACGGGCGCGCCGGCGGCGGTCGCGTGCAGTGTCGCCCGGGTCAGGCCGGTGGCCCGGGCCCCCTCGTGCAGCGCCTTGCGTGTCACGGCCTCCCCGTAGCCTCGCCGCTCCCACGCCGGATCGGTGGCGACGAGCACGACGAAGAGCCGCCCGTCCGCCTCGACGGTGGCGGCGCAGCTCACGGGGACACCGTCCCGCAGCCCCAGGTACGCGAACACCCCGCTCTTCCACAGCGAGGACCCGGCCAGCCCGTCCCGCCCGTCCTCCAGCGGGAACCCGTAGGCACGCGAGTTGATGTCCGCGTACGCCCGCAGCAGTTCGTCGTCGTCCACGCGTACGAAGGTCAGCTCGGGGTGGACGGGGTCGGGAACCGGCAGCAGATCTCCCGCCATGCCGGTGCCGGGGAAGGCGTACCGCAGGCCCGCCTGACCGGCGGCCGACCCGAGCGCGGCCCGCGCCCGGTCGTCGAGCAGGGCCTCGAAGACCCACAGGAATCCGGGGCGGGATTTCGCGCGCATGATCTCGGCGGCCTCGTTCAGCCGCTGCTTCAGCAACCCGGCGTCCGCGCCGACGTCCGTCAGGGTCACGCAGTTCCAGAAGGCGAACCGGCAGTCGGCCCACCGCACGGCGATGCCCGGCAGGTCCCGCACGTCGGCGCGGGGATCCCGATCGAGCACCATGGTCCGCCAGACCGTTGCGAGCTGTTCCATCGATTCGATCGAGTCCGCGAGATCACGCACAGGTCCCCCTCAGGTCACCGACTGCCGCCGCACCGGTCCTGCCCGTCGGCGGCCCGGCTCATCCTCCCGCCCGGCCCCGAGAGCTGCTTGTGGCCGGTACGTGGCCGAAGTCCTGCCACGCATGCGGCGGGCCGACGGAGGGAATGCGCCGGAGCCCGGCATAAAAGGCCCGTAAAGATTGCCGGAACATGGCAATGAACCTGCTTCCCCTCGCGTGTGAAGATTCCGCCAAGCCGGAGTTCAGCGGCTCGGCTCCACGACGGGCGTCGACCTCGCCGAGTTGCTGAAGGGCGTCACGCGGCGCACCGCGGCGACGGAAGAGCAGTCGGCGTCGCTCAACGGGAAGGTGGAGATCACCGGCTGACGCGCCGGTGATCCGCAAGGGCCCGCTCGCCGTCAACCCGGCGGGCGGGCCCTGAACCGTCTCCGGCCCTGTACCGCCCCCCGATCTTCCCTGGTGTTGCCCGTTCAGATCTCCTGGGCGGGCCAGTCCAGCAACCGCGCCCCGATGACGGCGGTCTGCAGGGTGTAGCGGTGCAGGGGATCGGCCGGGTTGGCGCCGGTCAGCTGATGGATCCGTTCCAGACGGTACGTCAGGGCGCGCACGCTCAGTGTCAGGCGACGGGCCGCCTCGGCCGCGGTGCACCCGGACTCGAAGTACACCTGCAACGTCCTGAGGAGCGGCTCGGCACCGCCGCGGGCACGCGTCAGCGGCCCGAGCGCGCTGAGGACCAGGTCGGCCATGGCCTGCCGGTCGCGGGCCAGGACCGGGTAGACCAGCAGGTCGGCGGCGCGCACGACGGGATCGTCCAGGCCCAGCCGGCCGGCGAGTTCGAGGGTGCTGAGCGCTTCCTCGTAGGAGTGCACCACGCCGCCGGCACCGGGCCGGGGGCGGCCGATGGCCACGCGGCCGTCGTCCGTGGCGGCGTGCGCCTGCTTGGCGAAGTAGGCGAGCACGTCGTTCTGGTCGCCGGGGGCGATGCAGACCAGCTTCTCGTTCTTCGTGGCGAGCAGGATGCGCCGGTCGCCGAACCGCGCTATCAGCGCGGCCTCGATCCGGCGCGTGACCGGTGCGACGTCGTCGTACGCCTCGGGTCCCTCGGCGACCGCGACGGCATGGGCGCGGGAGAGTACGAGACCGAAGCGTTCGGCCCGTTCGGCGAGACGGCCCAGGTTGCTGCGGCCGTACAGCAGGTCGTCGATGAACTCCCGGCGCGCGGCCTCCTCTTCGCGTACGGCCTGGCGCTGCGCCCGCTCGTACCCCTGGGCGAAGGCGTCGATGGCCTGCTCCACCGCGGCCAGGACACGGTCGGCGGAGCCCCGGGTACCGGGCCAGCCGGCCCGGGTGGCCGCGAGGTGCTCCCTCACGAGGCCGCGCAGACTGTGTCCGCGCTCAGCGGCCTGCTCACCCAGGGCGCGGCGGGCGTCGAGCTCGTCCCGCGTCGGACGGCGGCCGGTCGCGGCGACCTCGGCCAGGATCTCCGCGTACCCGTCCAGATACCGCGTCGCCGTGTCCGACTCGCTCACCCTGCCCCCTGCCCCCGCACGCTCCGTGCGCCGCTGACGGCTTCCTGACGGCCACCGGCATGCAGACCCTAATGAACTCTGCCGGGAACCGGCAATGCCGATCCGGCTCCGGCCTTGCATCATGGGCCGTGGGGAGCACCACGGATGGTTCCGGTGCCGGAGCCCGGAAAGGGCGCCGGCACCGGAACCGCGGTTCGTCCGGCTTCAGTTCCCGGTGGCGCGCGCGTAGGTGAGGATCGCGGCCGAGCTGGTCGGTCTCGCTGTACAGGGCGCCGGCCGGTTCCGTGCCGCCCAGCAGCCAGATGTCCTTGCCGCCCTCCTGTTTCGACTGCCGAACCTTGTCGTGGGCGGGCGGTCAGGAGTGGTCCGGCGTGACCCATTCGACGAGCTGGACGACGACCCCGTTGGGGTCGGTGACCTGGAACAGGCGTTCTCCCCAGGGCTCTTCACGCAGGGGCATCGTGATGTCGACGCCTTCGGAACGCAGCCGTTGCTCCTCGGCCTCGAGACCGGTGACGGTGAAGGCGAGGATCAGTCCGCCGGCGTGCCGGTCGCGCTGGTCTGGCGGCAGGACGTCGGTGCCGCTCCGGAGCAGGACGATGTCGACGGCGGCATCGTCACGGGCGAGGGAGGCGAATCCTTCGGCTGCCGCCTGTTCCCGGTAGCCGAGGTGCTCGGTGAAGAAGCTGCGGGAGGCCGCGATGTCTTCGACGGTGAGGGAGACGGTGGAAGCGGTGATCCTCAAGTGGGGTTCCTTGTCAGGCGGCGGTCGGGGCGATGCCCCTCGGAGCTGATCTTACGTCGGTAGTAAGATTACTACCAGGCACTCCGTGTGGTAAACGTATTTTTGCTACGGAGGTAAGATTCTGCTCATGGAAACCAGGGCGAGCGCCACAGCGGGCGCATCCACATCCGGCGACATCGCCCCGCAGGGCCTGCGGGAAGCGAAGAAGCAGGAGACGCGACAGCTGATCTCCGACCATGCGACACGGCTCTTCATCGAGCAGGGCTTCGAGAACACCACCATCGCCGAGATCGCGGCGGCTTCCCGCGTCGCGAAGAAGACGGTGACCAACTACTTCGCGCGCAAAGAGGACTTGGCTCTCGACCACCAGGACGAGTTCGCGGCCACGCCGGCGCGGACCGTGACCTCACGCCGTCCCGGGGAGTCCGCCCTCACGGCGCTTCGCCGTGCCTTCGAGGCCGCCGTCGCGGCGCAGGACCCGGTCGCCGGATTCGCCGGCCCGGACTTCTCCCGCATGATCGCCGACAGCCCCACCCTGTCGGCGTGCCTGCGCAACCTGCACGACCGGCGTGAGCAGGCGCTGGCCGAGGCGCTCGCCGAAGCCGTCGGTGCGCGGCCGGACGACATCACCGTCCGTACGATCGCCGGGCTGCTCGGCGCCGTGCACCGCGTCCTGTTCCAGCGCATCCAGGACCTGACCCTGGCCGGGCACACCAACGACGAGATCGCCAGGACGATCGCGAAGGAAGCGGCACACGCCTTCGACCTCCTCGAACCGGCCATCGGCGACTATGCGGTCGCCTGAGGGTCCTCAGGGCTCCTCAGGGGCCCTCGGAGGGCCTTCCACCATGAGGGCGGAGCCCGAAAGCCCCGCCCGGAACCACTGAAACCCCAGCTCAGGGCCACACAAGGCAATAAGGCTGATGCCCCGCCTCATGCAGCCGATGCGAGAAGTCCTGCCACTCGTGCAGCAGTTGGTAGACGTTGAACGCGTCCCGGGGGCCTCCCCGGTCCGGGACCGTCGACCAGATGAAGGCCGCCGCGCCCACCGCCTCCTCGCCGATGCCGCGCAGGGGGTCGACGACCGTCATGGGCAGTTTGACCACGGCGTAGTCGGGGTGAAGGACGACGAGCTCCAGAGGCGGGACCTTGTGCAGGGGGACGCCCTCGATGCCCGTGAGGACCATCGCGGCCATGGTCTCCGGCTTGATCTTCGTGAACATGCCGTTCATGCCGAGCTCGTCGCCGCCGAGCTCCTCGGGGCGCATCGAGATCGGCACGCGGGCCGCGGTCGCGCCGTCGGGCGCGCCGAAGTACTTGTACGTCACCCCCACCCGACCACCATTCCCGCTGCTCCCGGCCCGAAGATCGTCCACCTGACGTTCAGGAAGATCGTCCACCTGACGTTCAGTACGTCCGGCGGCCCGCTCCGGTTCACTCGGTGAACCCTGTGTCCGACGCGGTTCCTGAGCGTCCTCCGCCTCGCGCCGGTGCCGTCCCCGCCGGGCACGTCGAGGACCCAGGTCATCGGTCCCCTCGCCCAGTCCGCCACCGCGATGCATATCTCCACCCGACTGCTTTTCCAGAACGCGTCGCCCCCGCCGCGCAACCCGATCATCGTGTCAGTGACCTCCCCCACGGCCGTCCGCCGAAACGTGCGCTGAAACAACTGTCCGCGGGATGTCCGCAGCCTCAGACCACGCCGGGCCGTGCGAGCTGTGTGTATCGGGGTCCAGTCTCGCAGACGACGGGGACCACGGGGCCGGTTGTCCCGCGCCCCGTCCGCCCGCGCCCCTGGCCTACCCTGAACAGGTCACTGGCACCCGGAGCCCGACAGCGTCGGAGAAGGTCGGAGAAGTCGCAGGTCATGAGTGAACTGGCATATCCGTATGAAGCACCGGCCTCGCAGGCTCTGTTCGACCGCGCGGCGGCCGTCACGCCCGGCGGCGTGAACTCACCGGTGCGGGCCTTCCGAGCCGTCGGCGGCACGCCGCGGTTCATGGTGTCCGGCACCGGTCCCTATCTGACCGACGCCGACGGCAGGGAGTACGTCGACCTGGTGTGCTCCTGGGGGCCCATGATCCTGGGCCACTCGCACCCCGAGGTGATCGCCGCCGTGCAGGACGCCGTATCCCGCGGTACGTCCTTCGGCACGCCCGGTGAGGGCGAGGTCGCGCTCGCCGAGGAGATGGTCGCCCGTGTCGCGCCGCTGGAGCAGGTGCGGCTCGTCTCCAGCGGGACCGAGGCCACCATGTCCGCCATCCGGCTCGCGAGGGGATTCACCCGGCGCACCAAGGTGATCAAGTTCGCCGGGTGCTACCACGGGCACGTCGACTCGCTGCTCGCCGCGGCCGGCAGCGGTGTCGCCACCTTCGCGCTGCCCGACACCCCGGGCGTCACCGGTGCCCAGGCCGGCGACACCATCGTCCTGCCGTACAACGACCTCGACGCCGTACGCGAGGCCTTCCTGGCCCACCCCGGCGAGGTCGCCTGCGTGATCACCGAGGCCTCCCCGGGCAACATGGGCGTCGTACCGCCGGCCGAGGGGTTCAACCAGGGCCTGAAGGACCTCTGCGCCGAGAACGGCGCGCTCTACGTCTCCGACGAGGTCATGACCGGCTTCCGCACCAGCCGGGCCGGGTGGTTCGGGGTCGACGGCGTCGTCCCGGACCTGATGACCTTCGGCAAGGTCATGGGCGGCGGCTTCCCCGCGGCGGCCTTCGGCGGCCGGGCCGACGTGATGGCCCACCTCGCCCCGGCCGGGCCCGTCTACCAGGCCGGCACCCTCTCCGGTAACCCCGTCGCCACCGCCGCCGGGCTCGCCCAGCTGCGGCTCCTCGACGACGCCGCCTACGCCAAGGTGGACGCCGTGTCGAAGGAGATCCAGGGGCTCGTCACCGGCGCCCTGTCCAAGGAGGGCGTGGCGCACACGCTCCAGAACGCCTCCAACATGTTCTCGGTGTTCTTCACGGACCGGCCCGTGCGCAACTACGAGGACGCAAAGACCCAGGAGTCCTTCCGCTTCACCGCGTTCTTCCACTCGCTGCTCGCCGACGGCGTCTACCTGCCGCCGTCCTCCTTCGAGTCCTGGTTCGTGTCCACCGCGCACGACGAGCGGGCTCTGCAGAGGATCGCCGACGCCCTCCCGGCGGCGGCCCGGGCGGCTGCGGAGGCCACGGCATGAGCGACCAGCGGAGCAACAGCGCCGAGGACATCACCGTCGTCCACGTCATGCGGCACGGCGAGGTCGCCAACCCGGACGGCATCCTCTACGGCCGCCTCCCCGGCTACCACCTCTCCGACCTGGGGCGCCGCATGGCCGACCGGGTCGCCGAGCACCTGTCCGGCCGCGATGTGACGCACGTCGTCGCCTCGCCGCTGGAGCGGGCCCAGGAGACGGCCGAGCCGATCGCCAAGGCGCACGGGCTGGACCTGGCGACCGACGAGCGGCTGATCGAGGCCGAGAACATCTTCCAGGGCAAGACCTTCGGGGTCGGGGACGGGGCGCTGCGCAAGCCCGGCAACTGGAAGCACCTGGCCAACCCGTTCCGGCCGTCGTGGGGCGAGCCGTACGTCGACCAGGTCGTCCGCATGATGAGCGCGCTGAGCACGGCGAAGGACAAGGCCCGCGGGCACGAGGCGGTCGTGGTCAGCCACCAGCTGCCCATCTGGATCGTCCGGTCCTACGTCGAGCGCCGCCGTCTCTGGCACGACCCGCGCAAGCGCCAGTGCACGCTCGCGTCGCTGACGACGTTCACGTACCAGGGCGACCGGATCGTCTCCGTCGGCTACAGCGAGCCGGCCCGCGATCTCGTCCCGGCCCATCTCCTCGCCGGCGCGAAGCCGGTGAAGGGCCAGAACAAGGCCTTCGGCGCGTAGCACGTGGCCCGCGGGTCGCGCTGCCGGAGCAGCCGACCCGCGGGCAGACCCCGGCCGACTGCCGGCTGCTCGGCTCCGCGGATACCGCGATGGCGTTTCCTGGCCTCAGGACACGATCCGCTGCTGTGCAGTGACGATCAAGCCAGCAGGATCTCGCCGAAGATCGTCCCGGCCAGCACGACATACACCGTGCATGCGATGTAGTTCAGCACGGTCGTTGCTTTGGTCGAGTCGACAAGACGTGCGTGGAAGAATCCCGCCAGAACTCCGACGCATCCGTACAGGATCACCTCCATCAGAACGTTGATCGCACCGAGCATCGTCAGCTGCAATGCCGGGTTGTCCGCGCTTCCGATGAATTGCGGGAGTACCGCAAGGAAAAAGAGAATGATCTTCGGATTCGTGATGCTGACGAGGACGCCTCGCAGATACCAGCGTCCGGCCGGAACATCACTGTGCCCGCTGATCGCACGACGTGCGTGACGCATCGTCACGTATGCCAGCCATAAGAGATACGCGGCACCCAAAATCCTGATGGTATCCAGTACTAATGGGTACGATCGGGCGACTTCTCCCAAACCGGCGACGACGGCGGCGGCGTAGACGCTCATGCCGGTTCCGATGCCGAGTATGGCTTTCACCGCAGACCGGCGACCGCCTTCGAGGCCCACGGCGAGCATGTAGGCCATATCGGGCCCGGGGGGGCCGAGGAAGAGCAGGATCACTGCCACGTAGCCGGGCAGCACCGTCAGATCCACCATGGTCAGCGACCTCCAGCCCTGGCATCGCGTACGCGCATTCCGTAGTGCCCGTAGCACTCACTCCACGCTGGGTTGCCGTCGGCGAGGTGCGAGTGTCCGATGCCGGCCTTGGAGAGTGTCATGAGATCTCCCAGTCGAGGTGGAACCATCTGAGGTGGTTCCAGCATACACGCGAAGCTCCTGATGGGAATGGGGCATCTTCCAGGTCGGCCCATCCATCAGGAGCTTCGGCGTTCACAGAATTCAAGAACGTGGAGTGAAGGTGATCGGCAGCTTCTTCGCGCCCGTATTTCCGGAGTCGGGCAGCCACTCGGCGCCTTCCCCTACGCGCAGCTCGGTCATCCGCGTCGCCATCACCGAGAGGGCCACATTCATGTCCGCCCGTGCGACGAAATGCCCCAGGCAATGATGCAGGCCGCCACCGAACGCGAAATGAGGCGAGCGGTCGGCGTCGAGGTCGATACGGTCCGGGTTGTCGAACTCGGCGGGATCGGTTCCCGATGAAAGGGTGAACAGGTGGACTGTCGTGCCCTTCTCGATCCTGCGATCCTTGTACTGGAACGTTTCTGCCGCTTCGCGCGTGGTCCACCGATTGATCGGATTGACGCGGAGCACTTCTTCGACCGCCTTGGTGGAGTAGCGGTCCGGGTCCGCAGCCAGCTTCTCCCACTGGTCCGGCTGCCTCGAGAAGGATTCGACAGCCAGTGCCAGCTGGTTCCGAGTCGTGTCGATCCCCGCGAATATGAGCAGGATGATGAGATTGATCAGTTCCTGATCCGAGAGCCTGCCGTCATCCTCGTCCCGCGTTTCCACCAGGGTGCTGAGGATGTCGTTCTGAGGTGACTCCCTCCTGCTCCTCACCAAGGACTCCGCATATCGAGTGAGTTCGACGACAGCCTCGTCGATCTGCCCGATGTTCTCCTGGATGGTGACGCCGATACCGAGCCCGATCGTGGACGCCAGCTGATTGATCTTCTTCCAGTCGCCCTCGTCGATGCCCAGCATCATGCACAGGATCCTGGTCGAATACGGCGCCGCGAAGCGACTGGCGAACTCTGTCCGCCCGTCTTCGATCCACTCGTCGATCAGGCTGTCCGCCAGGGATCGGAATCGGGGACGTAACGGCTCTATTCGGCGCGGAGAGAACGCTGGGTTCACCAGACGTCGGATCCTGTTGTGCTCGTCACCCTCCAACACCAGCAAGGTCTTCTTCCACCAGCTGTCGAAGTGCCCCTCGAACACTCCGTGATGAGCCGGCCACTTGGCCGATCCTTGCGTCAGACGGGGGTTCTTCAGCAGCACGCTGTTGTCCTCGTACGAGAGGACGGCAATGCCCCAGTCGGTTTCTGCGTACCAATGTGCAGCTCGCGCTTTCCGCACCTCTTCCGAGTCCATGCGAAAGTGCTTGTCATTGATGTCGAGGTGCAGAGGTGTGGGTTGCTGCGCCATGGGAAACGACTCCTGATCGTCGAATGCTGCGGAATCAACCAGCGGTCAACGGGCCGATGCGGTAGAGAACCTCGTCGTGGTGGCTGTCGGGGAAGAGGCTGCTGGGGAACAGCACCTGTGTCTCGATGTGAGCCGAGTGCTTCTTGGCGAACTGCTTCAGCACCATGAGGATCGCCTTGTTCTCGGCGGAGACCGTGGCCTCGACGTACCGGGCGCCCTGGGCCACCTGCTGGTCGGCCGCGGCCTGGAAGAGCTTCACCCCGAGGAAGGGGATGCCGTGGCGCGGGTTGACGGCGGTTTGCCAGACGAAGTAGGTCTCGGGCTCGTCGGGGCGGCGGTAGCCGGTGAGGAAGCCGACGACTTCCTCGTCCACGGTCGCGATCAGCGAACCGTCAGCGAAGTCCCTGAACCACAGCGTGTAGTAGTAGACGCTGTTGGAGTCCAGGCCGGAGGTGTTCTCGACCAGGTTCCACACGGCTGGGCCGTCCTCGGGCACCGGCGCCCGGAAGACCGCCTGCTTGTTCGCGGTAGTGCTCTGGTCTGCGCCGGCTGCGGAGGTGGCGTTGATCGTCATGGTCAGACCGCCTTGGTCTCTGTGGGCAGCGGGTGGGCCGTCATGGCGGGATGGGTCCTTTCTCCAGCGGGGGTACCGGGCGAGGTCATGCCGTTTCGTAGACGGCTCGCTGCACGATGCGCAGCCCTTGGTCGAGTTCGTCGCCGGTGATGGTCAGCGGAGGCAGCAGCTTGACGACCTGGCCATGTGCTCCGGAGGTCTCCATGAGCAGTCCGAGTTCGAAGGCTCGGCGTGTGGCACGGCCGGCGTGCCGGGGGTCGGAGAGCTCCAGGCCCCACACCATCCCGCGGCCGCGGTAGGCGGATCCGCTGTGGTACGCGGCGATGTCGCGCAGCGTGGCTTCGATGGTCCGGGCGTGTGCCAGGGTCTGCTGCTTCAGCTTGTCGTCGGCCCAGTAGGTGTTGAGGGCGGCGGCCGCGGTGACGAAGGCCGGGTTGTTGCCGCGGAACGTGCCGTTGTGTTCGCCCGGCTCCCAGACGTCCAGCTCCGGTCGGAACAGGCAGAGGGACATGGGCAGTCCGTACCCGCTGATGGACTTGGAGAGGGTGACGATGTCCGGGGTGATGCCGGCCTCTTCGAAGGAGAAGAACGCCCCGGTACGGCCGCAGCCCATCTGGATGTCGTCGACGATCAGCAGCATGTCGTGCTGCCGGCAGAGCTGGGCGAGGCCACGCAACCACTGCGTGCGGGCCACGTTGACGCCACCCTCACCCTGGATCGTCTCCACGATCACCGCGGCCGGCTTGTCCAGCCCCGACCCGTGGTCCCGGAGCAACTGCTCGAACCACAGGAAGTCCGGTGTCTTCCCGCCCATATAGTGGTCGAAGGGCATGGGAGCGGTGTGCACGAGCGGTACGCCGGCGCCGGCCCGTTTGAAGGCGTTGCCGGTCACTGCCAGGGAGCCCAGCGACATGCCGTGGAAGGCGTTGGTGAAGGAGACGACCGTCTCGCGCCCCTTGACCTTGCGCGCCAGCTTGAGGGCGGCTTCGACGGCGTTGGTGCCGGTCGGGCCCGGGAACATGACCTTGTAGGGCAGGTCCCCCGGGCGCAGGATCATGTTCTGGAAGTACTCGAGGAACGCGCGCTTGGCCGTGGTCGACATGTCCAGGCCGTTGGTGACGCCGTCGCGCTCCAGATAGTCGAGCAGGGCGCGTTTCAGCACCGGGTTGTTGTGGCCGTAGTTGAAGGATCCGGCGCCGGCGAAGAAGTCCAGGTACTCGTGCCCGTCCTCGTCGTACATCCGGCTGCCCTGCGCCCGGTCGAACACGGTGGGCCAGCTGCGGCAGTAGCTGCGTACCTCTGACTCCAGGGTCGTGAAGACGCTCAGGTCGGGCTGGATGAGCGTCATGCCGAGACCTGCTCGAGCCGCGTTCGGAGGACGAAGTCGGTGAAGGTGTCCACCGAGACGAAGTCGTCCGCGTCCAGGTCCTCCGGGTCGACGACCAGGCCGAGGGAGTCCTCCAGGGCCATCAGCATTTCGAGCATGGTGGTCGAGTCGAGGTGCAGGTCGTCGAAGAGCTTCACGTCGCCGGTGAGACCGGTGACGGGGCGCTCGAGGACGTCGGTGAGGGCGTTCTCGAGGGCGGTGACGACACTCTGGCGATCCATGGTCATGTCCTTCGGTGGTGTGAGGAGTTGCTGCGGTCGGGTGGGAGGAGGATCAGTGGGCGAGGCCGGCCTGCGAGGCCTCGACCGGGGTGGCCGAGCTCTGTTCGATCAGAGCGGCCAGCTTCTTGCGGTCGACCTTGCCGTTGCCGTTGGTGGGCAGGGCGTCGAGGCGGACGCAGCGCCGCGGGATCTTGAAGGGCTCGATGTGGTCGCGCATGCCCTCCCGCACCTCGTCCGCGGTGATGTCGGCGACCACCGCGAGGAGCGCTCCCCGCTTGCCCTCGGGCGGCAGCACGGCGGCAGAGGTCACCCCGTCGACGCGGGACGCTGCTGCTTCCACCTCGGTGGCGCTGAGACGGAATCCCCGCTCCTTGTACAGATCGTCCCGGCGGCCGGAGAAGTAGAGGTAGCCCTCCTTGTCCAGCCAGCCGTAGTCGCCGGTGCGCAGCTCGGGGAAGAGTCCCTCCGCACGGGGGAAGCGCTCGGCGGTCAGTTCGGGGCGTTTCCAGTAGCCCGCCATGACGTTCGGGCCGCGCACGACGAACTGGCCTGTCTGTCCGGGAGGCAGCCGGTTCCCGTCGTCGTCGATGACGAAGACCTCGGTGCCCGGCAGCGCCAGTCCGCAGGATCCCGGATGGTCGAGGTCTCCGTCCGGCGGCATGATCGCCGTGCGCTTGCACTCCGTGAGGCCGTACATGACCTGGATCCTCAGCTGGGGCAGTGCGGCACGCAGCGCGGACATGGTGGTGTCGGACAGGGCCGCTCCGGTGTTGGTCAGCAACCGCAGCCGGCTCAATCCACCGCTGCTGCGGCGTAGCAGCCAGGCGAGCCGATCGGCGACGGAGGGCACGGAGGGCAGCACGGTCGCCCCGGCCTCCTCCAGGCTGCGAAGCAGCGGGGGACCGACCTCGGCGACCGTGCCCAGGTGCAGTCGGGCACCGCTCAGTGCCGCGAGGTAGACCTGGTATAGGCCATAGTCGAAGGAAAGCGGCAGGGGGCAGTACACGACGTCGTCGCTGCGATACCGCAGGCACTCCTGGATCGCGGAGACGGCGAAGAGCACCTGCTGGTGGGTGCTGACCACGGCCTTGGGCAGCGACGTGGTACCCGAGGTGTAGATCAGGCTGACCGGGTCCACGGGCAAGGCGCTCTGGCCACTGGGGGTGAGCGACACGTCCGTGCCTGCGTCGAGCGCGGTCCGCACGAGTTCGTCGAGCTCGAGGAATCGCACATCGTGCTCGGCGGCCGTCCGCCCCGCATCGGGATCGTCGGAGACCAGCAGTTTGGGTTCGCAGTCCCGCAGCACATGTTCCAAAGGCCCGCCGCGCACCTGTTCGTGCAGCACGCTGAAGACGGCACCCAGGCGGGAGGCCGCGTAGAGCAGTACGGCGATGCCGATCCCGTCGGCCGCGGTGACGACGATCCGGTCGCCGCGCCGCAGTCCTTCGCGTTGCAGCAGTGCGGCCGTCCTGGTGCTGGCGGCGGCGAGTTCTCCGTAGGTCAGGCTGCGGCTCTGCGAACTCAATGCGGCAGATCCAGGGCTGCGCTCAGCGGCCGCCTCCAGCAGTTCGTGCAGCAACTGCGCTGTACGGGCCATCAGCTCTCCTCGGCAACGGGGTTGGGGTCGGTCGCCGTGTCCGTCCTGCGGTAGGGGACGACAGTGGTGGCGGTGGCGGAGCAGACGAGCTGGGGGGCGTCGAGTACAGCGGCGGCGCTCTCCGCTGCTCCTGGGCGGGCGCTGAGGACCTTGTGCGCCTCGAGTTCGACCACCCGGCGCAGCCTGGTCCGGCGTACCAGTCGTCCGCGTGCCTCGATGTAGTCACCCGGCTTCACGGGTGCGGCGAAGCGGACATCGCTGTACTGGGCCAGCAGCCCCTCGTCGCCGTCCGTGCGGATGGTGATCTCGGTGACCAGATCGCCGAACAGTCGCAGGATGCGGGCGCCGTCCACCAGGTCACCCCCGTAGTGGGCTTCCTCCTGGCCGACTCGTACGCGGAGGAAGGCCGTGGTCTGCGGGGTCTGTTCATCGCGGGCACTCTGCTGGGCGGGGGCTGTCGTGCTGGTGCTGGGCGGCGACACGGCGTCAGGCTCCTTCAGCTCTGTGGATGCTGTGCGTCCGTTTTCGGCTGCCGCACCGCCGGCGTCGGGGATGCCGATGGCGACCGCGGCCACTACGGACTGTTTGTGGGTGATGGACACGGAGACGGAGGGTGGGGCCAATCGGGCGGCTCTCCCGCGGAAGCGGACGACGGGGGCGCCGTGCGGTGTGTGCTCCACGCATATCTCCCGCGGCGCCACGCCCTGGAGGAAGCCCATGCCCAAGACCTTGAGGATGGCCTCCTTGGCGGCGAAACGGCCCGCGAGGAACTCCAGGCGCCGACGGTCACCGAGGGTCTCGGCATGGACCAGTTCCTCCGGGGCGAAACTGAAGCGCAGGAACCAGGGCCGCTGGACCAGGCGGCGGAGTTCCGAGCAGTCCAGGACGTCCAGCCCGACCCGGGCGGCCCGGCTTGCCGCGGCGGTCATGCGGACGCGGTGCGGAAGTCGACGAGGTGCTGCTTGGCCAGCAGATCCTCCGTGGTGTCGCGTTCCCGGATCAGATGGGCCCGCCCGCGGTGCACCATCACCTCGGCCGGGAAGCCGTGGCTGAGGAAGAGTCCGGGTGAGGCGGTGGGCCCGTAGGCCCCGGACCGCTCCACTGCCAGCAGATCCCCGGGCCGCACCTCCGGCAGCCGGACCTTCTTGGCGATGACGTCGTTGGGTGTGCACAGCGGCCCGGTCACGCTGTAGGGCCGCAGCGCCCCGGCAGCCCGGTTCCCCACGTGGCGGATCGGGAAGTTGCGCTTGACGAAGCTCCCGACACCGACGGCGGCCATGTGGTGGTTGGTGCCGCCATCGGCGACCACGAAGCTCTCCCCCATGGAGTTCTTCACATAGCGGGCCCGGATGAGGTAAGTGCCGGCCATGGCCGTCAGGAACCGGCCCAGCTCCATGATCATCCGGCAGTGCGGGTTGCGCGCGGAGAAGGAGGAGAGAACGTCCGCCAGTCCGGTTCCCAGCGCGGCGAGGTCCAAGTCCTCCTCGTTGTCGAAGTAGGCGACGCCGAGCCCGCCGCCGAAGTCCACGGTCTCCAGGGGGAAGCCGAGTCGTCCGGCCAGGTCCTCCGCGGTGGCGAGGATCTGCCGGGTGTTGTGGACGACGTCTTCGTGGTTCAGGAAACGTGTGCCCATGTAGGCGTGCACCCCCTTCACCCGGATGTGGCGCAGGGCTGCGAGCCGGTCCTTCGAGTCACGCAGTTCGGCCTCATCGATGCCGAACTGCCGGGGCTTGCCCCCCATGGCCAGTCCTGACCCCTTGCTGCCGAAGGCAGGGTTTACTCGCAAAAGCACCGGGAACTCGTCACGGTCAGCGGTCGCCAGCAGCGAGTCCAACAGGTCGAGTTCTTCCAGTGATTCGCAGACAATCGCGTGGATTCCGGCTTCGATGCACGCGGTGAGCTCTCGTTCGTCCTTGCCGGGACCGAGGAAGATGATGTCCTGGGGTGCGACCCCGGCTCGCAGAGTGGTGACCAGTTCCGCATAGGAGGAAACTTCGGCACCGGCACCGAACGAGTTCAGCAGTGCACAGACGCTGACGTTCGGGTTGGCTTTGAGCGAGTAGAACACATCGACACGGTCGGGAAGCACACCGCGCAGCTTGCGATAGGTGTCTTCCAGGATGTCCGCGTCGTAGACGAACAGCGGGGTGCCGAACTCGTCGGCCAGTGCCGCCATGTTCGTGCCCTGAATGTGGTCATTCGAGGTGGTCATGCAATCACTGCCATCCGCCGTCATCGAGCCGGCGGCTTAAGGCCCGCTCCTTCGCGAGTGGGCTGCCTGAGGTGGGTGTCCGCTCTTTCATCGCTCGCCTCTCTCACTGGTTCGTTCTCCAGCAATGACGATTCTGCGAGCTTTCGCGCGGCAAAGGAAGAAGTGACGGTTGGACTAAATCGGTCCTGACCTATTCAGGCCCCGGGCGAACGCGGTATCCGTCCAAATGGGTTGCCTGGCGCCGCGATATTCCCCGTGCACCATGAATCAAACTTACGGAAAGGGTCGGATTCCCGTGGTGGCCAACGGGCGCAGCGGCACCGGTCGAGCGTTCGTGACGGCATGCAGGAAAAGGCCATCAGGGACATTCACACAGAAGGCGCGGCCGCACGGGGCCTCGCGCCTCGGCCGCCCGCGCAGCACGCCTGGACGCGACGTCGAGGAGATCGTCAGCAGGGCGGCGGCATCATCCTGCTCGCCGGCGGGGACACCCTGATACGGATCGGATCAGGCTGGGAGATCTCAATCCGTCTCGTAGCGCATGAGCGGCGCTTCAGCGCGTCGCAGGCACCATTCGGCCAGCTGGGGGCACGCAGTGGCTGCGCGCACCCAGATCTGCTCCGCGGTCGACTCGGCCTCGTTCAAAGACGCGACGCGCAGGAAGAGACCGATGACAGGGTGAGGTCGTGACTGGAGATGCACGCTGACGTGTTCGAGGACGTCCGGTGCGGTGGCTTCCAGCATCTGCCTGATCTCAGCAGGCAGGGGGGCGTCGCCCGGAGGGGAGACAGCGAGATGGACAAGATACATGAGGCAATTGTCCTCTTCGGTTCGTCGACCCTTCCACAGGGTCGACCAACGACCTCACGGACCATCATGGCCGGATGAGTCCCCTCGCGACCGCGTGAACACCGGCCTGGAAGCGGCTGCGCGCGCCGAGGTGGTCCATGAGTTTCGTGGCGATGCGGCGTGCCGTGCGGGCCG
The DNA here is from genome assembly GCF_040302345.1 of Streptomyces sp. NPDC126510. Classification (NCBI taxonomy): domain Bacteria; kingdom Bacillati; phylum Actinomycetota; class Actinomycetes; order Kitasatosporales; family Streptomycetaceae; genus Streptomyces; species Streptomyces sp. NPDC126510. Next base: position 140,011 of record NZ_JBEORR010000016.1, on the reverse strand, counting down.
ACACACCCAACCGCGCCGCGACGGATTCGTCGGTGTGCCCTTGGGACAGCAGCCGCAGGACCTCCGTCTGCTGGGGACTCAGCCTCTGCGTATCCGCGGGTACGGCGGTCGCGGCCATCGGCCGGGCGGACTGCCAGACACAATCGAACAGAGCGCACAGCGAGGAGACCACTCCCGGCGTCTGCAGAACCACTGCCCCGGCGGCGGTGTCGTCACAGTCGGCGGCGACGACGGCGATCCTCCGGTCGCAGATGATCATGCGGTTGGGTAAGGAAGGGACGGTCCGTATCCGCCCGCCGAGCGCGGCCAGCCACTCCGCGTGTGCCACCGTGGCAGGGTCGTTGTGGGCGCTGTCCAGATAGACGGTGCGCATCCGCACACCGCGCTCGAGCAAGTTCTCGGCGAGGGGCCGCGAGCTGCGCACATTGGCCGCCGTCTGGGCTCCGCCCGGAGCGAAGGTCAACAGCTCGTCCTCGACCCTGTCGTACAGAGTCGCCAAGTAGTCGCGGACGCAGTCGACCCCGTTCAGGCGAAGTAACTCTTCCCTGTCCCGGGTGAACTCCGATTTGAGACGTACAGCGGCAGCCTGAGCCTCTTGTACACGTTTCTGTTGCGCGGCGAGCTCGGCTCGCTGCCTCGCCAGCAGAATATCTGCGGCCAGGTGCGGGTCAACCGCGTGGAAGTTCTGGGGGTCTTCGGAGGAACTCCGTATCAACGCCAGTTCGCTGAGGGTGTCGAGTGCTGTCAGTACCGCCTTCTCGGTCAGCTGGAGGCGGCGCATCAGGTCGGCCACGCCGTCCTGCGGATGCGCCAGCATCTCGCGGTAGACCACTTCGGCCGTGGCGTCCATTCCCAGAACATCGAACATGTGATTCCCCCTTTTGAGCAGCGTGCGGTGGCGAGACCACGGAGCACGGAAGTCTCGCCACCACGAAATCACGAAGACCAGCGATCGGACAGCACGGTCAGTCGGAAAGGCTTGACTGCTTGCGCTTGTTGGCGAGGAAGCGTGCCTTTTTCTCACGATTCCCACACGTGTTCATGTCGCACCATCTGCGGGTGTGGCCGCGGCTGGAGTCGAAGAAAGCGGCTCGGCATGACGGAGATGCGCACAACGAGATTTTTCCTTCTCGTTCTCCCGCCAGGAGGCTGATCGCATCGGCGGCGATCACGCTGAGGGCGTCTTCCGTGGAAGCGGAAGCCAGCCGCCATTCCCGCTTGCCTTCGGGCGTCAAGATTGCCGAGGCCAGACCGTGGATGCTGCAGTCATTGATGACTTGGACAGCGGAAGAGGGAAGCGGGTCCTGGTTCGCGACGGCGGTGGCAGCTGCGTGGATCGATTCCCGTAGCTCCCGGGCGTGATCGAGCTGGGAGTGGCTGCAGGAGCCGACGGCGAGTCCATGGATGGCCAGCCAGTCCGCCAGCCGGGATGGCACAGGAATGCGCTCCAGCGCCTCGCCGTGTCGCTCCGACAGGGTCCCCGTGAAACTGGTCGCGAGCACCTTGCCCAGACGGAACTCAGGGAAATACACCACCGCCATGGAACCACCTTAGCCGGTTGACTCCTACAGCGCAAGCATACGCGAACCACCACATATGGTTCTACGCGACTCGGGGATCCGCGCACCCTCCCCCAAGGTCAACTTCGGGTGCCCGGCAGCCTGTTGAAGAAACACGGCGCGGCGCGCCGGCTTCACCGCCCCGGCCCGTGGGCCGCTCGTCACCGGCCTGAACAGGCCAGGACCGCTTCAGGCCACCTGTCACTTCTTCCTTCGCCGCGCGGAGGCTCGTAGGGTCATGATCGCCGGAGCATGGGCCGGTGAAAGGGACGAGCGATGGAAGATCAGGGACAATGAAGATTTTCGTCGACAGGGTCAAGTGCCAGAATCATGGACAGTGCGCGATCTCGGCCCCGACCAACTTCGAGCTCGACGCCGATGGGGTGCTTCAATATCAGGAAGCGTTCGATGAGGAGAACATCAGCGATATCGAGGACGCTGCCGACTCTTGCCCTCTGCAAGCGATCTCCCTGAAATCGTGATGCCGCCGGCGGTTGATGGGCGGCCGCTTATCGGCATAGTCGGCTCCGGTATCGCCGGACTGCGAGCTGCCAAAGCGATACTCAAATGCGAGGCAGATGCCAGGATTGTCATCTTCGGGGACGAGGATCACCGTACCTACAATCGGCCGGGTCTGACGAAGAAGCGGTATCCCCTGTCGGATGCCCTCGACATGACGATCGCCGAGGATGTGAAGGTGCATGGAGCCGAGAATGACGCTCTCACCTGGCGCCTCGGCACCCGAGTCCAGGCTGCGGACCTGCGGGACAGGATTCTGCGTCTGAGCACAGGTGAGACGTTCGAGTACGACGGCCTGGTGATCGCTTCGGGTGTACGCCCGCGTACCTCGGTCTGGGGCGACGGGGAGTGCGAGCTTCATACGCATCGGACCCTGCGTGGTCTGGGCGATGCGCGCTACATCCACCATCGGCTCCAGGCGAGCGACAAGGTGACCTTGGTAGGCGCCGGATTCGTTGCTTGTGAGCTGGCTTCGCTGGCCAGAGAGTACGGTTGCGAAGTCATCATGCTGGAAGCGCTGCGACGCGGGCCGTTCGAGAGCGTCCTGGGTGAGCGTGTTTCGATGGCGCTTGGCCGCTGGCTCGTTCAGCACGGCATCACGTTTTTGACGGGTGATTCCGCAAAGGAACTGCTCTGTGACGTGAGAGCGTCGAATCCGGTGCCCTCTTCCGGCCCGCCCGGCCGATCTCTTTTCATCGAGGCGATCGGAAGTGTTCCCAATGTGGAATGGTTGCATGGGAATGGTCTGGATCTGTCCGACGGGGTGCGCGTCGATGAATACATGCGTGTGTCACCGTGGCCGAATGTCTTCGCAGCCGGTGACGTAGCTCGTTACCCTGACCCGTGGACGGCCGGGAACCTTACGCGCATGGAATTCTGGAAGAATGCGATCGACACCGGTGATCTTGCGGGCAGGTCTCTGGCGTCGGCCTTGGGGTACGGTTCGGTGACCTCCCGCATCGGATACTTCCCCAGCATGTCCACGGAAGTACTCGGCCTGCGTATTCAGATTGCCGGCAACCCGAAGATGTCGGATTCGATGGAGACCGTCTGCGGAGATCTGGATCAACCGGACCAGGGAGTGGTCGTCGCCTACCTCCGGGAAGGCGCCATGGTCGGGGCTGCTTACATGGACAAAGGCGCTCGGTTCAATAGTGCCTATATAAAACTCTTGAAGTCGTTGAGAGGGCGCTGAACGAGCACCGTCTCACCGCGGACACCGCACTGCCGGTGGCGGGCCTGCGCATGGCGAAGTCGTCGAGGGGCGCCGCACGCCCGCTGCCGGGAGTGGCGGCCGGTGAGTGCTCGGAGACGGGCCGGGTGCTCGGTCGCCGTCGTGGACGCATACCCGCGTCTGGGGAGGCAGGGGGTGGCGCGTAAGCTCGCGGGCTCGTCGCCGGAGTGGTGGGCGGGGGTGGCTGTGCCCCGCGCGAGGCGTTACGCAGGCGCGGAGGCGCCTACGGTTTGGCCCCTTCTGCTCACTTACGACTGTCTCGTTACGGAATCTGCGCATTTCAGCGGAACCTCTTTGTTCGTCACGTCCTCTCACTGGGTGACCAGCACGACGTACGAATCGGGGATGCCATGCGCGCTCTCTCCCGCAGGGGAATGCTCGGACTCGGCGCGGGAGCCGCCGCCGTCTCACTCGCCGGATGCGGCGGTCTCACGGGCTCGGACGACTCGGGCCAGGCGGACGGTTCCGGCGGCGACTCCGCACAGGGCGGATCCAAGCCGAAGCCGAAGCCCACCGCCCGCCCCATCGGCGACGGCTCCACCGCCCACACCGGCAAGCAGCCCCACCAGCCCGCCAAACCCGAGCCCCTGGAGCCGGGTCAGACCCCGCCGCAGTTCGTCGTGTTCTCCTGGGACGGCGCCGGCGAGGTCGGCAACGGCCTCTTCCCGCGCTTCCTGGATCTCGCCAAGGAGCACGGCGCGAGCATGACCTTCTTCCTGTCCGGGCTGTACCTGCTGCCCGAGTCGAAGAAGCGCCTCTACGACCCGCCGAACAACCCGCGTGGCGCCTCCGACATCGGCTACCTCACCGACGACCACGTCAAGGCGACCCTGGAGAACGTCCACCGGGCGTGGCTGGAGGGCCACGAGATCGGCACCCACTTCAACGGCCACTTCTGCGGCGAGTCCCACGGCTCGGTCAAGAACTGGACGCCGGCGCAGTGGCGCAGCGAGATCGACCAGGCGAAGTCCTTCGTGAAGGAGTGGCGCACCAACACCGGCTGGACCGACCTGCCGTCGCTGCCGTTCGACTACGACAAGGAGCTCGTCGGCGGCCGTACGCCCTGTCTGCTCGGCCAGGACAACCTGCTGCCCACCGCCCGCGAGCTCGGCTGGCGCTACGACGCCTCCTCGCCCGGCGGCCTCCAGGTCTGGCCCCGCAAGCGCCAGGGCATATGGGACCTGCCCCTGCAGCAGATACCTTTCCCCGGCCGCGGCTTCGAGGTCCTGTCGATGGACTACAACATGCTGGCCAACCAGTCCCTCGCCACGACGAAGGCTCCGGCCCACAACTACCCGGGCTGGCGCAAGCAGTCGGCGCAGGCGTACATCCAGGGATTTAAGCGGGCATACGAGGCAAACCGGGCACCGCTCTTCATCGGCAACCACTTCGAGCAGTGGAACGGCGGCATATACATGGACGCCGTCGAGGAGGCCTTCAAGCACATGGCGCGGGAGAAGGAGAAGGGCGCGGATGTGCGTCTCGTCTCCTTCCGGCAGTTCGCCGACTGGCTCGACGTGCAGAAGCCCGAGGCGCTCGACAAGCTCCGCACGCTCGGGGTCGGGCAGCAGCCGGCCGGTGGCTGGCGGGAGTTCACCGGCCGGGCCGCCACACCCAGCCGAGAGGCCTCAGGGAACGCCGCCTGAAATGCGGTTTTCCGCCCGCAAGGGGGGTGGGCGAGACCCCCAGAACGGGCATGCGAAACTTTTCACATGAGTGCCGACAGCGCCCCCCAGCGTTCGAACCGCACGACCCGTGCCACCGAGCGCACCCGCCGTGTCCGCCGTAGTGCCGCCCTGACCGCCTCTCTCGCCGCGACCGCGCTGCTCGTCACCGCGTGCGGCTCCGGCGGCACCTCCGGCGGGGGCGGCAACACCAACTTCGTCACCGGCACCGACGGCGTCGCCACGGCCGCCCAGGGCAAGCGCACCCCCGCCCCCGACCTGTCCGGCAAGACCATCGCCGGCAAGACCCTCGACGTCGCCGACTACAAGGGCAAGGTCGTCGTCCTCAACGTGTGGGGCTCCTGGTGCAACCCCTGCCGCGCCGAGGCCAAGTACTTCGCGAAGGTCTCCAAGGAGTACGCCGGCAAGGGCGTGCAGTTCGTCGGCATCAACACTCGCGACACCTCCACCGGCGCGGCCCTCGCCTTCGAGAAGGACTGGGGCATCACCTACCCCAGCCTCTACGACCCGACCGGCAAGCTGCTGCTGCGCTTCAAGAAGGGCACGCTCAACCCGCAGGCGATCCCCTCGACGCTCATCCTCGACCGGGACGGCAAGATCGCGGCCCGTTCCCTGTCCGCGCTCAGCGAGGAACGGCTGCTGAAGATGCTCAAGCCGGTCGTCGCCGAGAAGTGAGCGGAGTACTGGCGTGAGCGCAGTCACCACGCTCGCCGAGGTCGCGGACCCCAACGGCACGGTGCTCAACGGCGCCCTGCTGGTGGCCCTGCCGATCGCGCTGCTCGGCGGCCTCGTCTCCTTCTTCTCGCCGTGCGTCCTGCCGCTGGTGCCCGGTTACCTGTCCTATGTGACGGGGGTCGCCGGCACCGACCTCGCCGAGGCCCGGCGCGGCCGGATGGTCGCGGGCGCGTCCCTGTTCGTGCTCGGCTTCACCGCCGTGTTCGTCTCCACCGGGGCGCTGTTCGGCTACTTCGGACAGACGCTCCAGGAACAGCAGGGCGTCCTGTCCAAGGTGCTCGGCGTCCTCATGATCCTCATGGGCGTCTTCTTCATGGGCCTGATGCCCTGGCTCACCCAGCGGGAGTTCCGCTTCCACCGGCGGCCCGTGGCCGGGCTGGTGGGCGCGCCCCTGCTCGGCGCGCTGTTCGGCATCGGCTGGACGCCCTGTATCGGCCCCACCCTGGCCTCCGTGCTGGCCCTCTCCTCCGACCAGGGGAGCGCCGGACGCGGTGCCGTCCTCACCGTCGCGTACTGTCTGGGCCTGGGCGTGCCGTTCGTGCTCGCCGCGGTCGCCTTCCGCAAGGCCCTCGGAGCCTTCGGCTGGATCAAGCGCCACTACGTCTGGGTGATGCGGATCGGCGGCACCATGATGATCGTGACCGGTCTGCTGCTGCTGACCGGCGCGTGGGACCGCATCGTGCAGGAGATGCAGGTCTGGTCCGACGGCTTCACTGTGGGGATCTGATCCATGAGCAAGACCACCGCCTCCGACCCGGCCCCCTCCGCCGCCGAGGACCAGGAGCTGGGCGACGCCGGCTCCCAGCTGTCCACCGCCCCCAAGGATGACGCGCCCAGCCTGCCGTCCCTGGGCGTCGTCGGCTGGGTCCGCTGGTTCTGGCGGCAGCTCACCTCCATGCGGGTCGCCCTGCTGCTGCTCCTGCTGCTCTCCCTCGGCGCGATCCCCGGCTCGCTCATCCCGCAGTCCGGCCAGGACGAGACGAAGGTCGCCGACTTCCGCAAGGCCCACCCGGCCCTCGGGGACGTCTACGACAAGATCGGCATGTTCCACGTCTACAGCTCGGTGTGGTTCTCCGCGATCTACATTCTGCTGTTCGTCTCCCTCATCGGCTGCATCGTGCCCCGCACCTGGCAGTTCGCCGGCCAGCTGCGCGGCCTGCCGCCCGGCGCGCCCCGGCGGCTGAACCGGCTGCCCGCCCACACCACCTGGCGCACCACCGCCGAACCCGAGCAGGTCCACCAGGCCGCCCTGGCCCTGCTGAAGAAGCGCCGCTTCCGCACCCACCTCACCGGCGACGCCGTCGCCGCCGAGAAGGGCTACCTGCGCGAGGTGGGCAACCTCGTCTTCCACATCGCCCTCATCGTGATGCTGACCGCCTTCGCCTGGGGCCAGCTGTACAAGTCCGAGGGGAACAAGCTGGTCGTCGAGGGTGACGGCTTCTCCAACACGCTCACCCAGTACGACGACTTCAAGTCCGGCAACCTCTTCACCTCCGACGACCTGGTGCCGTTCAGCTTCAACCTGAAGAAGTTCACCGGCACCTACGAGCGCACCGGCCCCAACAAGGGCACCCCGCGCGTCTACCAGGCCGACATCACCTACAGCACGGGCGCCTACGGCAAGGACCAGAACGACACCGTCCAGGTGAACCACCCGCTGGAGATCGGCGACTCCAAGGTCTACCTCGTCAGCCACGGCTACGCCCCGGTCATCACGGTCCGCGACGCCAAGGGCAAGGTCGTCTTCGACGACGCCGTACCGCTGCTGCCGCTGGACTCCAACGTCACCTCCTCAGGTGTCGTCAAGGTCCTCGACGGCTACCGCAACGCCCAGGGCAAGAAGGAGCAGCTCGGCTTCAACGCGTTCTTCGTGCCGACCTTCGGCGGCTCCGCCAGCGGCACGATGCTGTCGCAGTTCCCCGCGCTGGACAATCCGCTGCTCGCGCTGTCCGCCTACCACGGCGACCTGGGGGCCGACTCGGGCATCCCGCAGAGCGTGTACCAGATGGACCGGACCAACATGAAGGAGTTCAAGGACTCCCAGGGCAAGCTGTTCAAGAAGCTGCTGAAGCCCGGCGAGACCATGAAGCTCCCGAACGGCGCCGGTACGGTCACCTTCGGCAAGGACATCAAGGAGTGGGCCGGCTTCCAGGTCGTCCAGCAGCCCGGCAGCGGCTGGGCCCTCGCCGGTGCCCTCGCCGCGATCGGCGGCCTCGCCGCCTCCCTGTTCATCCAGCGCCGCCGCGTCTGGGTGCGCGCGGTCAAGGACGCCGACGGCGTCACCGTCGTCGAGATGGCCGGCCTCGGCCGCAGCGAGTCCGCCAAGGTCCCCGAGGAACTGGGCCACCTCGCCGGCGACCTCTACGAGCAGGCACCGGGCACCCCCGGCCCCGACGACCCCGCAGATTCCCCCGACCCCGCTCAGGAGCCGGGCACCGAACCCCCCGTACCTGCCGAAGGGGCTGAGAAGCAGTGACTCTCGCCGCCGCCACGAACGAAAACCTCGCCCAGATCAGCAATGTGCTGATCTACTCCTCGATGGCCGTCTACACCCTGGCCTTCTTCGCATACATCGCCGAATGGCTCTTCGGCAGCCGCAGCAAGGTCGCCAGGACCGCCGCCGCGCTCACCGGCAAGGCGGACGCCAAGAAGGCGGCCCCGGCCGTCACCGTGAACCAGGCCGGCGGCACCGCCGTGCTGGAGCGGCCGAAGGTCACCGTGCGGGCCGCGTCCGGTCAGCGCGACGTGCCGGACGGCCCCGGGGCGCACGGCGGGGACGAGCAGGGCGACCTGTACGGCCGGATCGCCATCTCCCTCACGGTCCTCGCCTTCCTGGTCGAGTTCGCCGGTGTCCTCACCCGCGCCCTGTCGGTGGAGCGCGCCCCGTGGGGCAACATGTACGAGTTCAACATCACGTTCTCCACGGTCGCGGTCGGCGTGTACCTCGGACTGCTGGCCCTGAAGAAGAACGTGCGCTGGCTTGGCCTGTTCCTGATCACCTCGGTCCTGCTCGACCTGGGCCTGGCGGTCACGGTCCTCTACACCGCCAGCGACCAGCTGGTCCCGGCCCTGCACTCGTACTGGCTGTACATCCACGTCTCGACGGCGATCTTCTGCGGCGCGGTCTTCTACGTGGGCGCGGTCGGCACGATCCTGTACCTGTTCAAGGACTCCTACGAGAGCAAGCTCGCGAGCGGCGGCACGCCCGGCACCTTCGCGACCTCCGTCCTGGAGCGGCTGCCCTCCTCCGCCTCCCTCGACAAGTTCTCCTACCGCGTCAACGCGGCCGTCTTCCCGCTCTGGACGTTCACGATCATCGCGGGTGCCATCTGGGCCGGTGACGCCTGGGGCCGCTACTGGGGCTGGGACCCGAAGGAGACCTGGTCCTTCATCACCTGGGTCGCCTACGCCTGCTACCTGCACGCCCGCGCGACGGCCGGCTGGAAGGGCCGCAAGGCCGCCTACCTGGCCCTCATCGCCTTCGGCTGCTGGCTGTTCAACTACTACGGCGTGAACATCTTCGTCTCCGGCAAGCACTCCTACGCAGGCGTGTAGGTCCCGCCGGGGCACCTCACCGCCGGGCGACGGGGGCGTGGTCCGCCACCGACACGATGATGTCGCGCAGCCGGTCGGCATACAGCCGCAGGTTCTTGTGCGCGACATCGGTGTCCGGGTAGCGGGCCGCGAACCACAGGCCTTCGTGGAGCCGGGTCACCCAGGCGCAGACCTGGTCGCCGTACGACACCCGGATCAGGCCGTAGGCGTTGCGCTCGCTCCAGCTCGTGGACTCGGGGATGCCGCGGGCGTCGGCGAACGACACGATCGAGTACATGTCGGGGGACGTCGGCCGGAAGTCCGCGCCGAGCAGCCGCAGCACCCGGGCCAGCGGCATCCGGGCCAGCGGCCGGGTGGCGTGCAGCGCGGCGCGTACGGTCTTCAGCGCGGCGGGGAAGTCGGGCGCGTCGTCGACGGGCACCTCGATCGGCGCGCCGCCGACGTACCAGCCCACCGAGTCCGAGTACGCGGACTTCGCCCGGGTGTGGAAGGGCACCACCGTCCGGTACACGGGCTCACCGCCGATCTCGTGGACGATCAGCGCGGTCGCCGCCAGGATCCCGACCAGCGAACCGCCGTAGGGACGGCAGTACGCCTCGAAGGCGGCGGCGGCGTCCGCGTCGACGAGCATCTCGCGCATGAGCTTCTGCGTCGGCAGCCCGGCCGCGGGATCCAGCCCGAGGTCCACGGGGAAGCTCGGCAGCCGCCCGTCGCAGCGCCGGATGAACTCCCGCCAGCGGGCCACGATCTCGTGGTCCGCGTCGAGCCGGTCCGCGTCGGCCCGCTCGGCCTCGCAGAAGTCGACGTAACTGGAGACCGGCGACTGCTCCGGGGCCCGGCCGGTGAGATGTGCGGCGTACAGCTCCTGGATCTCCGCCGGGATGCGGTAGATGGAGAACGCGTCGACGTTGCTGTGGTCGAAAGCCATGTACACGCTGGTGCTGTCGTCCCTGACGACGCCCGTGTAGATGAGGTTCGGCCAGCGCAGAGCGTCGGCGGTGGTGTCGAAGCGGTCCTGGAGGTGCTGGGCCAGGGCCTCGGGATCGGTGAACTCGCCGGCGTCCTCGCGGTGCAGGGAGACGGAGGCCCGGTCGAGGGTGAAGCGGCGGATCGAGTCGCCCGGCCCGCCCGCCCAGCGGAAGCCGCTGCGCAGGGTCTCGTGCCGCAGCGTCCAGCCGCGCAGCGCCTCACCCAGCGCGTCCAGGTCGACCCGCCCCGGGATGTCGAACGCAGCGCCGAGCCAGGTGGGTACGAACAGACCGTCCTCGCGAACGGACCGCGCCGTCCGCAGATGCGACTCCTGGATGTAGGCGGGCGGCCGGGAGTCCTCCGGCAGGGCCTTCGCCGTCGCGACGGTCGCCGGGCTGAGCGTCCATTCGACGAGTCGCCCAGGTCGTACGTCGCAGCGCTGGATGTCAGTCATTCGCACAGGGCGTCTCCGTTCGCAGGTGGGATAGACCCGACCAAACGAATGGCGAACCCGCCACCGGCGACACCGGGTGTCGCCACATTTCAATGGATCGGATGGCATCCCGAACGGTGATGCGAACCCCGGCCGGTGCGCTCAGTTGACGCCGATGTCCTCGTTCCACAGATCCGGGCTGCTCGCGATGAAGTCCCGCATCAGGCCGATGCACTCGTCGTCGTCCAGCAGCACGATCTTCACACCGTGCTCGGCGAGCCAGTCGTGGCCGCCGTGGAAGGTCACGTCCTCCCCGATCAGGACGCGGGAGATGCCGAACTGCCGCACCAGGCCGGAGCAGTACCAGCACGGCGACAGGGTCGTCACCATCGTCGTGCCCCGGTAGGAGCGTTGCCGCCCGGCCGCGCGGAAGGCCGCCGTCTCCGCGTGCAGCGACGGATCGCCGTCCTGGACGCGGCGGTTGTGGCCGCGGCCCAGCAGGGTGCCGTCGGCGCCGTACAGCGCGGCACCGATCGGGATGCCGCCCTCGGCGAGCCCGGCGCGGGCCTCCTCGACGGCGGTCGTGAGCCATGTGCGTGCCTGTGCCCGGTCCATGACCTCGTCCATGACGTCATTCATGACCCGGCCCCGCCCCTCCGTAACCCGGCCCGGCCGCGCTGAGCCGGTCGAGGTGGGCGTGCAGGGCGCCCGCGCCCTCGATCATGACCCTCGTGCGCGCCGTCAGCGCCTCGCCGCGCGCCGCTACGGCCGCACGCAGCGCCGCGCTGCCGCCCTCCCGCCGCAGCCCCTCCAGTACCGGCCTGATCTGGTCGAACAGGTAGTGGCTGCGGCGCAGGATGTGCACGAGCCGGGCATCGCGCACATCGGACGGCTCGTACACCCGGTACCCCGTGGCGCGTTCGCGTCCCGGCGTGAGCAGCCCGGCTCCCTCCCACACCCGCAGCGCCGACGTCCGCACGCCCAGCAGCACCGCCACCTCCCCGATGCGCAGCCCGCCCGAGCGCGGCAACGGGGCGGGCGGCTCGGCCGCCAGCAGTTCCAGGGCCTCGCTCGCCGCCCGCAGCGACACCCGCTCCTCGTGCAGCGCCGCATGCGCGGCGTCGACCAGTGCGAGCGCGCCCGGCACGTCCCCCTCGTGCACGGTCCGCATGATGTGCGTCGCCGTCACCGGCCCGTACCCCCGCAGCAGCGTCCGGTACGCCAGCAGCGCGCCGCGGTGCACCTCACCGAAGACGCGGTAACCGGACGCGGTCCGCGCGGCCGGCGGGAGCACACCGGCGTCCTCGTAGTTGCGGATCTGCTGCGTCGACACACCGGCGAGCCGGGCCAGGTCGACGGGGCGCAGGCGGCGGTCGTTCGTCATCGATGGAGGTCCCGGAGGTGAGGGCGTTGGGGGGGGGTGGGTTGTCGGCCGGGTGAGTCGAGACGTGCTCTCGGGGCCGCCCGCTTCTTGCCAGTGTCGTGCTTCCACGGCCTGCATCAAGGGCGCTTCGCGTCGCCTTCGGCGATGACCCTTCGGGCCACCCTTGACCCAGCCCGTTCCAGCACGGGAGAGAAGCGAGCGAGCGGCCCGGAAAGGCGGTGGCCACAGCCCGCTGTCCCCGAGGGCCCACCGGATCGCCGCTCGGCGAAACGGGGCGCACCGGCGCCTCGCCTGCACGCCGGGCGGGTTCGGCGGCGACCGGTGGGTGCGGTGTTGCGGTGGCGCGTCCGCACCTCGCCTGCACGCCGGGCGGGACGAGCGGCGTTCGGTGGGGGAGTGGTGCGGCAGCGATCGGCGCGGTGCGCTGCCGTCGGGAGAGTGGAGCGATTCGGCCGCCGTGGGCTCTGCCTGCCTGGGGCTGAGACGAGCAGGGTCGCCCAATTGCTCCACTCACTGCTTCCTGCTTGCTGCACTGCTTCCGCCGATGGCCGGGATCGCCGGTGGCCGCCCAACCGGCCGAACACCGCCCACTCACCGATTGCCGCTGAGCCCGCCCGGCGTGCGGGCGAGGCGCGAGTGCGGCCGTTCGCCCGATGCCGACCGGCGATGCAACGGGCCGTTCATCGCAGGCAGGCTTGGCCACCCGCCTTTCCGGGCCGCCCCGACAGTTGCTCAGTGCTCCGTCAGCGCTGCCGCTCCAGTACCGCGTAGTCCGCGAAGCTGCGGCGGTAGCGCAAGTGCCTCGTCTCCTGGGTGTGCCTGCGCTGCCACTCCTCCACCTCGCCGGGCGCCTGGCACGGACCCGAACCCGCCCCGCAGTCCTCCTCCTCACCCGAGACGCACCGCGCCTCGTACTCCGGCTGCGCCGACGCGTCCTGCACGATCGTGTACGGCACGTACCGGAAGATCCTGCGGCCGGCCGACTCCCCACCGTGCTCGTCCCGTTGGTGCTGACGCAGCAGCACGTTCGCGTCCGTCACCGCACTGCCGTCGAACGCCGCCCGCGCCCTGTCCCGCCGCAGCGACAGCTCCTCACAGCTCGCGCACCCGGGTACCGGAGAGGGCGGTCGGGTCGGATCGGCCGACAGTCCTTCCCTGGAACGGTCGTTGAGCGCGCGTACGCCCGCACTGAGCCGCTCGTCCAGGGTGGCCTCCCGGATCCTCGCCGGGTCCGCCTGCCATTCCCGGCCGCCGCCGACCGGGCGCAGCATCACATACGGGCCGGTTCTGTCCTGGTACTCGCCGACCTTGCGCGTCTGGGGGTCGTAGACGAGCGTTCCCGGTTCCATTCCGTGCACCTCCGTCACTCTGGGTGTACCGAGCGTTGCGCAGGGGAACGGTCCGGATCAATGCTTTGTGTGTGACACCGGTGCACTGTCACGGAGGGGGAGCCGTGAGCCGACGGAACGGCGGGGCGAGTACGGCGGCGGTATTCGGGGAGGTCCTGCGGCACTTCCGCGAGGCCGCGCTGCTTACGCAGGAGGGCCTGGCCAGACAGATCCCATGCGACCGTTCGCATGTGGCGCGGGTCGAGGGCGGTACGAGGGTTCCGCAGGACACGTTCGCCAAGACCTGCGACGAACTGTTGGGTACCGGTGGGGTGTTGCTTCGGCTGTGGGGCCGGATCGACTGGTATCCGCAGGTGGAGCATCCCGACTGGTTCCGGCGGCGGGCCGAGATGGACGAGGTTGCCGTCACCCTCCGGGAGTACCAGGAGCGAGTGATCCCTGGGCTGTTGCAGACAGGTGACTACGTCCGTGCGCTGTTCACCCGTGTTGCAAGCGGGGACGAGGTGGAGGAGCGGGCCCGTGCTCGACTGAGTCGGCAGCGACGGTTCCTGGCAGAGGGCGGCCCGCTGTACATCGTCGTCCTGGACGAGAGCTGCCTGCGCAACATGGTCGGCAGCGCGGCGATCATGCGGGACCAGTGTGCCCACCTACTCAGCGTCGGGCAGCGCCCCAACATCCGTATCCAGGTGGCTCCGGCGAGCTTCTCGAACCTTCTGCGGCCCAACGTTTCCATGTCTCTGATCGAGCTGCCGGACGGGCACCGATGGGTGTACTCGGAGTCGCTGGATCGTGGCCATTTCACGGACGATCCGACCGTCTTTACAGGTCATAGCCACGCCTATGATGTGCTCAGGGCAGACGCTCTGTCAGTCCGCGAGTCCGTCGCCCTGATCAGCGACGCGATGGAAGGGTACGAGCAGCATGAAGAGGCACGAACTCTGCGCGGCGATCTGGATCAAGAGCAGCTACAGCGGCGAAAACGGCGGCAACTGCATCGAAATAGCCCCCGATTTCCCCGCCACCGTCCCCATCCGCGACAGCAAAACCCCTGACGGACCGGTCCTGGTCGTGGCCCGGTCCGCCTGGGCGGCGTTCGTCGGCTCCGTGCGCTGACCTACTGCCCGCTCACCATCTGCAGGATCCGGTTGGCCGCCTCGGCCACCGGCTGGCCCACGGCCCCGACGGCCGCGGCGATCGCGGCGACGGCCAGCAGCGCCCGGTGCCGTTCCTGCGCCGGCGCCGCGTCCGCGGCCAGCACCGGCAGGGACTCGTCGATGAGCTGCGCGCTCGGCTGTGGCAGCTGGTCGCGCAGCTCCCGAACCTCACGGATCAGTTCGGCGAGGGCCAGCCGCAGGGCGGGGTCCGTGTCGCCCGTGGCCCCGTTCTTCACGATGCCCGTGTTGCCGCTGCCGCCGTGCATGCTGACGTTGTCGCCGTAGTAGTAGTTGTTGCCGCTCATGCCGAGATCCCCGTGTTCCCGCTGCCGCCGTACATGTTCACGCTGTCGCCGAAGTGGTAGTTCGTGGGCGAGTTGATCGTCAGGCGCTCCACCGTCACCTGGAACTCGGTGTCGGGATTCTCCAGCGCGCCCGCGACGTAGCCCACCAGCTGGTCGAGGTGCTGCGGGTTGCTGCTGGTGACCATCGCGGTGGAGGGGCCGGCCGTCTCGACGGCGAGGACGTAGTGCGACGGGGCCGTGACGACGGAGAGCATGCCCATGAAGAAGTAGACCAGCGCCGCGCCCGCGACGAGCCACACGAAGGTGAGAACCACGCCGGCCGAGGACTCGTCGGCGAGGACGGCCAGGCCGACGACGATCGACAGGCCGATCGCCACGGCCAGGGTGATCAGGGCGCGGGTCAGGAAGCGGAAGACCGCCTCCTTGCGCTTGGGGTGCAGGGTGAAGGTGTACACCCGGGCGATGTTGCGCAGGGGGTAGGCGGCCGTGCCGACCCATAACAGGCGTTTGTGGACACGGAGTTCGACGTCCGTCATGGCGCGCGGCGGAGTGGACGGCGGGGGTGGTACGTCCCACTGCCCCGGTGGCTGCTGTGTCTCCATGGGCACCATTGGCGACCATGTGCTTACCGAGGGCAAGTGGTTTCACACGGGCGGGAGTGCCGGTGCCTTCAGGACTCGTCGCGTTTCGGGTCGTCGTCCCTGTTCTTGTCCTCGTCGAGGGACTTCAGGAAGTCGGGATTGTCGTCGGGCGCCACCCACTGCCGGGGACGCTCCGCCGCGGGCACCCGCTTCTTGCCGGCGATCAACCAGGAGATCGACCCGACGAGCGGAAACACCAGCACCAGCAGCGCCCACAGCGGCTTGGGCATGTGGCGGATCTCGTCGTCCTTCGTGCTGATGCAGTCGATGAACGCGTACACGCTGAGCGCCAGCGGCACGAGGAACATCAGTACCCGGAGCATGCGGCCTCTCAGCGAAAGCGGTGGGTGGTTCCAGGCCAGGGTAGCGGCTCGGGGATACTGGACCCCATGGCTTACGACGATCTTCGCTCCCTGCTCAGGGCGCTGGAGCGCGAGGGTGACCTCAAGCGCATCAAGGCCGAGGTCGACCCGTATCTGGAGGTCGGGGAGATCGTCGACCGGGTGCAGAAGTCCGGCGGCCCCGCCCTGCTCTTCGAGAACGTGCGCGGCTCGAGCATGCCCCTCGCGATGAACGTGTTCGGCACGGACCGGCGGCTGCTGAAGGCCCTGGGCCTGAAGTCGTACGCCGAGATCACCGAGCGGATCGGCGGGCTGCTGAAGCCCGAGCTGCCGCACGGTTTCGTCGGCGTCCGGGAGGCCTTCGGCAAGCTCGGCGCGATGACGCACGTACCGCCGAAGAAGGTGAAGGACGGGCCGGTGCAGGAGGTCGTCCTGACCGGGGACGATGTCGACCTCGACCAGCTTCCGGCGTTGTTCACCTGGCCGAAGGACGGCGGGTCGTTCTTCAACCTGGGGCTGACCCACACCAAGGACCCGGAGAGCGGCGTCCGCAATCTCGGGCTGTACCGGCTCCAGCGGCACGACAAGCGCACCATCGGCATGCACTGGCAGATCCACAAGGACAGCCGGAACCACTACCAGGTGGCCGCGCGCAGGGGCGAGCGGCTGCCCGTCGCGATCGCCTTCGGGTGTCCGCCCGCCGTGACGTACGCCTCCACCGCCCCACTGCCCGGGGACATCGACGAGTACCTGTTCGCCGGGTTCCTCGCGGGCAAGCGGATCGAGATGGTCGACTGCAAGACCGTGCCGCTCCAGGTGCCGGCGCAGGCCGAGGTCGTGATCGAGGGCTGGCTGGAGCCGGGCGAGATGCTGCCCGAGGGGCCCTTCGGCGACCACACCGGCTTCTACACGCCGCAGGAGCCCTTCCCGGCACTGAAGATCGACTGCGTGACGATGCGGAAGCGTCCGCTGCTCCAGTCGATCGTCGTGGGCCGCCCGCCGACGGAGGACGGGCCGCTGGGACGGGCGACGGAACGCTTCTTCCTGCCGCTGCTGAAGATCATCGTGCCGGACATCGTCGACTACCACCTGCCGGAGGCGGGCGGCTTCCACAACTGCGCGATCGTCTCCATCGACAAGAAGTACCCCAAGCACGCGCAGAAGGTGATGCACGCGATCTGGGGCGCGCACATGATGTCGCTGACCAAGCTGATCGTGGTCGTCGACTCCGACTGTGACGTGCACGATCTGCACGAGGTCGCCTGGCGGGCGCTGGGCAACACGGACTACGCCCGGGACCTGAGCATCGTCGAGGGCCCGGTCGACCATCTGGACCACGCCTCCTACCAGCAGTTCTGGGGCGGCAAGGCCGGTATCGACGCGACGAAGAAGTGGCCCGAGGAGGGCTACACCCGCGACGGCGGCTGGCCGGACATGGTCGAGTCGGACCCGGAGACGGCGGCGAAGGTGGACCGCCGCTGGAAGGAGTACGGACTGTGACCTCCGCTTCCGCCGCGATCCCGCAGCCGGGACGCACCAAGGCGTTCCTCCGGCTGGTGATGATCGAGCACTCGGTCTTCGCGCTGCCCTTCGCGTACATCGCCGCGCTCACGGCGATGTTCCAGTGGGACAAGAACATCCACTGGGGCAAACTGCTGCTGGTCACCGTCTGCATGGTGGGGCTGCGCACCTTCGCGATGGCGGTCAACCGGATCATCGACCGGGAGATCGACGCGCGGAACCCGCGCACGGCGCAGCGCGAGCTGGTGACCGGCGCGATGTCGGTGAAGCACGCCTGGACGGGCGCGCTGATCGCCCTGGCCGTGTTCCTGGGCGCCGCCGCCCTGCTGAACCCCCTGTGCCTGGCGCTGGCCCCCATCGCGGTGATCCCGATGGTGGTCTATCCCTACGGCAAGCGGTTCACGAACTTCCCGCAGGCCATCCTCGGCCTCGCCCAGGCGATGGGGCCGGTCGGCGGCTGGCTGGCGATCTCGGGGCAGTGGTCCTGGGACGCGGTGCTCCTCGGTCTCGCCGTCGGCATCTGGATCGGCGGCTTCGACCTGATCTACGCCTGCCAGGACGTGGAGACCGACCGCGAGATCGGCGTCATGTCCGTCCCGGCCCGCTTCGGCATCCCGGCGGCGATCTGGGGCGCCCGGGTCTGCCACACCCTCACGACGGCCCTCTTCGTCGGGTACGCCCTCGCCACCGGCGCCGGCGCCTTCTTCTGGCTGGGCCTGCTGATCGTCGCCGGAGCGTTCCTCTACGAACACTCCATCGTCCGCCCCCACGACCTCTCCCGAGTGAACCGCGCCTTCTTCAGCGTCAACGGCTTCATCGGCATCGCCCTGTTCGTGTGCGCGCTGCTGGATCTCCTGGTGCGTGGCCTCACCGTGTGAGCGCGGGCGGTGCTGCCCGGTCGCGGCGGAACACGAACGCCGCCGCCACCCCTGCCAGCAGGCCCAGCAGATGGCCCTGCCAGCTGACGCCCGTCTGGGTCGGGGCCAGGCCCGTCAGGATCGAGCCGCCCCAGATCGCGGCGACCAGGACGCCCGCCAGGACGCCCCAGGGGCGGCGCTCGACGAAACCGCTGACCAGGAGGAAGCCGAAGAGTCCGAAGATCACGCCGGAGGCGCCCGCGGTGTTGGTGCGCTCCGGGGCGATGAGCCAGACGCCCAGGCCGTCGACGACGATGATCAGCGCGCAGACGAGCAGGAACCGGCGCAGGCCGGCGAGCGCGGCGAGGAAGCCGAGGACCAGCAGCGGGACGGTGTTCGCGGCCAGATGGGCGAAACCGAAGTGGATGAAGGACGAGGGGACGACATCGACCAGCTCGGACGGGTCGCGCGGGGTGACGCCGAAACCGTCCAGCGCGTGGCCCGTGGCCACGTCCACCACTTCCAGCAGCCACAGCAGCGCCACCCAGGCCAGCATCAGCTTGCCCGCGGCCAGCGCACGGTCGCCCTGTGACCACCCGGCGCGCGGATTCGACATGTCGACCCCCAGTGCTCGCTCGTCCCCTCCGTGCAACGGCCCGCACCCCTCGGCCGGTTCCCACCCTGCGACGCCGGATAGGCTCGGTGTTGTGAACCCAGTCAAGCCAGGCGAGATGCCGCGCACGCCTTGGATCGTGGGGGTCTCAGGGGCCTCCGGCACGCCGTACGCGGCTGCCGTGCTGCGCGCGCTGCTGGACGCCGGCGAGAGCGTCGACCTCGTGGTGTCCCGGGCCTCCCGGCTCACCCTGCGGGACGAGACCGGGATCTCCTTCCGGGACGCCCACTGGCAGGCCGACCTGCGGGAATGGCTGTCCCGGGGCGCCGACGGCAAGCCGGGCACCTTCTCCGTCGACATCGACGCCGTACGGCACTGGAGCGCCGGCGACCTGGCCGCCGGACCCTCCTCGGGGTCGTACCCCACCAAGGGCATGCTCATCGTGCCCGCCTCGACGGCGAGTGTGGCCGGGGTCGCGCTCGGACTGTCGAAGGACCTGCTGCAACGGGCGGCGAGCGTGACCCTCAAGGAGGGCCGCACACTGATCGTGGCCGTGCGGGAGACCCCGCTGAACGGCCAGACCCTGCGCCATCTGGTCACCCTCGACGACGCGGGTGCGACGGTCGTGCCCGCCTCACCCGCCTTCTACGCGGGCGCGACGCACATCCAGGACCTGGTGGACTTCGTCGCCGGACGTGTACTCGACGCGGCGGGCGTGCCGCACCGGCTCTACCGCCGTTGGCAAGGTGAACTCGGCGGCGGTGCGCACCGCGACGGCTGAGCAGCACCCGAACACATCGGACTCAACGACAACTTCAGCGGAAGGCTTCGATCGCAATGGACGCGGTGGACAGGCAGCTCATCCAGGCCCTCAGGGAGAACGGCCGGGCCTCCTACGCGGAGCTGGGACGCCTCGTCGGACTGTCGGGACCCAGTGTCACCGACCGCATCAACCGGCTGGAGGCGGCCGGGGTCATCACCGGCTACCGGGCCACCGTCGACGCCGCCTCGCTCGGCCTCGGCGTCACCGCGCTGATCGGCGTCTCACTCTCCGACGCCACCGACCACGAGGACGTGGCGCAGCGGCTGAAGGACCTCTCGGAGATCGAGGACTGCTGGTTCATCGCGGGCGACGACTCGTACATGCTCAAGGTGCGGGCGGCGGACGTCGACGGTCTGGAGAAGATGATCCGGCGGCTCAGCGGCATCGAGGGCGTCTCCCGGACGCGTACGACGATCGTGCTCTCCACGAAGTGGGAGAACCGGGTCGGGGAGCTGCCCGAAGAGGAGTAGAGCGCAAGTCGTACGGTGGGGACGTCTTCGGAGAAAGGTGTGGGCATGGATCTCGGGCTCAAGCGCGAGCTGGAGGAGAAGGTCAGGACGGGCGTCCGTCTGACCCGTGAGGACGGCATCGCGCTGTACGAGTCGGACGACCTGGCCTGGCTGGGCGGTCTCGCGCACGAGGTGCGCACCCGCAAGAACGGCGACGTCGTGCACTTCAACGTCAACCGTCACCTCAACATGACGAACGTGTGCACGGCCTCCTGCGCGTACTGCTCCTTTCAGCGCAAGCCGGGGGAGAAGGACGCGTACACGATGCGCATCGAGGAGGCCGTCAAGCTCGCGAAGGCGATGGAGTCGGAGAACCTCACCGAGCTGCACATCGTCAACGGGCTGCACCCGAACCTGCCGTGGCGTTACTACCCGCGGTCGCTGCGGGAGCTGAAGGCCGCGCTGCCGGACGTCTCGCTGAAGGCGTTCACGGCCACGGAGATCCACCACTTCGAGACCATCTCGGGGATGAGCGCGTCGGAGATCCTCGACGAGCTCATCGACGCCGGTCTCGAGTCCCTCACCGGTGGTGGCGCCGAGATCTTCGACTGGGAGGTCCGGCAGCACATCGTGGACCACCGCACCCACTGGGAGGACTGGTCCCGGATCCACCGGCTCGCGCACGAGAAGGGTCTGAAGACCCCGTGCACGATGCTCTACGGGCACATCGAGGAGCCCCGGCACCGGGTGGACCACGTGCTGCGGCTGCGTGAGCTGCAGGACGAGACCGGTGGGTTCCAGGTCTTCATCCCGCTGCGGTACCAGCACGACTTCGTCGACATGCAGGACGGCAAGGTGCGCAATCGCCTCCAGGCGCGGACGCAGATGGCGACCGGTGCGGAGGCGTTGAAGACCTTCGCGGTGTCGCGGCTGCTGTTCGACAACGTGCCGCACGTGAAGGTGTTCTGGGTGATGCACGGGGTGCAGACCGCTCAGCTCGCGCTTCAGCACGGGGCGGATGACATGGATGGTTCCGTCGTCGAGTACAAGATCACTCATGACGCGGACAACTATGGGACGCCGAACAAGCTGACGCGTGAGGATCTGCTGGATCTCATTCGGGACGCCGGGTTCCGGCCGGTGGAGCGGAACACCCGGTACGAGATCATTCGGGAGTACGAGGGTCCTGACCCTGAGCGTCGCGAGTCGCCGCAGCCTATGCGGGTGTGATTGCGGCTTTCCGTGCGTGGGGGCTGGTCGCGCAGTTCCCCGCGCCCCTGGGGTGGGTACCCGGAGGGCATGGTCAGGACCTCGGCACCTGAGGATGCCTATACCGCCGAACCCTTCGTTCCCGCTCGCGGTGGGCTTTCCGCTCTGCGGGAGGCCGCCGCCGGCTGCCGGGGGTGTCCCCTGCACCGGCACGCCACCCAGGCCGTCTTCGGTGCGGGCGACGCAGATGCCCGGGTCATGCTCGTGGGGGAGCAGCCCGGAGATCAGGAGGACCGGCAGGGGAAGCCGTTCGTCGGGCCTGCCGGGAAGCTGCTGGACCGGGCCCTGGGAGACGCCGGCATCGACCCGGCGGACGCGTACGTCACCAATGCCGTCAAGCACTTCAAGTTCACGCAGGCCGAGCCCCGGAAGCGGCGGATCCACAAGGCGCCGAACCTGCGGGAGATGACCGCCTGCGGGCCCTGGCTGGCCGCGGAGCTCGCGGTCGTGGAGCCGGAGCTGATCGTCGTCCTCGGGGCCACCGCCGGGAAGGCGCTGCTCGGGTCCTCGTTCCGGGTCACGCAGGTGCGGGGGACGGTGCTGGAGGAGGAGATCCACGGGCGGCACGAGCGGCTGGTGCCGACCGTGCACCCGTCGTCGGTGCTGCGGTCCGACGACCGGGAGGCGGCGTACCGGGGGCTGGTGTCGGACCTGAAGGTGGCGGCCGACGCCCTGTCGTAATAGCTACAATCCTTCCATGCCCCTTACCTTCACGCTCGGTCCCGCTGTCACCCCCGAGTTGCGTGACGGCCTGCTCGATCTGTGGACCGACGTCTCCAACGCCGGCGGAGCCGTCGGGTACGTGCCGCCGGTGACGCGGGAGGAGATTCGCCCCGCACTGGTGAACCACTTCGCGTCGATGGCCGAGGGGCGGGTCAAGCTCCTCGTCGGGCACGACGAGGAGGGACGCGTCGCGGCGACCGCGTTCCTGACCTTCAACACGCACCACCTCATGACGCACTGGCTGTGGCTGTACACGGTGATGGTGCACCCGCGGCACCAGGGCAAGGGCTATGGCCGGGAGCTGCTGGGCGCCGCCGCGGACGCGGCCCGGGGGATGGACGGGATCGAGGCGATCCGGCTGACCTGCCGGGGCGGTCTCGGGCTTGAGCGGTTCTACGCGTCCTGCGACTACAAGGAGGTCGGGCGGATCCCCGGGGCGATCCGGGTGGGGCCGGGGCAGGACCGGGACGACGTGATCATGCTGCTGCCCCTGGTCTGACCGTCGAAGACCCCCGTGCAAGATCGGCCGCTCGGCGTGCTTCACTGGACGGTGCCCCTTTGGGTGCGTTCCGGCCGTTCGAAACGGAAGAGTGGATTGAGATGCTCCGCTACACACTGATGCGCCTCGGAGTCTTCGTGGGCTGCCTCGTGGTCGTCTGGGGCGCCGTCTACTCCGGCATCGCCCCGCGCGGGCTGGGCAACAGCAACGGGCTGTGGGTCGTACTCCTCGCCCTGCTGATCTCCGCGCCGATCAGCTTCGTCGTGCTGCGCAAGGAGCGGGACCGGGCGTCCGTGCAGGTCGCGCAGCGCGTGGACCGGATGAAGGCGAACCTGGACGCCAACCGCAGCCAGGAGGACGCCGCCGACGACACCGCCCGCACCCAGGGGCAGACCTCGTAGGGCCCCCTCGCACGCTCGCAGCGCCCCGTTTCCGTACATGCACGGAAACGGGGCGCATTGCGTTGTATGGGCGTGTGTGCGTCGTCACCTTCCAAAGGAAGGCTTTGGGGCCCCCAAAGTTCAGGTGTTAAGGTCATGGTATGAAGTCAGCAGTCGCGCCCCATTCGCCCCTGAGCGCTCCGCTCGTGGCGCGGCTGCACGTGGATCTCTGTCGGTGCGCGTCCGCTTTCTGTCGTTCCTGACGTAACGCAACCCCCCGCCGTCCCTCCCACGTCAGCTCCCCCTACGCGTCCCCCCAACGGAGTCGTTCCGTGTCCTCACGTCTGAAATTCTTCAAGGTGCCCTTCTGGGTCCAGATACTCTCCGGTCTCGTTCTGGGTGTGTTCCTCGGCTGGCTCGCCCGCGACCTGGACCTGCCCTGGCTGGTCACGACACTGGAAAAGGTCGGCGACACCTTCATCGGGCTGCTGAAGCTCGCGGTCGCCCCGCTCGTCTTCTTCGCGATCCTCGTCTCGATCACCAACCTGCGGAAGGTCAACAACGCGGCCCGCCTGGCCTCGCGCACCCTCCTCTGGTTCATGATCACCTCGCTGATCGCGGTCAGCATCGGCCTGGTCATCGGCCTGCTGACCAACCCCGGCGCCGGTACCGGCCTCACCCCCAAGGACGGTGGCAAGCCCGAGGACACCGGCTCCTGGATCGACTTCCTGACGGGCATCATCCCGACCGACGTCATCACGCCGTTCACCCAGCTGAACGTGCTGCAGATCGTCTTCATGGCCGCCGTCGCCGGCATCGCGGCCCTGCAACTCGGCGAGAAGGCCCAGCCGATCCTCACCCTGAGCGAGTCCGTCCTCAGCCTCCTGCAGAAGGCGCTGTGGTGGGTCATCCGGCTCGCCCCGCTCGGCACGATCGGCCTCATCGGCTACGCCATCGCCACCTACGGCTGGGACCTGATCGGAAAGTACGCGACGTTCACCGCCGACATCTACGTCGGCTGCCTCATCGTGCTGTTCGGCGTCTACCCGACGCTGCTCGCGACCGTCGCCAAGGTCAACCCGGTCCAGTTCTTCAAGGGCGCCTGGCCCGCGATCCAGCTGGCCTTCGTCTCCCGCTCCTCGGTCGGCACCATGCCGCTGACGCAGAAGGTCACCGAGCGGCTCGGCGTGCCGAAGGAGTACGCGTCCTTCGCGGTGCCGTTCGGCGCGACGACCAAGATGGACGGCTGCGCCGCGATCTACCCGGCCATCGCCGCGATCTTCGTCGCCCAGATCTTCGACATCCAGCTGGGCGTCGGCGACTACCTGCTGATCGCGTTCGTCTCGGTGGTCGGCTCGGCCGCCACCGCCGGTCTCACCGGTGCGACGGTCATGCTGACCCTCACCCTGTCCACGCTCGGACTGCCGATGGAGGGCGTCGGTCTGCTCCTCGCGATCGACCCGATCCTCGACATGATGCGCACCGCGACCAACGTCGCCGGGCAGGCGCTGATCCCGGTCCTGGTCTCGGCCCGCGAGAACCTGCTCGACCGCGACGCCTACGCCACGGCCGACGGCTCCTCCATGGACGAGCCGCTCGACGAGCCGCGCGACCGGACCGAGCCGGTCGGCGCGACCGCCTGACGGCCGGACCTTGCCGCACGCGTTACGGGCCCCCTGAGCGGACCTGCCCCGGTTTCCCGGGAGAGGGCCGCCCGGGGGGCCCGTACGCTTGAGCGCTATGGGTGCCGTGAAGACCAAGCGGATGCCGCGCGCGGTCCGTGAACAGCAGATGCTGGACGCCGCCGTGCGGATCTTCGGCCAACGGGGCTACATGGCCGCGTCGATGGACGAGATCGCCGAACTCGCGGGCGTGTCCAAGCCGTTGGTCTACCTGTACCTCAACTCGAAGGAAGACCTCTTCACCGCGTGCATCCGCAGGGAGGCGACGGCCCTCGTCGAGGCGGTACGGGCCGGGGTCCGCCGCGACCTGCCCGCCGACCGGCAGCTGTGGGAGGGGCTCGGCGCCTTCTTCGCGCACACCGGCGAGAACCCGGACGCGTGGTCCGTCCTGCACCTCCAGGCCCGCACGCACGGCGAACCGTTCGCCGCCGAGGTCACCGCGATGCGCGAGGAGATCGTCGCGTTCGTCACCCAGCTCATCCTCGCCGGCGCCCGCGAGGCCCACCGCAATCCCGACCTGCCGGAACGCGAGGTCGCCGGGCTGGCCGAAGCCCTGGTCGGCGCCGCCGAGTCGCTCGCCGCCTGGGCCAACGCCACCCCGGGTGTCACGGCCCGCCAGGCCGCGGCCACGCTGATGAACTTCGCCTGGGCGGGACTCGGCGACCTGATGGAGGGGCGGCCCTGGGCGCCTCCGGAGGAGACGCCGGACCCTCACGTCGGGTAGACGTCCCCCGTCACATGGACGCGGTCCTCACGGCCGCGCAGCTCGAACCGGCCGTCCCGCGCCGCGTACGTCACCGTCGCGGGCAGCAGGACCGGGGCCCGGAACTCCGCGCGCAGATGGCACCAGTGGGGGACGTCCTGTGCCGCGAGGCAGCGGGCCACCGTCCACATGCCGTGCGCGATGGCCCGGGGGAAGCCGAACAGGCGGGCCGTGAGCGGGTGCAGATGGATCGGGTTGCGGTCGCCGGAGGCGGCCCCGTAGCGGCGCCCCACATCCCCGGCCAGCCGCCACTCGTCGACCGGGGGCAGCGGCTTGCTCGGCTCCGGCTCCCGGGGGACCGCGGTCAGCCGGTGCGTGCGGTGCCGGGCCAGGTACGTGCTGCTCGACTCCCACACGAGGGCACCACCGCGGAGCACCTCGGTGACGACCGTGGCCTCCGTGCCGCGCCGGTGGGGGGCCAACCCCTCGACGTGGACGGAGAGTTCGTACTTGCCGCCGGGCGGCATCCGCTCGTGCCGGGTGACGGTGATCGAGGTGTGGACGAGGCCGAGCAGCGGCAACGGGAAGTCCCGCCCGCTCATCAGCCGCATGGCCAGGGGAAATCCCAGCACGTGCGGATACGTCACCGGCAGCGCGTCCTCCCCGACGGGGAACCCGCAGACCCGCTCGTACGCCGCGAGTCGCGCGAGGTCGACGCGCACGCCGGGCAGGACGAGCCGGGTGCGGGGGAACTCCGCGTCGGGACCGGGGCGTTTGAGGGGGGACAGCAGGGCGCCGCGGGCCAGGAGCGGGGCGAGGGAGGGGGGCCGGGTGAGGGTGAGAGCGGTGGAGTCGGCCATCACGCCCCCAGCAGGCTCTGGCCGCAGACGCGGACGACCTGGCCGTTGACCGCGCCGGAGGCCGGGTGGGCCAGCCAGGCGGTGGTCTCGGCGACGTCGGCCGGCAGACCGCCCTGGG
Source organism: Streptomyces sp. NPDC126510 (assembly GCF_040302345.1). Classification (NCBI taxonomy): domain Bacteria; kingdom Bacillati; phylum Actinomycetota; class Actinomycetes; order Kitasatosporales; family Streptomycetaceae; genus Streptomyces; species Streptomyces sp. NPDC126510. The sequence goes on along the minus strand of NZ_JBEORR010000016.1, from coordinate 113,651 downwards.
CCAGGGAGTTCATGCGGCGGCCCGCCTCGCGGATGAACAGCGGGACGGCGGCGGTCATCTTGGTCTCGATGAAGCCGGGCGCGACCGCGTTGACCGTCACGCCGTGCTCGTCGAGGGCGCGCGGCGCGAGGGAGCGGACCAGGCCGACGATGCCCGCCTTGCTCGCGCCGTAGTTGGTCTGACCGGCGTTGCCGGCGATCCCCGCGATCGAGGCGGTGGCGACGATCCGGCCGCCGCGCTTCAGCGTGCCCTCCTTCAGCAGGGCGTCGGTGGTGCGCAGCACGCTCGCCAGGTTCACGTCGAGCACGGAGGCCCAGCGCTCGGCGGGCATGTTCACCAGGCGCCGGTCACGGGTGATGCCCGCGTTGTGGATCAGCACGTCCAGTCCGTCGGGCAGCGCCTCGGCGATCCGGGCGCCCGCGTCGGCGGCCGTCATGTCGAGCAGGAGCGCGGTGCCGCCGAGCCGGTCGGCGACCCGCCGGGCGTCCTGCCCGGCCTGCGGCACATCGAGCACCACGACCCGGGCACCGTCCCGCGCGAGGGTCTCGGCGACCGCTTCGCCGATGCCCCGGGCGGCGCCGGTGACCAGGGCGGTGCGGCCGGTCAGGGGGCGCTCCGGGGCGGCGTCGGCCGTCTCCCGGGCGGCTCCCACCTCGACGACCTGCCCGCTCACGTAGGCCGACTTGGGCGACAGCAGGAAGCGCAGGGTGGACTCCGCGGCGGCCGCGTCCGTGAGCCGGACCAGGTTCACCGTCCTGCCCCGGCCGATCTCCTTGCCGAGGGAGCGCGTGAAACCCTCCAGGGCCTGCTGGACCGCGGCCTGGTGGTGGTCGGCGGGGTCGAGCGGCGCGCCGAGCAGCACCACGCGCCCGCTCGGGGCGACCGACCGTATGACGGGATGCAGGGCGGCGTGCACCTCCGCCAGGCCCTCGACGTCCCGCACTCCCGTCGCGTCCAGGACGACGGCGGCCGTGCGGTCGGAGCCGGCCGGGCCGAGTTCCGTACGGGCCAGGACCGGTGGCAGGTCGAGGGCGGACCGGCCGGCGGTGAGGTGCAGCAGTCCGCCGTCCAGGACGGGCCGTTCGGCGGAGAAGCGAGTCAGCGCCGCGGGCTGCGGCAGTCCCAGCCGACGGGTGAGGAAGCGGCCGGGCGCGGTACCGGTGAAGCGCAGATAGCGGTCGGCCATGGACGACTCCCAGTTCCCGAGGACGGTTCGCTGAAGACGGTTTCGCTGAAGACGGTTCGCTGAAGCCCCACTCCTGCTTACTCTGGAGTAAGGTTACCGGAGGTAATGCTATGTCACGCAGGAGGACCGGGTCGAGATGAGCTGGTTGAAATGAGTTGGTCGAGATGAGCTGGTCGAGATGAGTGCCCGCCAGTTGTCGCCGTCGGTGCGGCGTGTGGCGGTCGTCGGCGGAGCGCGCATCCCCTTCGCCCGCTCCGACGGCCCCTACGCCACCGCCTCCAACCAGCAGATGCTCACCGCCGCCCTAGACGGCCTCGTCGAGCGGTACGGGCTCCGGGAGCCGGGCGCCGTCGGCGAGTTCGTCGCTGGGGCCGTGCTCAAGCACGCCCGCGACTTCAACCTCGCCCGCGAGACCGTCCTCGGCTCGCGACTCGATCCGCGCACCCCCGCCTACGACATCCAGCAAGCCTGCGGCACCGGACTCCAGGCCGTCATCGCCGCCGCCAACAAGATCGCCCTCGGCCAGACCGAGTCGGCCGTGGCGGGCGGCGCCGACACAGCCAGCGACGCACCCCTCGGCGTCAACGACTCCCTGCGGCGCATCCTGCTGGAGGTCCGCCGGGCCAAAACGCCGGGCGTCCGCCTGAAAGCCCTGGCGAAGGTGCGCCCGGGCCACCTCGTCCCCGACATCCCGCGCAACGCCGAGCCGCGCACCGGCCTGTCCATGGGCGAACACGCGGCCGTCACCGCCCGTGCCTGGGGCATCCCCCGCGAGGCCCAGGACGAGCTCGCCGCCACCAGTCACCGGCGGCTGGCGGCGGCGTACGAACGCGGCTTCTTCCAGGACCTGGTGATCCCCTTCCGTGGCCTGGCCCGAGACCAGAACCTGCGCCCCGGCTCGACGGTGGAAAAACTGGCTTCCCTGAAGCCGGTGTTCGGACTCGACCACCCCGGCCCGACCATGACCGCCGGGAACTCCACTCCGCTGACCGACGGCGCCGCCACCGTCCTGCTCGCGAGCGAGGACTGGGCCCGCGAGCGCGGGCTGGAGCCGCTGGCGTACCTCACCGCGTACGAGACGGCGGCCGTCGACTTCGTCGGCGGCGACGTGGCCGGCGGTGAGGACGGACTGCTCATGGCGCCCGCGTACGCGGTCCCGCGCATGCTGGAGCGGACCGGGCTCGGCCTGGACGACTTCGACCTCGTCGAGATCCACGAGGCGTTCGCCTCCCAGGTGCTGGCGACGCTCGCCGCCTGGGAGAAGCGGGGCCTCGGCACGGTCGACCGTGCCCGCCTGAACGTCGCCGGCTCCTCCCTCGCCACCGGCCACCCCTTCGCCGCCACCGGCGCCCGGATCGTCGCAACCCTGGCCAAGCTCCTCACCGAACAAGACGGCCCCGCCCGCGGGCTGATCTCCGTCTGCGCGGCGGGCGGGCAGGGGGTGACGGCCGTCCTGGAGCGCGCCTGAGGGAACCGCCACGCAGAACCTGAAAGCCCCTCACGTAATCCCCGAGATTGCACAGGCCTGGCCCCGGACCATCCCCGAACCCGCACAAAGCCGCCACGTGAGCGCCGTACGATCCCGTTCCTACCGTCAGTAACCCCTTAAGGACCTCTCAGGGGGGATTGAGCCGGTTGAGCGCCTCGGCGTGCGAGGCACGTACGTCATGCAGCAAGCAGTCCTTCGCTGCACGCCCCAGGAGCCGCCCGTGTCCACTGCGTATCCCTCCTCCGCCTATGGCGACGAGTACGGGGGGCCGAGGCTCGTCGAGCCCGAGGTGCGGCGGCTGGACGGGGCGGTACGGGAGGCCTCCGTCCCGCCGCTGGCCCCGCCCTGGGCCCACGGGTCGCTCGCCGACCTGCCGTTCGACAACGCGAGCGCGCACCCGGATGCCGTGGCACTCAGCCGCAAGGACGCCGACGGAACCTGGAGCGACGTCACGGCGGCGCAGTTCGCCCACCAGGTGCGGGCCGTGGCGAAGGGCCTGATCGCCGAGGGCCTGATGCCGGGCGACCGGATCGCCGTGATGGCCCGCACCATCTACGAGTGGACCGTCCTGGACTTCGCCGCCTGGGCGGCCGGACTGGTCACCGTCCCCGTCTATCCCACCTCCTCGGTCTTCCAGGCCCGCTGGATCCTCCAGGACTCCGGCGCGGTCGCCCTGGTCACCGAGACCGCCGCGCAGGCCGCCGCCCTCGGCCCCGAGCTGGAGCGGCTGCCCGACCTCCAGCACATGTGGGTCGTCGAGAAGGGCCACGTGGACCGGCTCGCGGAAGCCGGGGCGCACCTGCCCGACCAGGAGGCCGAGGTGCGTCGCGGCATGCTCGGCCCCGACACCCTCGCCACCCTCGTCTACACCTCGGGCACCACGGGCCGCCCCAAGGGCTGCGCGCTCACCCACGGCAACTTCTTCGCCGAGGTCGACAACGCCATCGAGCTGCTCTACCCCGTCTTCCGGGCCAAGACCAGCGAAGAGGCGTCGGTGCTGCTGTTCCTGCCGATGTCCCACGTCTTCGGCCGCATGGTGGCCATCGCCTGCATCCGCGCCCGCGTCCGGCTCGGCCACGCGCCGAGCATCAAGGCCGACCACCTCCTGCCGGACCTGGCCAGCTTCCGGCCGACCTGCCTGCTGGCCATCCCGTACATGCTGGAGAAGGTCTTCAACTCGGCCCGCGCCAAAGCCGAGGCGGGCGGCCGGGCCTCGTCGTTCGACCGCGCGGTGGCCGTGGCACAGCGCTACGGAGAGGCCCTGGAGGCCCAGCAGACCGGCACCGGACCCGGCCCCTCCCGCGCCCTCAAGACCGCCCGCGCCTTCTACGACCCCCTGGTCTACCGCCGCCTGCGCAACGCCATGGGCGGCAGAGTCCGCTACGCCATCTGCGGCGGCTCCCCCCTCGGCCGCCGGCTCGCCGCGTTCTACGCCGGTGCCGGCATCGAGATCTTCGAGGGCTACGGCCTGACGGAGACCACCGGCGCGAGCACCGTCACCCCGCCCCTGAAGCCCCGGCTCGGCACCGTCGGCTGGCCGCTGCCCGGCACCCGCGTCCGCATCGCCGCCGACGGGGAGATCCTCGTCGGCGGCGACCACGTGCTGCGCGGTTACTGGGACCCGCAGGCCGGCGGCGTCGTCCCCGCCGCCCCCGACGGCTGGCTCGCCACCGGCGACCTCGGCGAACTGGACGACGAGGGCTACCTGACGATCACCGGCCGCAAGAAGGAACTGCTGATCACCGCAGGCGGCAAGTCCGTCGCCCCGGCCCCGCTGGAGAACTGGCTGCGCTCGCACCCGCTGATCTCCCAGTGCCTGGTCCTGGGCGACGGCCGGCCCTTCGTCTCGGCCCTGATCACCCTCGACCCGGAGGGCATCACCCACTGGCGCCAGATGAACGGCAAACACCCCGTACCGGCCACCCTCCTCGTCGACGACGAGGAACTGCGCGCCGTACTGCAACGCGCCGTCGACGACGCCAACAAGATGGTCTCCCGCCCGGAGTCGATCCGCCGCTTCGTCATCCTCCCCGAGGACTTCACGGAGGAGGCGGGCCATCTCACCCCGTCGATGAAGCTCCGCAGGGAGGCCGTGCTGCGCGCGTTCGCCACCGAAGTAGAGGGTCTGTACGCCCGGTGATTCACCTTTGCGATGTCTTCACACGTGCTTCTTGACGACGCACGGCGTCTGCCCGTTGGCTTTCGACCACCTCGTCACGATGCTCCCCCCATCGGAAGGCACCACCAGTGATAGCGCGTAACACCCGTCAGGCCGCCGTGCGGCGCATCGCCATCGCCCTGACGGTCTCCGTGTCGGCCCTGTCCCTCGCCGCCTGCGGCGACGGCGGGAGTGACGACGCCGCCGGCAAGAAGGGCAACGACATCACGGTGGGCCTGCTGCTGCCCGACCGGGACACGGCACGCTTCGAGAAGTTCGACTACCCGCTGATCAAGGAGGAGGTCGCGTCCCTCACGGAGGACAAGGGCAAGGTCCGCTACGCCAACGCCGAGGCCAGCGTGAGCAGACAGAGCGAACAGTTCCAGAAGATGATCGCCGACAAGGTGGACGTCATCCTCGTCGACGCACTGAACTCCAAGAGCATCGCCGCCGACGTGCGGAAGGCCAAGGACGCCGGCATCCCGGTCATCGCCTACGACCGGCTCGCCGAGGGCCCCATCGACGCCTACGTCTCCCACGACAACGAACTCGTCGGCCAGGTGCAGGGCCGCGCCATCATGGGGGAACTCGGCGACAAGGCCCAGAAGAGCAAGGTCGTCATGATGAACGGCGACCCCGCGGACCCCAACACCGCACGCTTCAAGGACGGCGCCCTCAGCGAACTCCAGGGCCAGGTCGACATCGTCGCGCAGTACGACACCAAGGAGTGGAAGCCCGCGATCGCCGAGGCCAACATGAAGAAGGCGATCCAGAAGGTCGGGCTGAACAACATCGCCGCCGTCTACTCGGCCAACGACGGCATGGCGGGCGCGGTCATCAAGGCACTGAAGGAGGCCGGAGCCACCAAGATGCCGCCGGTCACCGGACAGGACGCCAACCTCGACGCGGTCCAGCGGATCGTCTCCGGCGAGCAGTACATGACCGTGTACAAGTCCTTCCTGCTGGAGGCGACCAACGCCGCGAAGATCGCCGTGGCCAAGGTCCAGGGCCGGGACATCGAGTTCGCCGCGCTGACCCGGGAGACGGTCGACAGCCCGACGCGGAAGAACATCCCGGCGATGCTGGTGCCGGTGGTCGCCCTCACCAAGGACAACATCAAGGACACGGTGATCACCGACGGCGTGTACACCGTCAAGGACATCTGCACCTCCGCGTACAAGGCGGACTGCGCGGCCATCGGCCTGGAGTAGCGGAAGGGCGTTGCCCCGCCGCAGGGTTCGGGTGGTGGACGCGCGGTGGGTGCCGCACGGGTCTTGACTTCGCGAGAGCCCCGCGCGACATTCCCCACCCCTTTCGCGTTCTCGTCGGGCTGGAGCGGCCATGACCAAACCCACGGACACCCCGGGCACCGCCGGCGCCCCGTCCCGAAGAAGACTGCTGGCCGGGGCCGCCGGCGCCGGGCTCGCGGTCGCCGCGGGAGTGCAACAAGGCGCCCGGGCGGCCGACTTACCCCCGCTCGGCACGTACGACGTCGTCGTCATCGGCTCCGGCGCCGCCGGCATGACCGCGGCGCTGACGGCCGCGCACCAGGGGCTGAGCTGCGTCGTCGTGGAGAAGGCCCCGACCTTCGGCGGCTCGGCCGCCCGCTCCGGTGCCGGGATCTGGATCCCCAACAACTCCGTGATCCTCGCGGCCGGGGTCCCGGACACCCCCGCGAAGGCGGCCGCCTACCTCGCCGCGGTCGTCGGCCCGGACGTCCCCGCGGACCGGCAGCGGGCCTTCCTGACCCACGGCCCGGCGACGATCTCCTTCGTCATGGCGCACAGCCCGCTGAGGTTCCGCTGGATGGAGGGCTACAGCGACTACTACCCCGAACTGCCCGGCGGCCTGCCGAACGGCCGCTCCATCGAGCCGGACCAGCTCGACGGCAACCTGCTGGGCGCCGAACTGGCGCACCTCAACCCGCCGTACATGGACGTCCCCGCCGGCATGGTCGTCTTCAGCGCCGACTACAAGTGGGTCGCCCTGGCCGCCGTGAACGCCCGGGGCGCGGCCGTCGCCGCCCAGTGCCTCGCCCGAGGCGCGAAGGCGGCGACGCTCGGCCAGAAGCCCCTGACGATGGGCCAGGCGCTGGCCGCCGGCCTGCGGGCGGGCCTGCGCTCGGCCGGGGTCCCGGTCTGGCTGGACACGCCGCTGACGGACCTGCACGTCGAGAACGGCAGGGTGACGGGCGCCGTCGTCACCCGCGACGGCGCCCCCGGGCTGCTCCGCGCCCGCCGGGGAGTGATCGTCGGCTCGGGCGGCTTCGAGCACAACGCACAGATGCGGCAGCGCTTCCAGCGGCAGCCCATCGGCACGGAGTGGACCGTCGGGGCGAAGGAGAACACCGGCGACGGCATCCGGGCGGGGGAGCGGCTGGGGGCGGCGCTCGACCTGATGGACGACGCTTGGTGGGGCCCGGCGATCCCGGTCCCCGGACAGCCCTACTTCTGCCTCGCCGAACGCACCCTGCCCGGCGGGCTGCTGGTGAACGGCGCGGGCCGGCGCTTCGTCAACGAGGCCGCGCCGTACAGCGACGTCGTGCACACCATGTACGAGGAGCGCGAGGCGATCCCGTCCTGGCTGATCACCGACCAGAACTACCGCAACCGCTACCTCTTCAAGGACGTCCTGCCGACCCTGCCCCTCCCCGACGCCTGGTACGCATCCGGGGCCGCGCACAAGGAGTGGACCCTGGACGCGCTGGCGGCCTCGATCGGCGTCCCGGCGGCGGCCCTGCGCACCAGCGTGAGCCGCTTCAACGCCCAGGCGCTCCAGGGCGAGGACCCCGACTTCCACCGGGGCGACAGCGCCTACGACCACTACTACACGGACCCGTCGGTCCTCCCCAACTCCTGCCTGGCGCCCCTCTGGCTCCCCCCGTACCACGCCTTCCGCATCGTCCCCGGCGACCTCGGCACCAAGGGCGGCCTCCGCACGGACGCCCGCGCCCGGGTGCTGCGCGAGGACGGCTCGGTGATCCCGGGCCTGTACGCGGCGGGCAACGCGAGCGCGGCCGTGATGGGCCACAGCTACGCGGGCGCGGGGTCGACGATCGGCCCGGCGATGACGTTCGGACACATCGCGGCGAAGGATGCCGCAGGGGTGCTCTAGCCCGCGTGCTCTTCGGCGGCAGGGCGTTCCGAGGGCTGAGCGTGAGCCGGCCGTGGTGCGCCTGGGGGCATCCGCGGCCGGTCACGGAGCCGCCCGGGCGTCGCGCGTGGGGCTGCGGCGATGCGCCGGGCGGCTTGGGGGCCCTTACGCCGTCGGCTTGCGGGCCACGAGACAGGCCTGGGCGACCGGCTCGCCCTCGTCCGGCTCCCTCACCGTCGTGGCACGGAGGGTGAAGCCGGCGGCGCCCAGCAGGGCGGCGACGTGCTCCGGCCGGCGCCTGCGGAAGGTCAGGGACACCGGGTGGCCGAAGGCCTCCTCGTAGCGGCGGGGCTCCTCACCGCACTGGAAGCCGAGGAGCAGATGGCCGCCGGGGCGCAGGACGCGGTGGAAACCGGCGAAGAGGGCGGGCAGGTGCTCCTCGGGCGTGTGGATGGTCGAGTACCAGGACACGACACCGTCGAGCGAGCCGTCCGGCAGGTCCAGCTCCAGCATCGAGCCCCGCACGAACCGCAGGCCCGGCTGCTCGCGGCGGGCGATCGTGAGCATCGACTCCGACAGGTCGAGCCCGAACACCGACAGCCCCAGGGACGCCAGGTACGCCGTCACCCGCCCGGGCCCGCACCCCAGGTCCGCGACCTCGCCGCCCTCACCGACGAGCTCCGCGAAGCCGTACAGCACGCCCCGGTCCAGGGGCGTCCCCGGGCCCAGGCCACCGAAGTGGACGGCGTACTCCTCGGCCACGGTGTCGTAGAAGGTGCGGGTCTCGGTCACGAAGTCGGCGTCGGTCATGGCCGCAGACCCTAGCGCGGCGGCGTCGCGGCGTCGGCCTTCGGCCGGAATTCACCGGGAATTCATCGGGCGGAAGGGCTTGGATAAGGGCAGGAGCCCCGTCGCCTTGCGGCGCGGGGCTCCTTGGGTACTGCAAATCAGACCGGCGTGACGTTCTCAGCCTGCGGGCCCTTCGGGCCCTGCGTGACGTCGAAAGACACCTGCTGGTTCTCCTCGAGCGAGCGGAAGCCGCTCGCGTTGATCGCGGAGTAGTGGACGAAGACGTCGGGGCCGCCGCCCTCCTGGGCGATGAAACCAAAGCCCTTTTCGGCGTTGAACCACTTCACGGTTCCGGTAGCCATAAGCCCTCCTTGGGCCCAAAAGGGTTGCCCTGCTCCAGAACCAGCAAGTGTGAAGATGAATTCCGCACAAGTGCATATGTCTGAGAATGACGAGAGCCCGCGGTCACATGCTCCGCAGGCTCTGTACTGCAAGGGAAACCAAACTGCAACTTGCGATGAGCCTAGCACGCAGGCTGCGGAATGCAATAGGGGTCAAGATCACGTCACCCGAATGTTTGAACATCCCTCCGCCGACCGGCGGAAGGCGCGCCCACAGCGGGCTCGCACCCCGACGCCGGGGTCGCGCGCCGGTCCGTACGCCATGAGGGCTAGCCTCACGATGTGGACAATCCTCGCACCCGGCCGCGCGTCGGCCACATCCAGTTCCTGAACTGCCTGCCCCTGTACTGGGGGCTCGCGAGAACGGGCACGCTCCTCGACTTCGAGCTCTCCAAGGACACCCCGGAGAAGCTCAGCGAGAAGCTGGTGCAGGGCGAACTCGACATCGGTCCGATCACCCTCGTCGAGTTCCTCCGGCACGCCGACGATCTGGTCGCCTTCCCCGACATCGCCGTCGGCTGCGACGGCCCGGTCATGTCCTGCGTGATCGTCTCGCAGGTCCCGCTGGACCGCCTGGACGGCGCCCGCGTCGCCCTCGGGTCGACCTCCCGCACCTCCGTCCGCCTCGCCCAGCTGCTCCTCGCCGAGCGCTACGGCGTCCAGCCGGACTACTACACCTGCCCGCCCGACCTCAGCCTGATGATGCAGGAGTCCGACGCCGCCGTCCTCATCGGCGACGCCGCGCTGCGCGCGAACATGCTCGACGGACCGCGCTTCGGCCTGGAGGTGCACGACCTCGGCGCGCTGTGGAAGGAGTGGACGGGCCTGCCGTTCGTCTTCGCGGTCTGGGCGGCCCGCCGCGACTACCTGGAGCGCGAGCCGGTCATCACCCGCCGGGTGCACGAGGCCTTCCTCGACTCCCGCAACCTCTCCCTGGAGGAGGTCGGCAAGGTCGCCGAGCAGGCCGCACGCTGGGAGGCCTTCGACGAGGAGACCCTGGCCCGCTACTTCACCACCCTCGACTTCCGTTTCGGCGACCCGCAGCTGGCCGCGGTCGCCGAGTTCGCACGCCGGGTCGGCCCGACGACCGGTTTCGCGGCGGACGTGAAGGTGGACCTGCTCCAGCCGTGAGCCGGGCGGTGCTCCCGCACTACTCTGCTGGAGAGCGCAGGCGCACCGGGACCGGGGACGTCCCCGCTTGCCTTCGGGGGAGGGGTGACGCCCATGCGGCCGCTCGACGTCGACGAACCCACCGTCGTGGGGCCCTACCGGCTGCTGGGCCGGCTGGGCTCCGGCGGCATGGGACGGGTCTACCTGGGCCGCAGCGCCGGCGGCCGTACGGTCGCCGTGAAGATCGTGCATCCGCACTTCGCGCTGGACGAGGAGTTCCGGGCCCGTTTCCGGCGCGAGGTGGAGGCCGCCCGCCGGGTGGGCGGAGCCTGGACGGCACCCGTCCTCGACGCCGACCCGGGGGCGCGGGTGCCGTGGGTGGCGACGGCGTACGCGGCCGGCCCGTCGCTGTCGGCCGCGATCGCCGACGCCGGGCCCCTGCCGGCCCACACCGTACGGGCCCTCGGGGCGGGACTCGCAGAGGCGCTGGCGGCGGTGCACGAGCTGGGGCTGGTGCACCGGGACGTGAAGCCGTCGAACGTCCTGCTGACCCTCGACGGCCCGTTGCTGATCGACTTCGGGATCGCCCGGGCCACGGACGGCACCGCGTCCCTCACCTCCACCGGCGTGTCCATCGGCTCGCCCGGCTACATGTCCCCCGAGCAGATCCTGGGCAAAGGCGTCACGGGCGCGGCCGACGTCTTCTCCCTGGGCGCGGTCCTCGCGTACGCGGCGACCGGCGAACCGCCCTTCCCCGGCGACTCCTCCGCCGCCCTGCTCTACAAGGTCGTCCACGAGGAGCCGGAGCTCGGTCTGCCGGACGGTGAGCTGCGGCGTCTGACGGCGGCCTGCCTCGCCAAGGACCCGGGCGCCCGCCCCGCCCCCGCGGAGCTGGCCCGCAGCCTGGCCCCCGAGGGCGCGGCCCGGCTGGTGACGGGCGGGTGGCTGCCCGGTGCGCTGGTGGAGCAGGTGAGCCGCAGCGCCGTGCGACTGCTGAATCTGGAGGTCACGGCGACGGGAGAGGGAGCGGAACGGGGAGCCGGGGGACCCTCGGGGCCGGTCGGCTTCAGCAGTCCTTCGGTGGGGGAGCGGGAAGGGGCCGGGGGAGAGGGGCTCGGGACGTTCGGACCGCCGCCGGTGATGCGGTCGCCCGCCCCGCCCGACCCCCCTGTTCCGCCAGTACCCTCCGCTTCGCCGGCCGCCTCTGTTCCGCCGGCCACCTCTGTGACGGCAGGGGCGCGGGGAGCGCTGCGGGCGGAGCCGGACGACCGCGACCCCGACGAGATCGAGGCCGCCGTCGCCCGGCACGCACCCGCACCCGCACCCGCACCCGACGGTGCCGTACCGGAGCCCAGGGACGGCGACCACCCGCGGGACGCGGGGCCGCGGGCCCACACGGGGAACGGCGAGACGTTCGCGGAAGACGCCGCCACCACCCCGGCCTCCGGGCGCCGCCCGGGCAAGGTCACCGTCTCCATCGCGGCGACCTCCACGCCGGAGGGCGGGGGGCGGGTGCGCAGGCTCAGCTGCTCCGTGGCCCTGGCGGTCGCGGGGGCGATGGCGGCCGTGACGATCGGGTCGGTGTTCGTGTTCGACCTGCTGCCCGACCGGGGTGGCGGCCACGACGACGCGGACTCCAGCAGCGGCTCCGCCTCGCCCCCGGCGGCGGACGCGAGCTCCGCCCCGTCCGGTGGGGTGCCGGCGGCGTACCTCGGCACCTGGGAGGGCCAGGGCGTCGCCCTCGACGGCAGACTCCCCCTCGGCACGTTCCGCATCACGGTCGAACAGGTCACCGTAGGTGAGGAGTTGGGCCTGCTCCGCCAGACCGACCCGATCGGCGGGGTCTGCGTCGACGTACTCACCCTGAAGCAGGTGACGAAGAAGGAACTCGTCGCGACGTCGGTCGGCGCGAGGACCAACCACGGCGGCTGCAACCCCGCGAAGACGACGGTGCACCTCAAGCCGGTGGGAGATGACCTCCAGTACCGGTCGGAGAGCGAGGAGTCGGGGCGGCCGCAGGCTCGGATGTCGAAGGTGGATTGAACGACCGGGGGCGGCCGCCTTCCTCGGACGGCTGTCGGAGGTGCGGTGACCGGGTAGCCGCCCCGCGTCGGACGGCTGCCCCGGGTCACCGGATCACCCCGGAATGACGACCGTGCGCAGCTCCCCGTCGCCGAGGTGCAGCATGCCCTTGCCGGGCGTGACCTGGCCGCCGACCATGCCGCGGTTGAGGCGGACGCCGACGAGGTCGCCGCTGGAGGACTCCTGGGGGGACAGGAGGATGCCGCGGCGGGCCTTCTTCGCGTCGACCTGCCAGCCCGAGAAGCCGCTGCACACGTCCTCCTCGTCACCGGCGATGACCAGCGCGAGCCCGCGTTCGGCGCCGCGCGAGACCAGCTTCTTCATCTGGCTCTCGGCGTCGCAGTCCTCCAGGATCTCGCCGTCGTCGACCAGGACCGCGATCGGCTCCTCCAGGGACGCCTCATCGATCAGCTCCTCGAACTCGTCCTCGTCGATGTCGTCACCGGTGAAGACCTTCAGCACGCCGTCCGTACCGTCGAGTTGGCGGAGAGGAGACTGGCGCGGGGCCGCGATGACCAGGCGGGTGCCCTGGGACAGGAACGAGTGGGCGAAGTTCAGCAGGACCGTCGAGCGGCCCGACTTCGCCGGACCCGCGATGACGAACGCCGGCACGCCCTCCGCAAGATCGGGGCCGAACCCGACGATCTCGTCGCCGCCGATGCCGACCAGACCGAACAGCCGCGAACGGGACGCCTCCGGGTCGCGCATCTCCCACGCCTCCGGGAAGGAGATGCGGCTGGGCAGGCTGTCCACCCGGAACGGACGGTGAGAGCGCGGGACGGAGGCGTCGCGGACCGCGGCCGCCTCACCGATCGCCGCCAGCGCCGAGGCCTGCCCCTGACCGGTCGTGTCCGCCGCGAGCAGCGCGAACTGCGTCTCCGTACCGAACTCGTTGCGGAACGCACGGCCCGGCGGAATCTCCTCCGGCACCTTGCGCGCCGGGATGCCGAGCGCGGAGAAGTCGCTGCGGTCGGCGAGCCGCAGCCCGTACTTGTCCTCGGTGAGCGTCGCGATACGGCCCACCAGGAGGGTGCGGTCACCCGTGAGGACCAGGTGGATGCCGACGCTCGCGCCCTCGCGCATCATCGTCTGCAACTCGTCGGTCAGCGACCCGTGGTCGACCTCGCCGAGCGTGGGCACCCAGCCCTCCCAGCGGTCCAGCAGCACCACGATGTGCGGCAGCCGCTCGTCCTCGGCGACCGACGCCCGCTGCTCACCGATGTCCGCGAAGCCCTTGTCCGCGAGCACGTCCTGGCGGCGGCTCATCTCGTTCTTGAGCCGGTTGACCAGCCGTACGACCCGCTCGGTCTGGTTACGGCTCACGACCGCACCGCAGTGCGGCAGCCGCGTCAGGGCGTTGAGCGCGCCGTTGCCGCAGTCGATGCCGTAGAGGTGCACGTCGGCGACCGAGTGCGTACGGGCGATGGAACCCGCCAGGGTGCGCAGCACCTGGGAACGGCCGCTGCGCGGGGCGCCGCCGATCATGAGGTGGCCGAAGGACGAGAAGTCCACGGCGACCGGGCGGCGCGACTGGCTCGCGGGCAGGTCCTCGATGCCGTACGGCGCAGGCGGTAGCTTGCCGGGGCCGCCGGCGAACGCGGGCAGCTCGATCTCGTCCAGCAGCAGCGTCTCGTCCAGGGCGGGCAGCCAGGGGCTGTGCTGCGGCGGGATGCCGAGCGAGCTGTTGGCGTCGCGGATGGTGTCGACGAGGACCTTCAGGTCGGTGATCTCCTCGTCCTCACGGGACTCGGCCTTCGGCTTGACCAGCGCCGCCCGGCCCAGATCCTCCCAGGTCAACGGGCCCACCCAGGGCATCAGCACGGCAGGGTCGGCGGCGCCGGGCCGGCGGCCACCGACACGGCCGGACTGGAACGGCACCAGTGAGGCGTGCCCGAGCCGGGCATAGGCGCGACCCGGGGTGTTCTTCGAGATGTGCCCCGCCTCGGGCGAGTCGATGACGTCCGACGACTCGCCGCCGTCCGTCACCCGCAGCGCGATACGGAGGTTGGTGTTGGCGCGGATCTCGGGGGACACGACACCACTCGGCCGCTGAGTGGCCAGCAGCAGATGGATACCGAGGGAACGGCCACGCTGGGCGATGTTCACCAGCCCCGTCACGAAGTCGGGCAGGTCACGCACCATCGAGGCGAACTCGTCGATGACGATGAGGAGCCGCGGCACCGGCCGGTGCGACGGATCCCGGCGCACCAGGTCCTGGTAGTCCTCGATGTCCTTGGCGTCGGCGGCGGCCAGGATGTGCTCGCGCCGGTGCAGCTCCGCACCCAGCGACTCCAGGGCCCGCTCCACCAGGTGCGCGTCGAGGTCGGTCACCATGCCGACGGTGTGCGGCAGATGCACACAGTCCTTGAACGCCGCGCCACCCTTGTAGTCGACCAGCACGAACGTCATGTTCTCGGGCGTGTTCGCCACGGCCAGGGCCGCCACGATGGTCTGCAGCAGCTCCGACTTACCCGAACCGGTCGTACCGGCGATCAGACCGTGCGGCCCGTCCTTGCGGATGTCGAGGCCGAACGGCCCGTCGTACGACTCACCGATGACGGCCAGCGTCGACTGCCCGCCCATCCGCCACCGGGCCACGATCGCGTCACTGGTCGGCGGCTCCAGCTGCAGCACGTCCAGCAGCCGGCTCGACCCGGGCAGCGCCGAGTCCTCGGTCTCGCCGCTGATGTCCCGCAGCGGCGACAGCGACCGTGCCAGGCGCAGACACCAGGCGGCGGAGACGAAGTCGGGCCGTACGTCCTTCAGGCGCTCCGACCCGGCCTCCTCGACACGCAACCGCAACTGCTCGGTTCGTTCGGCCTGTTCGGGCTGGGCGGTGGTGTGCCAGGCCTGGAAGGACGGGAAGGCGCCGGCGACCTGCTGGGACTGCTGCTGCACCTGCTGGGCGGCCGGCTGGTACTCCTCTGCCTTCGGCTCGGCCACGACGTACGCCTGGCACTCGCCGGGCAGGAACCTCTCCTCGGCGTCCAGGCAGATGGCGAACATCGACACGGACGGCCCTTCGCGCAGCAGCCGCACCACGCCGGGAAGGGACCGCAGCCGCCGCGACCCGTCCCACACGACGACGATGTCGGGGTCGCCGAAGCTCGAATTGCCCTGCGACTTGTTCTCCTCGGCGGCCTTCTTGCGCGCGTCGAGGATCTGCGTCAGCTCGCCGATCCGGGCGCCGACGGTCTCGGCGTCGGTCCCGATGAGCGCGTTGACGTCCTGCCCGCCGGACGGCCGGGCGTGCGGCAGCCAGCGCACCCAGTCCCAGGACTCCTGCGCGGCGTTGTCGCTCAGCACGTAGAACTGCACGTCCATCGGGCTGTGCAGCGCCGCCGTCTGCGCGACGGCCCAGCGCCCGAGGGCCCGGGCGGAGTCGCCGGGGCCGGCCATGCCGACGACACCGAGCGTGCGCAGGTGCAGCGCGACCGGGGCGTCCTCGATCTTCCAGGTCACCTGGCGGCGGTGGTCGTCCTGCTCGGGGTCGTCGAGCACCACCTCGGAGGGCAACCGCCCGGTGCCGAAACGGATCAGAAGGTGGTCGCGGTCGGTGCGCCGCCGCTCCCACAGACGGGTACGCGGCCCGGTCCCGAGGGCGAGCACCGTCGCCGGGTCGGGTATGGCATGCCGCCGGTCGTTCCGTTCGGCGACGAGCGCGTCCTGGGCGTCCTTCTCGATCCGCTCCTTCTGCTCCTGGTACTCCTCGACCTGCTTGGCGTGCGACTTACGCCCGTGCTTCTTGTCGTTGTAGTAGTTGGCGAAGAGCAGGATCGGGCTGAGGCCCGCCATGATCAGGTAGTACCAGCGCTGGAAGATCATCACCGATACGACGGCACCGACCAGCGGGGTCAGCGCCATCAGCCAGGGCAGCGGTCTGGCCTCGTATTCACGGGGCGGCGACGGCAGCCGGAAGCTGGTCTGCCGCTCGGGCGGACGCAGCCGCGGGGGCCGGTTGTAGTCGAGGCCGACGCCGTCCTCGGACCACTTGAGGGCGGCGTTCGGGGGTGTGTAGCGGGTGAGTTCGAGGAGGGTGTTCCCGAGGCCGATCTGAGCACCGAGGGGCCATTCGGTGGGACCGTCCTTCTTCTCTTCCTTCTTCTCCTGGTCCTTCTTCTTGCCGCGCTTCTTGCCGCTGGGCTCGTCCTTGTCCTTGTCCTCGTCCCCGGCCAGGGACTTGCCGTCGAGGGTGACGTGCTCCTTGTCCATGTGCACGGCGACCTGGCAGGTGCCGTCCGTGGCGACGGAGAGGGTGAGGGCCCGGGCGTCGACCTCGGGGTCGTCGATCCGGACGTACGACGCCGCCCCGCTGCCGATGTCGTACCGTCCCACGCCGAGCCGGTGCACGAACCCGGCCGCGGGCCCGCCGACGACGCGCAGTTCGACGAGACCGGTGGGTTCACCCGGCAGGCACCCGGACGGATCCTGAAGACTGACGACGGCACCTTCACGCAAGGGCGACCCCACGACAGTGGCACCGGGATCGACGGCATACCCGTCCACGTACACGAGGGGCGCGTTGTTGGCCGGCGCGTGCCGGTGCTGCCCGAGCGGGATGACCTGTGCCCCGCTGTGCCCCACCTGCTTGGCCAGCTCCTGCGCGATGTCCCCCACGGTGGACTCAGGATCGGCATCGAGCACGACGTCGGCGGTGCCACCGCCGTACGGGTCGACGACGGTCAGAGTCAGGCGCACGACTTGTCCTCCCCGTGCCACTGGGCCTATACGGCCGCTGTGGTGTCTGTCGCTGGTCCCGCTGTGCCGGCCGATCGCCTCGGTCACGCGGGTCCCAGTGGTACAGGGACGATATCCGTTCGGTGTGACGCCGGGGCAATGGGGAGGCCCCGTGACGTTCCCGATGGCAACGTCGTACACGCTTTCATGACGGCTCGTTCACAAGGTGGGTATGGGGCACCACAGGCCACACCCGTAAGCTGCTGACGCAAGAGCGGACGATCACACCGGTTGCCACGTGCGATCGGCAACTCGGCTTCAGGGCCGACGAGTCCGCAAACAGGGAGCCACGGGGGTTGGCCCTGCGGCGTTGCGAGAGGGAGCGGCTTCATGGCCAAGGACCTTGATGTCACATATCAGGACATGCGGGATGCGGCGAAGCATGTCGTGAAGGAGAAGGAAAAGGTTCAGGAGAAGCTCGAGGGCCTGAAGAAGTACATCAACAACCTCGTCCAGGGCGGCTACGTCACGAAGAGCTCGTCGAAGGCGTTCGACGAGAACTTCGACGAGTTCGTGCGCGGCATGAAGGACACGCTGGACGGTCTGGACGGCATGGGTGACTACCTGACCATGGCCGCGGACAAGTTCGAGCAGATCGACGAGGAGCTGGCGAAGCAGGCTCGGAGCAAGTGACGTTCTGCTGAGGTTTCAGGCGGTGCGGCGGGGTGGCGTGCGCGCTACATGGCTGCACCGCCCCGTCGGTTGACGAGGACGACACCGTTCGGTCTTGGTTTGTCTGCCCCCAACTCCGTCGGCCCTGCAATCAACTGGAGGCTGAGGGCCGCCCCGCCCGGAGGCACTGCTAGGTCTGTGGCAATGAGCTCCCGACGACAACGGTCAAGTTCTACGTGCCTGTCCCGGCGACTGACGAATGGCTGATCCTTTCGTTTTCCACGCCCTTGGATCCGCTGGCACGGCAGATGGTGGGGCTGTTCGACGCGGTGGCAGACACGTTGCACTGGAATTGGAAGTTGCGGAAGAAGGGACAAGGCAAGAGTCGGGCGGCCAAGTCACGTTAGGGCCGGTCGATCGTTGTAGCGGGGCCCCTTCGGGGCAACTGTGCCCGCTGTAGTCATCCGGCTTGGTCCGGCGCAAGAAGCGGTCGGCGATCCGCTGGTGATTGCCCTCAACCCACCGCTGCCCGTGGGGCGGGAGCGGGAGCGAAGGACACGGTTTCCAGGACCGCAGCCATCAAGTCGCAAATTTCTCCCCAGTACTCCATGGCGGCAGTGTCCAGAGTGAAGACCACGATGAAGGCGGCATCTGGGAAGGGGACGAATACCTGGATCTGGCCGGTGAGGAGTTTCGTCTCGTCACCTGTCGACGTGAGCTCCGCACCGATAGTGATCTCGCGGACGCTGATGTTCGATACGGCCGGTCCACAAGGCAGGGTGATGCGACGGCTGTCGTTCCCTTGGTCTCGGCCAAGGGACCGCCCGATCGCGTCAGCGGCCTCCTCGCTTGTCGCGTACGGCGATGCGATCGCGCCCACGGTGAAGGAGAAGTGCACGACGCCGCCATTGTCGTCGCCAAAAACGCCCATGGCCGAATAGGCCAACCCGGAATCTGCGAAGACTTCAGTGAGTCCGGCGTAAAAGGGCGCCGCCGACTCCCAGAGATGGGCATCGCCTTCGGGGAAGAGTTCACGAGTGAAATCGGTGGCGGCGGATATTCGGTTGTCCGGGTCGGCGTCGACGGGCAGGGCGTGAAAGCCCTCGGGAACCACGAACCACATGGGAGGGATGGCCGGGTCGTCGATGACGGTCGGTATCCCGGATGATGTCAGCTTGTCTGTGCTCACGTTCACGCCTTGCTGGGCTCGATGTCTCCGGGTGCGGGTGTTGCATCCTGGCCGGCTTCGTCCATCACGAAACCCCGTGATTCGGAGACGACCTTCCGTGCTCGGCCCGGACTTGTGGATTGCACGCGTACCAGTCCGCTCGGCAACCGCGTGATGACGGGGCGTGTGTCAGCGGCAGACAGAGAGGCCACGAAGCCGGAGAGTCGTTCGCGTTGCTCCGCCGAGAGGTCGGTCTCGGACAGTCGACGGTGGCTACCCGTCAGCAGTCCGACCAGCTCGGTGGTCTGATTCGAAACGTTCGTCGTCAGCCGTGTCCATGAACCATCCTGAAAGGTGATCCGAAAGTCCTTACGACGGATGCTGAACCGCTTGGATGCCGCTTCGGCGATGTCTTCCCGCGGTGCCTCCCACAACGCCGTCCCGTCCCCGACCACAAGCAGACGCCGAGTGGTCAGTACGATCTCCGTGACATAGCCGTGCGGGCGCCTGGAGGGATCGAGCTGCCACGGCAGTCCGCGGGCGGTATCACCGGCGTCGGCCCACATGACGGGGAAGTCATCTACCTCGTTTTCCCGCTCTCCCAATTTTCCGCGTCCTGGCTCGGGATTGGTCGTGCTTCCGCCCAGGAGGTCGGAGAGGATACCGCCTGCCACGGCGAGGACGCCTGATACGGCGGTTCGCACATACACGCCGATTCTGCCGGGCAGGCGGCGCACTGCGAAGGTGCTCCCCTCCGGCCAGCCGGGCAGCTCTGTCTCGATATCGTTTCGCCGGCGGTCACGGAAGGATCGTCGTCCTTCCACGGACGCGGCGGTTCCGGTCGCGAATGAGACCGGATAGCGTGCCAGTTCCTTCTCATCGGGTTCCGGGTGCCAGTTCACAGGGATTCCGTCCTGGTCAGGATGCGACCGATTCCTGGAAGCGGTCGCCAGGGTTGATGAGCTCGCCGACATGGGTAGGGATCGACACCAGCTTAGGAGCGATCTTGATGCCGGCGTCGATCCCACGGCCCAAGTTGCTCATCGGGTCGATGGCCCAGCGATTACCGCTGGCAAGCTTTAGTCCACGGGTGCCGAGCCACTGGCCGTTGTGAACGGTCTGCTCGGCGACGAGCGTCATCCGGCCCATGAGGCCCTCGGCCTTGATGAGACCTCCGTGCTTCAGCCCCCACAGACCGATCGTCTTACCCCAGATAGGGATGCTCTTCGCTCCCGCGACGTTGTCGCCGATACCGACGATGTTCCGTCCGATGGTTGTGACGCCACGGAAACCTCTTCCGAGCTGTGTCGCACGCGTAGCCGCGACGGCGCCATCAGCGACCTTGACGCCCTTTGCGAATGCGCCGATGCCCGGAATCGCCCCGAGCGCCTCGAGGCCCATACTGAACCAACTGACGTCGGCACCGCCGGCCTTGGCAGCGAGATGACTGAGGAGCGCGATACCGCTGGTCACGACCGCAGCCGTGGCGAAGATGGCTCCCAGGGGCGGGAAAGGCATCGTGATGATGGCCAGCATGCCCAGGATGCCGCTCAGGTCTCCGACCAGGTCGCCGATTGTCTTGAAGATATCGGCGTTGTCGTGGAGCCAGCCCTTCGCGTCATCCCAGAAGCTGTCCTCGATGACGTCGTCTAGTTCGTCGCGGATCTTGTTCGCGTAGTGTGAGGCGCGCTCGTCCCGCTCAGACGTGATGCGGTTGAGCTGTAGCCGATACTCGATGAGGGGGTCGTGTTCCGTGCCGCTCGGGGACGGGCTCGGCTCACCCGGACCCGGCTTGTTCGTAGTGGCCTTCTTCTTGTCGGCGTCCGCCTCTTCCTGGGCCTTCTTCGCGTTGGCGAGAACCTTGTCGGCCTGGGTCTGGAAGTCCTCCAGCTCACCGGCCCAGCTGGTCAGATGGCCGTGTACGTTCTCGTAGCGTCCCGCGACCTCGCGAAGCTTCTTCTCCAGCCCTTCTGACTCACTCCGGAGAGAGTTTGCGTACTTGCCCTTGAGCTCGTTGTCGTCGCCTATGCCGCGAAGCAGACGAGCCTGCTCACGCAGAGAGCTCGCAACGCCTTTCATACGCTTGACTTCGAAGCGGATCTCTTCCGAATCTCCTGGGACGGGGTCCGACTCCGCGAGGGGATGCCAGTCGCGGGGACGGGCCTTGGGGGCCGTCGTCACTTCTTCTTTTCCTTCCTGCGCAGCTCCTTGGCGAGCTCGGCGTCCAATCCCGTGAACCCGTCCACAGTTGCCTTGATCAGCTTTCCTACGGTGTCGATGTGCGTCAGCAGGCTTTCGCGGTAGTCGTCCCAGTTGTCTACGAATTCGTCCATGGCGTCCGTGACGTCACCGCTGCCCCAGTGCTCGCGCATGTCGTCCCGATGGTTGCCCAGGTTCTTGAACTCCTTCTTGATTTTTCGGAGCCGGGACTCCGACTCCACAAGAAGGTCGACGTTCACTTTGAGATCTGAGTCGTTCGCCATGAATATTTCTCCGGCCGGGCTGGTGGGGTTCTGCTGGAGCTGGTTCTCAGCGGTTGACGGCTTGGATCTCCTGGACGGTTACGTTCTGCTCAGTTCCGAAGGTGCCGTCGGGTAGGTCTCCGCCGGCGCCGCCCGTCCCGGTCCAGGACACCTCCCACGTGATGGTCGCTCGCAGATTGAACGACCCGTCACCCGAGGAGCGCAGGTATCTGATTCCGCAAGGCGGCGTCTGGTCGGCTTGTCCCTTTGCATATGGTTCACCGATTGAACCGTCGTCGTTGAAGGTGCACTCCCCCGAGGAGGGGTAGACCTCGGCATCCGACGTTCCCGGCTCCAGTTTGAGCGCGATGGGCTTGGCGGTGGTGGTGGCCTGGAGGTTCACACCGCCGACGTCGAGTGAGGCGGTGACTGAGACGTCCTGGAACTTGGCACGGTCGAGCCAGGCCCAAGTGGGAAGGTTGACCTTGGTGGTGTTCGCCGGGGCGAGTGTTACCTCGGTGTCGGGCACTTTGATCCGGCTGTAGGCAAGATCGGCGAGAATCTTTGGGGTCACGGCATTCTCCACCGTAGGTGTCTCCCCATTTTCCACCCAGAATGTTTTTGTGTCGCAGGCAAAGGCGGCCGGGTCTCCGGATTCCTCTCGGCTTTTGTCCCGAACAGCGTCCCACCACAGGCCCTTGCCCGTTTCGGACTTGTTGAAGTCCTTGTATGGTTCGCCGTTGATGTAGTAGTCCTTGGACAAAGCGTATGCTTCTCCCACGCCACTAGCGTGTGGAATGTTCCATTCTTTCTGAAATTCTTTGGAGAATTCTGCGGGAGTCCACTTCGGCTCGTACCAGCAAGCCGGTGGAGTCCAGTCGCCGACGGGCGTGAACTGCCCGGATTCCTTCGCTCCAGAGCCACCGGTAGATCCACGGAATACGATGCGCGACTCGAGAGTCTGACCACTGTCCGTCTCGTTACTCCCCGAGACGTCGAACTGAGATCCGCCGGGATCCTTGGCGAAGGCAGCGTTGGACATCAGAAGTGTGCAGGCGATCATGAGCGTACCTACTGCGGTCGCGGAACCGAGCTTGGTCACTTAACGCATCCCTTGCTCCCGCGCACGGACGTCCCGCTGGTCGTCTGCCACACTCCCTGAGTGGTCTTCTCCAAGCGGGTGTTGTACAGCACGTAGGAATCGTCCGAGGCCGGGGACCTGTCGACCTTTCCTGACTTTCGGTCCTTGTTGAATGCCTTGGTCTCATCGGCGCAGAAGGAGACTCCCGCCGACGTGTCGTCGAACAACTCGATCTTGGGGTTGTAGTACCGGGTGGTGCCTGTGTACGTCAGGCCGGCGTCCACCCATTTCTGGACCCACTTCACGGACGTCGTGAGGGCCTCGCCTTGGTAGTAGAAGGTGAGCCCGGGGGTGTCCGTCTTCCCCCTGAGGATGGCGTCGTTGATCGCGGTCTGTGCTCGCGCGGCGTCCGCCAGCACTGCGTCCTTCTTGGCGTCGCCCGTCTCCCAGCCCTCGAAGACGTCTTCCACGCCGCCGGTCAGCTTGATGTCTGGCCGCTCGGCGGAGTCCGACGCGCTTGGGCTCGAAGTCGCTTCCTGGGATGCGGTATCGGAGCCCGCGATCTTGTCGTTGTCCTTCGAGCCGGCATCACTGCTACCGCACGCGGTGAGCAGCAGGGCTGTGGACGCAGTGAGCGCAACAGCAACGGGCAAAGAGCGGCGCTTCACAGTGGACTCCCCGTGAGACATGAGATCAGTCGAGTGCACTGAAGCTATCGGGGAAGTTGCTGTTTTCGCCACAGCGAACTTGCCCAGGAACTGGGTAAATCGGGGTGTTTGAGACTTGGTGGTGTCAGGTTGTGTCGTGCTCGTGCTCGGTGGGCGGCATCAGCGGGGGCAGACTCCCTGCCTCTCGGCCGCAGCTACTCTGAGGTTTCATTTCCGCGTGCAGGACCAGGTTCTACCAGCCGTGCAGGTGGAGGTGACTTCTGCCAGGGCGAGCCAGTGCCGCCGCCCCCTTGCGGGACGCTGACCGGAGCCGTGGGAATACCTGGAAGGTGACGTGATTGGCTTGGCCGACCCGGACGGCTCGCCCAAACAGCCGGAGGAGCGAGCCTGTTGGAGCAGAAGTCACCGAGTTGGAGGCCAAGGCCGTGAGCCGCGTGTGTGGTGGAGTGCATGTGTGAGGGTTTCCTGCGGGCCAGACGAAGTGATCAAGGTGTCTGGTGGCGAACCGCCTTGGCCCGGTGGGCGGTGTTCAGCTCCCTGTGCGCCGGCGGTTCGCTGGGACTCGCCTGGCTCGGTCCTGTCGTGCCGTTGTGGAGCCCGGTTCGTGGGGTGGCTCTGATCCTCGCCTGGATCGTGCTGCCACTGGCATCGCTTCTCGTGCCGGTGCTGGTGTTGCGGAGAGTTCCGCGCAAGCAGCGGAAAGTCACCTGGCAGCTCGTTGTTCCCGTCGTCGCGGGGGTGGCGCTGGGCATATTCGGTAATGCGGACGGTGATCAGGTCGCCCTGACGCAGCGGGGCGAGTGGGCCGACGTCGTGGTCGTGCGGAAGGACAGCGCCAAGACCAACCACTGTGACCTGCGAACCGTCGGTGGTCGTGCGATCTCACCCTCGCTTGCGGAAGGCGAAGGGTGCAGAGATTGGGTGGAGGCGGGCGACAAGCTGCGTGTCCGGTACGACCCCGTAGGAGTTGCCCCTCCGACCAGCGATGTGGAGCAGAACTCGAATGCTGCCCTGCTCGTGGTTCTCTTCGTCCTCGCCGTCGCGATGGGTACCTGGGGAGGTGTGCGACAGAGTCGGTGGGACAGGGAGTACGTCCCGGGGTGAGTGGAGGACGTGCCAGGGCGGTCCCGCCGGTGCTGACGCTGTACGCAGTGACATGTTCACTGGCACTTCGCTGCCTTCGTCTCGACGAACACCTTGGATGCCTGCCACAGGTCTTCGCCCGTCGGGAACTCGACCATGACAATCTTGAAGTAGTCGAAGTCCTCAATGCTGGGCTTTGTCTTGAGGACCTTCTTGGTCTTGATTTCCCTGCCGAAGAACTGACCCGAGTCCGCGCAGAACCCCACCTCCACCGACTTGCCGTTCGGAGCGGAGCGCGTGGTGGCGTCGTAGTGGCGCAGCGTTCCGGTGGCGGTCCAGCCGCCCTTGATCCACTCGTTGATCTGCACTTGCGCGTAGTGAAGCCCCTCGCCGGTGGAGTAGGCGGTCACGGCCGCGTCCTTGGCGGTGCGCTTGTCGACACCGTGATAGATGGCGCGCAGGTAGTTCGCGGCATCATCCATCGCAGCCGCCTCGTTCCTGTCCTTCGGTTTGTCCCAGTCGAAGACCAGGTCCATGTCGCTGGGCAGGGACACGTCCACGCCGTCCGGCTTGTCCCCCTCCGGTGCTCCCGAGCCGGATGCCGACTCGTTCGGTGTCTCCGCCGCTTGACCGACGCCTGCGATCTTGTCGTTGTCGCCGGACGTGTCGTCCCCGCTGCCGCAGGCCGTCAACAGCAGTGCTGCCGTTGCCGCCAGCGCGGCAGCAATGGGCAGAGGGCGGCGTTTCACAGTGGCTCCCCGTGAGGCAAGAAAAGAGCACCGACGGTATCGGTGAGATTGCTGGTTTCGCCAGAGTGAACTTCCGGGAGCATACGGGCAATCCTGGGTGGACAGGTCTCTCGGAGGCTCGTTGTGTCTTGCTTGTGCCCACTCGGAAGATGGCCCGGGACGGCGCAGTGTGCGGCTCTCCGGGTGCGGGAGCCGAGGGTCCCACGGTCGCTGCCCTACCGGCACTTCTCCGCCTCTGCCTCGACGAACACCTTGGAGGCTTGCCATAGGCCCGCAGCCGTGGGCAACTTGACCATCACGATCCTGAAGTAGTCGAAGTCAGCGATGCGGGGCTTGCTCGTCAGGACCTTCTTGGTCTCGACCTCTTTGCTGTAGAACTTGCTTGAGTCGACGCAGAACGCGACTTCTACCGATTTGCCGTTCGGGGCGGATCGCGTGGTGGCCTGGTAGTGGCGCCGGGTGCCCGTGGCCGTCCAGCCGCCATCTACCCTGCTATCGATCTGAGTCTTTGCGTAGTGCAGCCCGTCGCCGGTGGAGTAGGCGGTCACGGCCGCGTCATTGGACGTGCGCTTGTAGACGCCGTGGTAGATGGCACGGATGTAATTGGCGGCATCATCCATCGCAGCCGCCTCGTTCTTGTCCTTCGGTTTGTCCCAGTCGAAGACCAGGTCCATGTCGCTGGGCAGGGAGACGTCCACGCCGTCCGGCTTGTCGCCCTCCGGTGCTCCCGAGCCGGATGCCGACTCGTTCGGTGTCTCCGCCGCTTGACCGACGCCTGCGATCTTGTCGTTGTCGCCGGACGTGTCGTCCCCGCTGCCGCAGGCCGTCAACAACAGTGCTGCCACCGCCGTCGTCACGACGGCAACGGGTAGTGGACGGCGCTTCAAGATAGCCCCCTGTGAACGTAGTTATGCAGCAAGGGCAGTGACGGTACCTGTGAAGCTCACCGTTCCACCCCTGCGGCCGACTCTCCGAAACTACACTCGCGCCCCATGCGTAACTCCCGCAGCAGCAACGCGAATGCGACGCCTGTCCTGGCGAGTTGGTGGGACCGAAGCGCGATGGGGAGACGCCCTGCGGAGGGAGTGGAGCCCGGAGGCGGTGACGCCCCCTGACCCCCGCCGCGTCCAAAGTCCGGGCCCGCCACAAGCAACCCCGAGACCCCCGAGCCCACTGGCTCCTCCTCGCCCTCAGCCTCTCCCTCCTCTTCGCCCTGCTGATCTTCCAGGGCTGGACCTAGCACGAGGTCGACGCCGCCAAGACGCGGTCGCCCTGTACGGCCCCCGTGCCCGACGCCGTCGCCCGGGGCGGGCCCGTGATCGGGATCAACCGGGGCGGGATACGGAGCGGGTCGATGCCCGCCCGGACCGTTGCGCTCACCTTCGACGGCGGGCCCGACCCCGTCTGGACACCCGGCTGCTCGACCTGCTGCGGCAGTACGACGCACGGGCGACCTTCTTCGTGCACGGCGCCCAGGCCGCCCGGCATACGGAGCTCGTGCGGCGGATCCGGGCCGAGGGGCATGAGATCGGGTCCAATACCTATACCGGGGCCGTCCTCAGGGAGTCCTCCGCGCCCCGTTTCCGGGCCGAGCTCGACATGACCCAGAGCGCCCTCGCCGGGGCCACCGGGCAGCGGACCAATCTGCTGCGGATGCCGCGGACGACGACTCCCGACACACTGTGCGGTCGTGAGTGGGACGCCGCGAGGAGGGCCGCCGGGTACGGGTACGTGCTCGTCGCCGCCGACAGGGGGTCGCGCAAGCCGGCGCAAGGGGTCGTCCGGCAGCTCAGCCAGACGGAGAGCGCCTATCAGGAGGCGCGCAGGCTGCTGAGAAACCGTGCCGTCGAACGGTTCACCACCGTGTCCGACGGGCTCGGGCTCGTTCCGTACGCCGCTCCGTCCCTCGTCGAGCGGTGGCTGGGGCGGGGGCTCATCGGCATCACCGGCCTCGGGCAAACCTTCGCCACCGCCATGATCTGGATCCTCGGCGTCGCAGGCGGCCTCGGTGTGCTGCGGCTGTTGCTGCTCGCCCTGTTCGCGAAGATCATGGCATGGCGCCCCGAAGGGCGTCAGCGGCCCCGGCTGAGACCGGCCGACGGTGTCGCCAGCGAGCCGTACCCCGTCGCCGACCACGCGCTCCGCCCGGCCGGGACCTCGAAGTAGGGCACCGTACGGCCGTCCCGGTCCGTGTCGGTGAGCACCTCCGGGGCGCGGTGGTCGCGCAGCGCGTCCGCGCAGGTGCGGCACACGGCCACGTCGAGTCGGTCGCGGCGGCCGAGCGGACGCCAGGCGGTGCGCCGGTCGGCCCGCCCGTGCAGGGGGTTGAAGAAGCAGAGGGGGAGGCCGGGGGAGCCGGTCAGGGCGTCGCGGCCCTCCTGCGCCAGGGCCAGGGCGCCCGCCAGGTCCGGCAGGCCCCGGGCCTCGTCGAGGACCCTGCCGGCCGCGGCGTACGCGTCGAGGGCCTGCTGGAGGCCGGGTGTCGTGGTCACGTCGGCGGCCCGGGCCGCCTCGCCCAGGGCCAGGACCTCCGCCTCCGCCCGGCGCCGCACCCGCGCCTCGTCGGCCGCGCGGGCCGTCGCGAACACCAGCTGCGGGACGGCCGGGGAGGGCCGCCGGGAACGGAGCAGGGCGACGCGGGTCGCGAGCGCGGTCAGGGCCAGGGCCGGTACGCCGATGAGCGGCCACAGCCACTCGCCCGTGCCGCCGGACGCCCGCTCTGCCCGCTCTGCCCGGTCGCGCGGGGACGCCAGGTCCTTCGTCGCCTCCTCCCAGCGCTGCTCGCCCTTGCCCTCCGCCACCAGGTCCACGGCCTTCGCGGTCAGGTCCGCCAGCCCCGCGTCCCGCGTCTCGTCCAGGAAGCCGGCGGCTGCCACGGCCTTGCGCGTCTGGTGGGTGTCGGCGGGCCACTCGTAGCCCCGAAGGGAGTCGGGGAAGTCGCCGTCCGACGTGATGAGGACGAGGTCGCGCCGTTGCGGGAGCCGGTCGTGGACCGTCCCCGCAAGTACGTCGGAGTCGCCGTCGAAGGCGTCGCCCCTGGTGAGGGGTGTGAGGACGACCTTGATGGGCAGGCCTGTGCGGCGGATCCGCTCCACCAGTTGCCGCTGCCGGGACGGCGGTACGGCGGTGGCGTACGCCTCGTCGACGTAGACGGGCGAGGTGCGCAGGGCGTTTGCGATGCGCTGCCCGGCGCTCGGGGCGTCGCCGTCCGCGGCGGTGGCGGTGCCGGTGGTGGTCAGCGCCGTCAGCAGCAGTGCCGCGAGGGCGGTGAACACGCGCTTCGTCTCAGTGGACACCTGCGGTCTCCCTCACCTTGTCGACGAGCCGGGCGATTCCGTGGGGTACGGCGGTCAGGGGGCCGTCGGTCGCGTCGTAGTAGGGGAGGCGCGTGTTGCCGGGGGAGGGGGCGGGCAGCTTCAGCAACCGGGCCGGGATGCCGCCCGGTTCGGCGACTGCCGTGTCGCGGCAGGGCTCGCAGACGGGGAGCAGCCGGCGGGCGTTGCCCTCGGTCGACACACGGACGTGGTGGCGGTGGGCCGCGGGGCCGTGCAGTGGGTTGACCCCGCAGCACATCTCCGGGGCCTCGCCGGCGAGGGCGGCCCGGCCCGCCCGGGCGAGCACGATGACGGCGACCAGGGTCGCGGGGTCCGTCCCCGCCTGCCGGGCGCGGCCGGGATCGCCGTCGACCAGGAGCATCGCGGCGTCGAGGTGGTCCCAGGCGGTGCCGCGTTCCTGGGGGTCTGTGAACTCGCCGGTGAGCGCGCTGAGTTCGGCGTACGCGGTGTGTCGGAGGTAGGACGCCGACGGTTCAACCGGGGAGGTGAACGGCAGGCGGTCGGAGGGCACGGGCGCGGGGGAGGACCGCCGCAGCAGACGCCGGACGATCCACGTCACCCCGGCCACGGCGCCGGACAGCAGCAGGGCCACGACGGCGCCCACGAACAGACCGGGCCAGAAGTCGGTGGAGAACAGAGGGGGGAGGGCGTGCTCCTCCTCGGCGTTCGGGGCGGAGGCCGGGGCGGGCTCGGACTGGGGCCGGTCGGTGCGCGGGGCCTTGTCGAGGAAGGTCATCAGCGTGTCGAGGCGCTCGCCGAGGCGGTGGTCGTCGGCCTCGTCCGTGCTGCTGTCGCCCAGCGTGACGTATTCCGGCAGACCGGAGGACAGACGGCTGGAGTCCAGGCGCAGCCCGTGGTTGTAGACGTCGATCGTGCCGTCGTCCGGGTCGGCGATGACGTACACCCCGTCCACGTCCACCTTGGCGTGCACCGCCGCGGTGAACAGCCATGTGTCACCCGCGGACTCGCTCTCCGGCGTCTGGGGCACGACGGAGACGTACACCGGGCCGCCGCCCTCGGAGCGCCGGAAGGCCTGGATCCGCTCGTGCAGCCGGTCCAGTTGCCGGGCGCCGAGGACGCGCGGGCTCTCCGGGTCGGCGTAGACGGGGTCCTGCTTCAGCCCGGCCGCGACCCGTTCCACACGGGCGGACAGTTCGGCGGGGCTGGGGGGTTCCGCCGCACTCGACCTGGTCTGGTCGAAGACGACCGGGGCGGTGAGGGCGATCGCGGCGGCGGAGAGGACGGCTGCGCCGGGGGCGATCCAGCGCAGGACGGGCTTCTTGGGGCGCCGGCGCCTCGCGAAGCGAGACAGCAGCAGGATCGACAACGGGACGCCGGTGAGCAGGATGCCGGTGAGGAACGACTGGTTGCGCCGGTCGGACGGGCCGATGTACATCTCGGCGGGCTCGTCACCGTCCCGGAACCTCTCGCGCGCCGCCTCCGCCCTCGCCGTGGCCTTCGCGTCCCCCTGGGCGATGACCTCGACGAAACGCTCGAGGCCGCGCACCGGCCCCGCGTCGTAGGGGAGTTCGTAGAGGGCGACGGTCGCGGCCGCCTCGGCGGGGACGCGCACGCCCCAGGCCGTGGCCTGTGCGACATCCGTCCCCTCGATCAACACGTACAGCCCGTCGCGCCCGAGCCGGTCGTGCACCGCGCCGAGCAGCTGCTTGCCGTCCGTGCCGCTCCACGTGGGCAGGACCAGGACGTACGTCGGGACGCCGGTCTTCTTCGCCAGCCTGGCGAAGTCGGGGGCGGTGGACCGCGGTACCTCGCGGGGGAGTTGGTCGGTGACGTAGACCGGGTTCTCGCGGAGGCGGTCGGCGAGGTAGGCGGCCTGGGTGGGGGCACCCGCGGCGGCCTCGGTG
This sequence comes from Streptomyces sp. NPDC126510, assembly GCF_040302345.1. Lineage (NCBI taxonomy): Bacteria > Bacillati > Actinomycetota > Actinomycetes > Kitasatosporales > Streptomycetaceae > Streptomyces > Streptomyces sp. NPDC126510. The sequence continues at coordinate 83,583 of NZ_JBEORR010000016.1, read as the reverse complement.
GCCACGGCGGCCTCGGTGTCCACCGTGCCCGCGGTGCCAGCCGGTGTGGCGGCGTCGGCCGGGGTGGCGGGAGTGGCGGTTGCGAAGAGAGCCGTCAGCGAACAGAGAGCGAGGAGCAGCCGGAGCACCCGGGCGCGGCCTGTGCGCCGCGCCCATGTCCGTGCTGCGCAGGCGTTGTTCGTCCTGACTGCTCTCACCGGTGAGCCCCCCGCGCGTCCGATCGCTGTCCGCGCCGCACTCTACTCGGGGCTTCGCGAGTGCTACAGATCGCCCGGTCGCGGCTTGGCCGGTTCGCCGGAGGGGCCCATCAGGATGCCGTGGGTCTCGTGGAGGTCCTCGCCCGTCTTCGACGGGACACGGGCCTCGGCCAGGACGATGCCGCTCGGGAGGCGCCGGAAGGTGGGGGGCCGGGCGTCGGCCGGGAGGTCGGCGAGGAAGCGGGTGACGCGCTCGCGCTGGCCGGGGGTGAGGTCGCTCTCCCCGAGGGTGTCGGCGGCCCCCGCCAGGAGCTCCGACAGGCGCTCGGCACTGTCGGGGTTGCCGGTGAACAGGCGGATCCAGGAGTCGTCGGCGAAGGTCAGCCGCACATCCGCCTCGACCTCACTGAAGCGCATCCGCCGGGCGGCGGCGATGGCGTCCCGCGGATACTCCGCGAGGACGTCGGCCTTGGCGATCGTGCCCGTGCGCGTGCCCAGGAAGAGCAGGCGGCGGCTGGTCAGCACCAGGTCGGTGGTGTAGCCCTCGGGGCGGCGGTCCGGGTCGAGTTGCCAGGGCACGCCGCGGGCGAGAGTGCCGGGGGCGGCCCACATGACGGGAAAGTCGTCGACCTCGTTCTCGCGCTCCTCGGGCTTGCCGGTCGCGGGCACACTGCCGAAGGGGCTGCCCGCGGCGCCTCCGATGTTGGCGATGAGGTTGGCGATGAGCGGGATGCCGAAGGCCAGGGCCCGGCCGGTGCGGCGCGCGGCCCGGTCGCCCGTGCCGCGCGGGGTGTGGAGCGGGCCGGGGGGCCAGTGCGGGAGTTCGCCCTGGATGTCGGCGCGCTGCGGGTCGCGGAACCAGCGGCATCCGGCGACCGGGGCCGCAAGACCCGCGGCGAACCGGGCCGACGTCCGGAGCAGCAGGTCCTCGTCCGCGCTGGGGTACCAGTCCATCAGTGCGTCACTTCTCTCTGCGGGAATTCCACCGACCCGATGATGTCCGCGAGGGCGTGCGAGAGCTCCTCCCACTGCTCCACCGACGCCGTGTCGAGGGTGATCACAGCGGTGTAGGGGTCCGCCGGAAACGGAATGTGCACCTGGATCTGCCCCATGACCAGGTCCTCGTCCGCGCCGGAGGTCGTGTACGCGCCGTCCACGACGAGCCTTCGGAAGGTGATGCCGCAGACGGCGGGGCCGCACGGCAGGTCGAGCCAGGACACCTCGCGCAACGGATCGCCCAGCAGGGCGGCCCGGGTGCCCTCGGCGACGACGTCGGGGTCCGCCGCTGCGCGTTCGTGGACGGCGAGGGTGAGCGCGCAGTGCGCCACTCCGCGGCCGTCCTCGATCTCGTAGAGGCCGATTCCGAAGAAGGCGACGCCGTCGGCCAGGAGTTCGTCGGCCATGGCGCTGTAGAGGGAGCCCATGGTGTTCCACAGCGGCTCCTCGCCCTGTGGATAGAGGTCCCGGACCAGGCGCCGTGCCGCGTCGGCGCGTTCCTCCGGCGCGAGGGAGACCTCGATGGCGTGGATGCCGACGGGGAGGCGGAACGCCAAGGGCGGCAGGGTGGCGCCGGCCACGGTCAGGGCGGTCATGCGCCGGCCCCGAAGTCGTTCTTGGCGATGGTGTGCAGCTTCAGGGCGTTGAGCCCGCCCTTGATCGAGGCGTCGAGGGCGCGTCCCGCACGGCTCATCGGGGCGATGGCCTCCTCGCCCTTGATGAACGGCAGCTTCGAGGCGATGGTGTTGATGCCCTGGGTGCCGAGGATCTGGCCCTTGCGGACGTTCTGCAGCCCGCTCTCGACGGCCAGCGTCAGACGGCTGCCGCCCTCGCCGAGCTTCACCACGGGCGCGGCCTTCAACGGCCCGAAGAGCACGAACGACTTGCCGACGCTGGTGACGCCGCGGTACCCCTCGCCCAGCTCCGCGGCCCGTGCGGTCGCACTGACCCCCTTGGCCAGCTCGGCACTGCCCGTCAGCCCCTTCACCCCCGGCAGGACGCCCAGGGCGTCGAAGCCGATCTCGGTCCAGGAGACGTCCGCGCCGGCCGCCTTGGCGACGGCGTGGCTCAGCAGGGCCGCGCCGCTGGTGATCATCGCGCCGGCGGCGAAGATCGCGCCGAGGGGCTCGAAGGGGGCGGTGATGATGGCGAGCATGCCGAGGACGCCGCTGGCCAGGCTCAGGACGTCGCCGATGGTCTTGATGAGGTCGGCGTGGTCCTTGAACCACTGGCCGGTGGCGTCCCACGCGTCGGTGATGCCGTGCCCGAGCTTGTCCCAGAAGCCGGGCTCGTCGGGTGCGATGCCGGCGGCCTTGTCGAGGTCCCGGCCGACGAGACCGGCGGCGTGCCGGTACCGCTCCTCCAGACCGTGCACCTTCTGGATGACGCCGTTCACATCACCGGAGGCCTTGCCGTACGCCTCCGTGCCCTCCTCGGCGTCCGCCCGCGCGTCGAGTTTCTCCCCGGTCTCCTTCTCCAGCCGGTCCGCCTCGTCCTGGAAACCGTCGAGCTCGCCGGCCCAGCGGTGCAGGGCGCGGGAGGCCTTGTCGAAGGACTCGTAGCTCTTCCTGATCAGGGGCGTGACGTCGGTGGAGATGTGCTCGCTGAACGCGACGGCGGTCTTGCCCTTCCAGGCGCCGCACTCGATGCGCTCCAGTTCCCGCACGGCGGTGCCGAGTTCACGCGCCAGGCCGCCGATCCGCTTGGCCAGCTCACAGGTCTGCTCGACGTCACCGGGGGTGGGGTCCCAGCCAATGTGGGGGAAGGAGGGGCGTCCCATACGGCTGCTCAGCGCCCCTTCTTGGCGGCCTTGGGCGCCTTCATCGACTCGGCGAGCTCCAGGTCCAGCTTGTCGAAGGTCTCGCCGATCTTGTTGATCATCTTGACGGCGTTCTGGGCGTGCTTGCCGAGTTGCTTGATGCCGTAGGCCCAGTCGTCGGCGAAGTCGTGCACGTCATCGACGAGCCGGGGCGCTCCGACGACCGACCCGTCGGTGCCGCGCAACGTCCGCCGGGCACCGTCCATACGGTCGGAGATCGTCGAGAAGGTTCGCTTCAGGTCCTCGAAGACGGTGTCCTCGAGCCGCAGATCACTCACGTCGCGTTCCCGGCGGTCCGGTGGTGGGGCGTTCGCGATCTTAGGCAGCGGTTCACGGTGGGTGACCCGGTGCTGGTGGAAGGATGGGCGTTGCTTGAGGGGGAGATGGGCGCGGGTTTGCCGGGGCTTGGGGTTGCGGGTGGCGGTGAAGGAGTTCTGAACCACCTCGTGTGCGCCTGCCGACCCGGGAAGCCGGGGCGAATCTCCCCCGGATCCGCATTTGGGTCGCCGGGACCCCGATGCCCCCGAGGCCGGCGAAGACGCTCCAGGCCGTCACCCGCACGAGGGCATGACCGTGCGGCACCTCACCCCGGCCTCGTGAGTGAATCGTGCAGGCATGATGGCCGGTAGGTGACGACCCCGGCGGCCGACCGGACCTGTTGGGGATGGTGGCGATTAGCTGGCGCACAGGTCGGGGTGCCATGTGCGGTCGGTTCCGGCCGGGTTGGGCGGGGCCGACGTTGCAGATGGATAACAGGACGGAACCTGCGGCCCATGGGGCCGGACGCGCCTTGAGGGGCTTATGTGCGGCTGATACGGTGCGATGGCTTGACACTCACCCCCAGTGCTGGCTATTCGCCCAGGTCGGGCGAGTACCTCCGGCCCGTCCCGTACCTTTCCGTGCGGGTCGACGCGGGTGAAGTGTCCGAATTTGAAGGCACATGACAGACATCTTCTTGGGTGTACGGGGAGCGGTTGCGTGAAGATCCAAGAGCGTACGGGGGCGGGCGCAGGTCGTTCTGCCGCTCCGGCTCAGCCGTCGGTCGGCGACCGGCTTCCCACTCCGCCTCGCGAGCGCAAACCGGCACTCGCCGCTCTCGCCGTGCTGCTGATCCTGGTGGGCGCGCTGGGCGCGACCATGCTCGTGCTCCAGGCCGGTGACCGCATCGAGGTCGTCAAGGTCACGCAGGCCATCCCCGCAGGGGGTTCGGTCAGCACGTCGAACACGACCTCCGTCATGGTCGCCAAGGACGACAGCATCCACTACGTCGAGTGGAGCCAGCTGAAGCAGCTGGAGAAGCTGAAGGCGGTCAACGCCATCCCCGCCGGAGTCGTCGCGGTCGGCGAGATGTTCGGCGACGAGGCGGGTGTCGCCGCCGGCAAGGCCACGGTGGGTCTGTCCCTCAAGGCGGGCCAGTACCCGACCGGCATCAAGGAGGGCGACACCGTCGCGGCCTACCGCGTCAGTTCCGCCTCCGGCTCGTCCAGCGGCAACAGCAACAGCAACTCCTCGTCGTCGTCGGCATCCAGCAACTCCGTCATCGTCGACAACGCCCGGGTCACCTACGTCCCGGGCGCCAAGGACAGCGGCGACGAACTCGTCAGCAGCACCAACCTCGCGGTCACCCTGACCGTCGACAGCGACAAGGCCGCCGACCTGGCCCAGGCCGCCTCCAACGGCGAGGTCGCTCTCGTCCAGGTCCCCGGTAACTCCGGCAACTAGAAGGCGGCACCCAACCCATGGCGCTCATCGCTCTCGCCGCCGACAAGGGTTCCCCCGGCGTCACCACCGCGGCCGTCGCCCTCGCGGCGGTCTGGCCGCGGCGTGTCCTGCTCGCCGAGGCGGACCCGGCGGGCGGTGACCTCGTCTACCGCAGTGCCGCCGCGCACGGCGGCCCGCTCAACCCGAACACCGGCATGCTGTCCATCGCCGCCACCGCGCGCCGCGGCCTCGTACCCGACCAGCTCTGGGACCACGTACAGCCGCTGAGCGGCGGGCTCGAAGTCCTCGTCGGGCTCGGGATCGCCGAACAGGCCGCCGGACTCGCGGGGTTGTGGCCGACCCTCGGGCACGCCTTCAACTCCCTCGCCGACTCCCCGCACGCCGCCGCCGACGTCATAGCCGACTGCGGACGCGTCAGCGGCGACACCCCGGCCGTCGAACTCTTCCCGCACGCCGCGCTCGTGCTGCTCGTCTCGCGCACCGAGCCCGAGGCCATCGCCCGCGTCCGGGACCGCGCCGCCGCCCTCGCGGGCAAGCTGCACGGCGGATCGCGCGGCGTGGCGAGCCTCGGCACCCCGATGATCGGCGTCGTCCTGATCGCCGACACCGGCACGGCCGGCAAGCTCGCCTCGCAGGTCAACGACATGCTGGTGCACGCCCAGACCGGTGCCCGCGTGGTCGGCACCATCGCCGACGACCCGGCCGGCGCCGACCAGCTGGCCGGCCGCAAGCGCGGCCGCCTCGACAAGTCGCTGCTGATCCGCTCGGCCCGCAAGGTCGCCGCCGACCTCTACCAGCAGTACGGCGCCGCCTGGGCCGCCTCCGCCCAGGCCGACCAGGCCCACCACGCCCCGCACGCCCCGGGCCGGATGCAGGGCCACGCGGGAGCCGGCGCATGACCGCTGTCGACCACCAGTTGGTCAAGCGGTTCCGCCAGGACGCCGGCGACCGCATCGCCGAACAGCGCCGACAGGACCAGGTCGCGGGCGTCACCCCGATGTCCCCGGAGGACGAACGGCAGTACGCCCGCGCCGTCATAGCCCAGATCCTGGAGGAGTACGCCCGCGCCGAGATCAACGCGGGCCGTACGCCGCTGGACGCCGAGACCGAGGAGCAGTACGCGGCCGCCGTGCACGCCGCGCTGTTCGGCGTCGGCCGGCTCCAGCCGCTGCTGGACAACCCCGAGGTCGAGAACATCGACATCAACGGCTGCGACCAGGTGTTCATCGGCTACGCCGACGGCCGCGAGGAGCAGGGCGACCCCGTCGCCGAGACCGACGAGGAGCTCATCGAGCTCATCCAGGTGCTGGGCGCCTACTCGGGTCTGTCCTCGCGCCCCTTCGACTCCGCCAACCCGCAGCTCGACCTGCGCCTGCCCGACGGTTCGCGTCTGTCGGCCGTCATGGACGTCACCCGGCGCCCAGCGCTGTCCATCCGCCGCGCGCGCATGGGCAAGGTGTTCATCTCCGACCTCGTCGGCAACGGCACCCTGTCGCCCGAGGTCGCCCACTTCATGGCCTGCGCGGTCCGCGCCCGCAAGAACATCATGATCGCCGGCGCCACCAACGCCGGCAAGACCACGCTCCTGCGCGCCCTCGCCAACGAGATCCCTCCCAACGAGCGCCTCATCACCGTCGAACGAGCCCTGGAGCTCGGCCTCGACACCTTCCCCGACCTGCACCCCAACGTCGTCGCCTTCGAGGAGCGCCTGCCCAACTCCGAGGGCCAGGGCACCATTTCGATGGCCGAGCTGGTGCGACGCTCGCTGCGTATGAACCCCTCCCGCGTCATCGTGGGCGAGGTCCTCGGCGACGAGATCGTCACCATGCTCAACGCGATGTCGCAGGGCAACGACGGTTCCCTGTCCACGATCCACGCCAACAGCTCGCACGAGGTCTTCAACCGGATTTCCACCTACGCGCTGCAGGCCACGGAACGGCTGCCCATCGAGGCCAGTCAGATGCTGATCGCGGGCGCGGTCAACTTCGTCGTCTTCATCCAGCGACGCAACAACTACGGCAGCGGCGGCCGCCTCCAGCGCATGGTCACCTCGGTCCGCGAGGTCAACGGCGTCGACGGACGCGTGCTGTCCAGCGAGGTGTTCGCGGAGGCCCCCGACGGCCGGATCGTGCCGCACGCCCCCATAGCCTGCCTGGAGGAACTGATGGCACACGGCTACCGGCCGACCGGGACCTGGGGGTGAGCCGGGAATGACCACGAATCTCGCGGCACTCGGCTCGCTCGGCTCCATGGGCGGCCTGTTCTCCACCACCGTCCTGTACTCGATAGGCAGTGGCGTCGCCGTCGGCGGCGGACTCGCCCTGCTCCTCATCGCCATCCGCGGGCTGCCCGCCAAGCCCGACCACGAGAAGCAGAAGGCCGCCGAGCGGGCGAGCGAACTGATCCGCTTCGCCGGCCAGCGCGGCTCGCTCGCCGCCATCGTCGGCCTGGTCGTCCTCGTCCTCACCCGCTGGGCCGTCGCGGGCATCGCGGCCGGTGTCCTCGTCTTCTTCTGGGACCGCCTCTTCGGCGGAGCCGGTGAGGAACGGGCCGCCATGCGCCGCGTGGAGGCCCTGGCCTCCTGGACGGAGTCCCTGCGCGACACCATCGCCGGCGCCGTGGGCCTGGAACAGGCCATCCCGGCCTCCGCCCGCGCCGCGGCACCCGTCCTGCGGCCCCACCTCGACGCCCTCGTCGACCGGCTGCGCGCCCGCACCCCGCTGCCCGAGGCGCTCCAGCAGCTCGCCGACGAGATCGACGACGCCTCCGCCGACATCATCGTCGCGGCCCTCATCCTCAACGCGCGCCTGCGCGGCCCGGGTCTGCGCCAAGTCCTCGGCGCCCTGGCCAAGTCGGCCCGCGAGGAGGTCGACATGCGCCAGCGGGTCATGGCCCAGCGCGCGTCGACCCGCAGGTCGGTGCAGATCGTCGTCGCCGTCTCCATCGCCTTCGTCCTCGGCCTGTCGATCTTCAACCGCGACTTCGTCGCGCCGTACGGAACGGCCGTCGGCCAGCTCGTCCTGGCCTGTGTCTGCGGCCTGTTCGCGCTCGGCTTCTGGTGGCTGCGCAAGCTGTCCACCATCGAGACGCCCGAGCGCTTCCTCGTCCGCGACGAGGCATCCGTCCAGTTCGTCCGCCCCAGGACGCCGTCGGGGGCGCAGTCGCAGCAGCGACTGCCGCAGGAAGAGGGGGCGCGCTGATGGACCTCACGATGCCGCTCGTCGTCGGCGCCGTCATCGGCCTGGGCATCTACGCCCTCGTCCGCGCCCTCATGCCCAGCAAGCGCAGCGCGATCTCGCAGGTCGCGCGGATCGACGCGATGCGGGCCCGCGGCTCGGCCTACGAGTCGGCCCGCGTCGAGCGGGAGAAGGGCCGCCTGGGCGCACTGCGCGCCGAAGTCGGCCTGCGGGTCTCGGAGTTCTACCTCCAGCAGGGCTGGGAGCAGCGCTCGCTGCGCGCCGACCTCGCCGTGCTGGACCGCAGCTGGGAGAAGTTCCTGGCGACGAAGGTGCTGCTGGGCGTGGCCGGCCTGTTCTTCGGCCCGTTCCTGTTCGCCATCGTCTACACCCTGGGCTTCGGCAGGAGCCCGATCATCCCGGTCTGGATGGCGCTGCTGTTCGCGGCGATCTTCTTCTTCCTGCCCGACCTCGAGGTACGCCGGGACGCCGCCGACAAGCGGCGCGACCTGCGGCGGGTGATCGGCGCCTACCTCGACCTGGTGTCGATGAGCCTCGCCGGCGGACGCGGTCTGCCCGAGGCCCTGATGGCCGCGGCCGAGGTCTCCGACGGCTGGGCCAACCAGCGCATCCGCAACGCCCTGTCCGACGCCCGTATCACCGGCGTCAGCCAGTGGCAGGCGCTCGGCGCGCTCGGTGAGGAGATCGGCGTGGAGGAGCTGAAGGACCTCTCCGCCTCCCTGGCCCTGGTCGCGGACGACGGCGCCAAGGTCCGCGAGTCCCTCGCCTCCCGCGCCGAGACGATGCGCCACCGCGAACTCGCCGAGATCGAGGGCAGCGCGGGCGAGAAGTCCCAGTCGATGCTCGTGGCGCAGCTGCTGCTGTGCGCCGGGTTCCTGGTGTTCCTGATCTTTCCGGCGGCGATGCGGGTGTTCCAGGTGCAGTGAGCCGTGTATGAGCCGTGCAGCGACCTTCGCAACTCCAGAACCTCCGTGACCTGATTTCGAAAGGACAAGACGTCATGAACGGACGTAACTTCCACACCGGCATCCCCGCCGTGGACTTCCTCGTCGCCTTCCTCCAGGCCCGCACCGAGCGGGCCCGCTCCGGCGAGCTGGACCGCGGTGCCTCAGCGGTCGAGTGGGTCATCATCTCCGCGGTCGTCGTGGCGATCGTGGGTGTCGTGGCCGCCATCATCAACGCCGCGCTGAGCGAGGGCGCCAACAAGGTCGGCGACTGCATCAAGGGTGCGGACGCGGGCAAGACCTGCTGATCGCCTCGAGAGCATCGGGAGCAGGAGCAACGGGGTTCACGGGGATGCCGGCAGACGTCAGCAGACGGGTACGCCGCTGGGCGCGGGCCGCACGGAAACGGGCGGCCGCCCGCGGCGATTCAGGCATGACCGCGATCGAGTTCGTGCTGCTCACCCCGGTCCTGTTCTTCATGATCTTCGCGACCGTGCAGTTCGCCCTGTACTTCTTCGCGGACCACGTCGCCCAGGCGGCGGCCCAGGCCGGAGCCCGCAAGGCCCGCGCCACGGCCGACGAACAGCCGGGCGCCTGGCGGGGCGAGGCACGGGACGTGGTGGACAGCTACATCCAGCAGCTGGGACCGCAGTTGGTGCTGTCCCCGGACGTGACGATGCTGCAGCCCGAGCAGAACACCGTGGGCGTGGAGATCGCGGCCCGGGTCCCGACGGTGTTCCCCGGCCTGGACCTGACGGTGCACGCCCGGTCGGCGGGACCGGTGGAGCGCTTCGTACAGGAAGAGGGGAACTGAATGTCCGTCCCTTCTCTCCTGAAGTCTCTCCTGAAGCGCCGTCGGCCTGCGCACGACAGCGGCCTGTCCACCGTCGAGGTCGTGATCCTCGCCCCGGTGATGATCCTGTTCATCCTGGTCCTGGTGGCCTTCGGCCAGCTCGTGGACGGCCGTGGCGCGCTCGACGGCGCGGCCAGGGACGCGGCCCGCGCGGGTTCGATCCAGAAGGACCACGCGACGGCCATGGCCGAGGCGAAGAAGGCCGCCGAGGCCAACCTGGCGGACGTCTGCTCGGGTCCGGTGAACGTCACGCAGACCAGCCAGGGCTTCGAACCGGACACCATCTTCACGGTCGAGGTGAGCTGCCAGGTGCGGGGTCTGGCCATGCTCGGCCTCGACGTCCCGACGACGCTGTCGGCGAGCTTCAGCTCCCCGCTCGACCCGTTCCGGAGGTCGGTGTGAGGCGTCTCCGGTCCTCCTGGCCGTCGTGGTGGACGGCCCGTGGCGCGCGTCTGGACGACCGCGGCTCCGGTGCCGGCGCGGTCATCATCTTCACGCTCGTCTTCCTCTCCCTCTCCGCGTTCGTCATCGACGGCGGCCTGTCCATCTCCAAGCGCGAACGCGCCGCCGACATCGCCGAACAGGCCGCCCGCTACGCGGCCCAGGACATCGACCGCGACGCCCTCTACGAGAACGAGGGCGGCCCCGCCCCCATCAACTTCGAGAACTGCAACGCCCGAGTGAAGGCGTTCGCCCGCGAGATGGACATGACGGGCGCGGACATCGGCGCGACCCACTGCGTGGTGGCGAACGCTGAGCAGGTGGAGGTCGAGGTGCAGCTCACGTACTCCCCGGTCTTCACGGGGATGTTCTACGGTGGTGACGTGGTGGTGCACGGGCAGGCGGTGGCGGAGAACGAGGTCGGCTGAGCCGGTCCGGAACATCCCGCGAATCTGCACAGCGTTCACCGTGAGGTCGGCAGCGGGCGGGGAAACAACCGACCCCGGTGCGGTTTCCGTGCTGTGGGCCGCATTCCTGTAGGGGCTTTCCCGCGCGCAACGGCAGAAGGTGTGAAGGTCGCGAGGGGCTCGGTGACCGAATGGCCACACCCGTGAATTCGCCTCCTGCGTTCGGTCGGCTTTTCCATCCACGGACTGGGCAGTGGCTGGCCGCCCTACTCCGGCGTGCTTGGATCATTCACGCTCGAGCAAGTGAAATGAATGAAACGAAGGGAACCGCCCCCCATGGCCTTCACCCCGCAGATCGCGACCGCCCAGATGTCCGACGCCGAGCTGGACACGATCGCCGGCGGCCAGGCGGGCGGTGCCACCGCGGGTGCCGGCGCCGCTGCCGGTCTCTACGTCGAGACCACGGCCGCGGGCCTCACCACTGGCGTCGGCGGCGGCGTGGGCCTCGCCGTCTCGCCGCAGGGCATCGAGGCGGACCTGCACCTCAACGCGGCCGTCTCGCACTGACGCACGCAGGAAAAGGCCCCGGCTCTTCGGAGCCGGGGCCTTTCGCATGTCTCGCACCGGGGGCTCACTTCCCCCCACCGTCTCCCTTACCGCCCTTACCGCCCCGCTTGTCCTCGGTCTTCACGGCGTCGTTCACCTTCTTGGCGAGTTCGTCGTCCAGCTTCTTGAACTCGCGCACCACGGCATCGGACATACTCGCCAGCGCGTCCAGCTGTTGCGTGATGTCCTCGCGCCCGTCTTCCCAGTTGGACTCGAAATCGTCGAGCGCGTCATTGACGCTGCCGTCGCCGATGTCGTCCTTGTACGACTCGAAGAGCTTCTTGGTGTGGTTCAGCCGGGTCTTGATGGACCGCAGCCGACGCCCATAGCTCTCCAGCTCGGTCAGCGGAAGCGCGAGGTCGCTCTTTCCCTTGCCCATCCGGCAGCCCCCAACGTCCGACACCCTGATCTCGGAGGAACCGTACCCCGGTCCGATCTTTCCGTCGAACGGCTGTGCCTTGTAAGTTCACTTGTGCATACGGTTGTTGACGTTGGTGTACGCGACGGGGGTTGCGGTATGGCGGGGCACAGGCCTTCGGACTGGCATGTCCTGGACTTGGACAAGGATCCGACGCCTGGTGATCCGCAGCGGGTGCGCACGCTCGCGAAGACGCTGCACGACTTCGCCGATGACGTGTCCGACGCGCTGCGTCTGGTCAAGGGCATGGCAGGGGAGGGCACGCTCCTGGAGTGGGCGGGCAAGTCCGCGGACGTCTTCAAAGAGGACTTCGCTGACGTCCCGAAGAACCTCAGGAAGCTGAAGAAGTCCTACGAGATGTGCGGGGACGCGCTGGCGGACTTCTGGCCGACGCTGGAGCGGGCGCAGTCGTTGGCGGACAAGGCCCTGCGCAAGGGCCGTGAGGCGCGCGACAGCCGCTCCTCCGCCCAGTCCCGCCTCACCTCGGCGGACTCGTGGGTGACGCGGGCGGGCAAGGAGGCGGACAAGTACAAGGACGACCCGACCGGCAGCAAGTCGGACGCGGACAAGCCGGACGAGGCCAAGGTCCGTGCTGCGACCCGGGATGTGCAGCACGCCAAGTCGGCCCAGTCCAAGGCGCAGTCGGACGTCTCCGAGGCCCAGGACGCCCTTGCCGCCGCCAAGAAGATGGCCGAGGACGCGCGCAAGATGCGTGACGAGGCGGCGCGTGAGGCGAAGTCGAAGATCGACGAGGCGTCGGACGCGGGTATTCAGAACCGGTCGTGGTGGGAGGACGTCGGCGATTGGTTCGTCGACAACTGGGACACCATCGTGGCGGTCTGCAAGGTCGTCGTGACGGTGGTCGGTATCGTCGCGATGATCATCGGTGGACCGATCCTGGGCGCGATCGTGCTGATCGCGGCGGCGGTGGTGCTCGCCGACACGCTCTACAAGTATTCCAAGGGGCAAGCCTCCTTGTGGGATGTCGGGTTCGCGGCGCTGGACTGCATACCGGGCATGAAGGGCCTGACCACCCTCGGCGGCCTCGCAAAGGGGCTCAAGGGCGGTGTGGCCGCGATGAAGGGTCTCAGGGGCGGCCTGAAGGTCATGGGGACCGCTGTCCGAGGTCTGGGCAAGAGCGCCAGGACGGCCGTGGCGGACGGTGCAAAGGGCGCCTACAGTCGGCTCCGCAGCAAGATCCGGGGCTGCGGTGACCCTGTCGACGTGGCCACGGGCGAGATGTTCCTCGCGGAGACCGACGTCTCGCTTCCCGGCACTCTGCCCCTGGTGTTCACCCGACGGGTCGCTTCGGACTACCGCTGCGGCTGGTGGTTCGGTCCCACGTGGGCGTCGACTCTCGACCAGCGTCTCGAGGTCGGCGAGAACGAGATCATCTTCGCCACGGAAGACGGGATGCTGCTCGTCTACCCGCGCCGGCACCCGGCCGAGGGACCGTGGCTGCCCGAAACCGGCCCCCGCCTGCCACTGATCGCGCTGGACGACGGCACCTACCGTGTCGACGATCCACTGACCGGGCTCGCCCGTCACTTCGGTCCGTGCGCGGACGGGACAGCTCACATCACGGCTGTCGCCGACCGCAACGCCAACACCATCACCTTCGACTACGACGAGGCCGGCGCCCCCGAGGCCGTGCGCCACTCCGGCGGCTACCACGTCTCCGTCGCCACCCAGGACGGCCGCGTCACCGCGCTGAGCCTGCACGGCACGGCGGATGAAGGGGATGTCACCCTACGGCGCTTCGGCTACACCGGGGGCAACCTGACGGAGGTCGTCAACTCGTCCGGCCAGGCTCTGAAGTTCACGTACGACGAGCGCCTGCGCGTCACCTCGTGGACCGACCGGAACCAGCGGCGATACACGTACGCCTACGACGCCCAGGACCGATGCGTCTCACAGGGGGGCGAAGACGGGCACCTCACCGGAACGTTCAGCTACGACGGTACCGACCCCGCCTGGCCCGGCTGCCACGTCACCACCCACACCGCCGCGGACGGAGCCGTCACCCGTTTCGTCGTCACCGACCACAGCCAGGTCGTGGCGGAGATCGACCCGCTCGGCGCTGTCACCCGCACCGAGTACGACAGGCACCATCACCTGCTGTCACGCACGGACGCCCTGGGCAACACGACCCGGTACGAGAACAACGCGTTCGGAAAGCCCACGCGAGTCACGTTGCCGGACGACGGCGTCGTCACGGTGGAGTACGACTCGCTGCAGTTGCCGACTCGCATCGTGCAGCCCGACGGAAGTGTCCGGGAGCACGCGTACGACGAGCGGGGCAACCGGGTCCGCTCCACCGCCCCGGACGGGGCCGTCACCCGGTTCGCGTACGACCCGTACGGACGCCTCCTGTCGGTCACCGATCCCCTCGATGCCACGACGCGCGTGCTGTGCAATCCCGTCGGCCTCCGGGCGGAGACGGTCAGCGCTCTGGGCGAGCGCTCGGTCCGCGGGTACGACTCGTTCGGGCGGCTGAGCAGCGTCACCGATCCCCTGGGGCATACGACGATGCTCTCGTGGACGGTCGAGGGCCGCATCTCCCGCGTACAGGGTCCCGACGGTGCGGAGGAGACCTGGACCTACGACGGAGAGGGAAACTGCACCGCCCACACGGCACCGGGCGGTGCGCGCACGACGTTCGAGTACGGTCCCTTCGATCTGCTCACGGCCCGGACGGGTCCGGACGGGAGCCGTTACGAGTTCGAGTACGACGCCTCCCTGCGCCTGAAGCAGGTAAGCAACCCACTGGGCTCCCACTGGCGTTACACCTACGACCTCGCCGGCCGCCTCGTCGCCGAGACGGACTTCGACGATCAGCGCACCGAGTACGCACTCGACGCGGTAGGCCGGCTGGAGAAGCGGCTGAACCCGGCCGGGCAGCGCATCGACTACAGCTACGACGCAGCGGGGCGGCTCCGCGGCAAGACGGTCGACGGCGTCGCCACAGCCTACGGGTATGACGGGGCGGGCCGTCTCGTTCACGCCTCGGGGCCGGGTGGCGATCTCCGCATGGAGCGTGACCGTGTCGGAAGGATCACAGCCGAGCGGATCAACGGCCGCACACTGCTCTCGTCCTACGACGCCGCGGGGCGACGGGTGGAGCGGGTCACGCCGTCGGGAGCGCGGACCCGGTACGACTACGACGCCGTCGGACGGGCGATCCGGTTCAGCGGCTCGGGCCACACGGTGGACTTCGTACGCGATCGAGCGGGGCAAGAAAACGAGCGCTCCTTCGACGACGGGCTGTGCTTCACACAGGAACGGGACACCCTCGGCCGTCCCGTCGAGCAGCGGTGGACCGCCGCGGGCAGGCAGGTTCAGCACCGAACGTACGGTTACGGCGCGGACCGTCATCTCAAGCGGTTCACGGACGCCCTGGACGGCCCGGCGACCGTCGACGTCGACACGGACGCCATGGGGCGAGTACGAGCCCTCCAGAGCGATGACAGGACGGAGAGCTACGGCTACGACGCGGCCGGACACATCACCTCCGCGTCCTGGTCCGGATACCCGGGCATCGACGACGCCGCGGGAGAGCGCTCGTACACCGGCACCCGGCTGCACCGTGCGGGGGCCGTGCGCTACACCTACGACGCCGCCGGCCGGGTCGTCGAGCGCCGCAAGACCCGGCTGTCCCGCAAGCCCGACGTATGGCGGTACGACTGGGACGCCGAGGACCGGCTGACCTCCGTGGTGACACCGGACGGTACGCGGTGGCGGTACGTGTACGACCCCCTCGGCCGCCGCCTCGCCAAGGAACGCCTTGGCGGTGACGGCCGAACGGTCGTGGAGCGTACGGACTTCACCTGGGACGGCACGTCCCTGGCCGAGCAGACCGCCGTCGACCCGGCGCTGCCGCACCCCGTCACACTCACCTGGGACTACGACGGTCTGAGGCCGGTCACCCAGACCGAGCGGCTGACGAACTCCACGACGCAGGAGGAGGTCGACTCCCGGTTCTTCGCGGTCGTCACCGACTTGATCGGGTCACCCACCGAACTCGTGGACCCTCAGGGCGAGGTGGCCTGGCGGGCGCGGCGGACCGTGTGGGGAGCGACCTCCTGGCCCAGGCGAAGCAACGGGTACACGCCCCTGCGGTTTCCCGGTCAGTACCACGACCTTGAATCCGGACTGCACTACAACTACCACCGCCACTACGATCCCGAGACCGCGCGCTACACGTCTCTCGACCCGCTTGGTCTGGCACCCGCTCCCGACCCCTACGGGTATGTCACCAATCCGCTGCGCCAGGTGGATCCCTTCGGCCTCATGGCATGCGATGAGGACACGGTGGTCCTCTACCATGGTTCGCGCAATTGGACGGGAAACGACTTCTCGCTGGGACGGTCCAACGATCTGCAGCGTGAATACACTCCGGACGCTGGGGTGTATCTGACGGACGATTTCAACAGGGCGGCCACGCAGTACGCCGGCCCGGACGGTGTGGTGGTGCGGACCGAAGTGCCGCGGTCCTTCGCGGACTCCGTGCTGCGGGAGCACAGCGGCCCGGCAGGACGGCAGCCCGAGTACTTCGTCGACACGCCTGAGGGGGTGGACATCCTCAACGCGGGGTCTCCCCGCGCGTTGCCCCAGCGTGAGGCGGTCATCCAGCACATGATGGGACAGTTCTGAGTGGATGCGAGGCATGACGTAGTGGCAGGTCGGATTACTCCGGTACCGGAAAGCGTGCTGGCCCGCGAGGTCTTCGGGCCACTCGGAGGCATCGTGGAGATCGGGGCGGTGTCGGCGACCGGGACGTGGAGCGTCGGCGCCGCCTCCGTCGGCGATCTGGTGAGCCGCCGCCGCGATGAGGTCGGCCGGCTGCTCGACCTCGTTCGCGACATCGGCGGCTTCTCCTCGGCCACCATGGCCATTGCGGACGAACTGGGCTACCTGCGTGAGCACGAGGTGACGGCCCCGGCTCTGCTGCTGTGGTCGGGGGCGGTCGAGGGGATTCCGTCCCGGCTCGAGGACCTCGAACAGCGGGACGTCGTACGCCGCATGTGTCACATGGCGGCCGACTTGCAGATGACGTACTTGCTGCAGGCCCTCGTCACCGCCGCGATCGTCTCCGGCGGGGACGTCCGGCAGGGCGCGGCCCGGATCGTCGATGCCCTCGCACTCGCGTCGGGCCTCGCGGACTCGACGGGGCGCACCGCCCCCGCCCTGGTCTTCAGGATGTGGCGGGTCGCCCACCTCCCGGCCATCCTTCGCCCCGACGCGGGCACCCCCGAGCAGGGCAAAGCGGCGTTTCGTTCCTACGACCAGGCACTCGAAGCCCTGACGACGAGCGCCTGACAAACTCGGGCACGAGAGCGTTCAGGGGTGAAGACCGGCTCATACCAGCACGGCGGGGGCTTCCGGTTCAGGTCCGTCGGCGCGACGGTGCCCTGCTTGCCGCCCGTGGGGCCGCTGGTCTGTGTGACCTTGATGCGGGAGTGCGAGGCGGAGGCAGATATCTCGTTGTTCTTGACCCCACCGCCGTAACTGCCTTCGCCGCCGACGGCGACGGCGGGCACGGGTGCCAGGAGGGTGGCGGTGAGAGAGAGGAGCGTGAGTGGCCGGGAGGCGCGCGAAGGCCTCACTGTGCGCAGCCGCCCCTCTCCGAACGGGCGGACACGGCCTGCCACACTCCCTGGGCGTTATTGCCCATGGAGATCATGTAGAAGACCTCGGGGTCGGTGCCCGCCGGGTTGCCTTTGACCTCACCGGTCTTGCGGTTCCTCGTCGAAGCCTTGCTCTCATCGGTGCAGTAGGAGAGGGACGCCGCCGCCTTGTCCTTGGACAGGGGTGACCCTGGGGTCGAAGACCGGCAGCTTGCCGATGACGGTGAGGTTCTTGTCCGTTGCCGTCGTTGAGCACCGCCTGCTCCACCGGGTCACTGCTCGTCCAGTTCTCGAGGGTCAGCTGGAAGCTGCTCGGGAGCTTGATGACCGGACGCTTGACGCCGGGAGCCGCGGACGACTTCGAGGCAGTCGGGCTGGGCGAGCTGTTGCCCGCGCCCTTGATGTCGTCCGATGCCGAGTCGTCACCCCCGCCGCAGGCGGTCAGAAGCAGCGCCGCCGCGTGGCGAAGGCTACGGCAGTGGTGGTCGGTGCGCGGAAGGTGAGGAGTGTGGCGTGGCAGTTGCGAACAGTGCCTTTCATGCCTGGGGAACCGTGAGGTCGCTGCCTGCGTCGAGGGCGCTTCGGCTGAGCAGGGCGACGATCCTCCGGGCGCCATGCGGTGAACTCGTCAGCCGGGCCCACGAACCGTCCCGGAAGAAGACCGTGAAGTCGGACGCGTCCATGCTGAACCGCCTGATCTCCGCACCGGTGATCTCCTCGCGAGGTACCGACCAGAGGACGGACTCGGTTCCCGGTGCCTTCTGGCCACCGCCCCATGAAAGGAACCGGCTGCCCCGCGCGGTGTCCTCGTACGACACGATCCGTACCGGCCCGTCAGGCTCGGCCAGTTCGATCTCGGTCACGGTGCGCCAGGAGCGCCGAGAGGGGTCGAGCTGCCAGGGCAGCGTACGGGCCGTCCCGCCCACGCCCGCCCACATGACGGGGAAGTCGTCGACCTCGTTCTCGCGGTCCTCCAGTTCTCCTCGCATCGCCGGCGACGCGGGACTGCCGAGGGCGTCGGCAAGGATGTGGAGCGGCAGCATCAAGAGCCCGGTGGTGGCGGTCAGCACGTGCACGCCGAGCTTGCCGAAGAACCCTCGGACCCCGAAGGCCGGTCGGGTCGGCCATCCCGGCAAGTCCCCTTCGATGTCATTGCGATCGAGGTCACGATAGGAGCGACGCTTCGCCACGGAGGCGGCGGTACCACTCGCGAACTCGACCCGGTAGCGGTCGGGTTTCTCGTCCATGCCTTCCTTGAACGGCGGTTTCCCGTTCACGCTCGATTCGCCGCCCCTCACCTGGAGCACTTCCCTCGTTCGCCACGCACCGACGAGTTCTGCCACACGCCCTGCTCGTTCTTCGTCAGGGAGAGCGAGTAGCGGACGTAGGGGCTGGTGCCTGCCGGATTCCCCTCGACCTTGCCGGTCTTGCGGTTCCGGGTTTTCGCGTCGGTCTCGTCCGTGCAGTAGGTGAGCGCCGCTCCCTTGCCGTTGCCGGCCATGACGACCTTTGGGTCGAAGGCGGGCAGCTTGCCGATGACGGTGAGGTCCTTGTCCGTGTAGGACTTGATCCACTGCTTGGTCAGCCCGCGGATCCCTTCGGTGTCGTAGAAGGTGACGGCTTCGCTGTCCGGGTCGTTGGCGATGATCGCCGCGTATCCGGCCCGGACCTCTTCCCTGGCGTCGTCGAGCATGGCCTGCTCCACCGGGTCGCTGCTCGTCCAGTTCTCGAAGGTCAGCCGGAAACTGCTGGGGAGCTTGATGACGGGGCGCTTGACGCCGGGTGCCGCAGACAGCTTCGAGGCTGCCGGGCTGGGCGAGTTGTTGCCCGCGGCATCCTCGTTGTCGTCCGACGCCGAGTCGTCGCCTCCTCCGCAGGCGGTCAGAAGCAGCGCCGTCGCCGTGGCGAAAACTACGGCAGTGGTGGTCGGTGCGCGGCGGGCCACAGTTGGTCTCTCCTCGGCTTCGGTGCGGGTGGTTGCGGAGGCGGCGTC
This sequence comes from Streptomyces sp. NPDC126510, assembly GCF_040302345.1. NCBI lineage: Bacteria > Bacillati > Actinomycetota > Actinomycetes > Kitasatosporales > Streptomycetaceae > Streptomyces > Streptomyces sp. NPDC126510. The sequence goes on along the minus strand of NZ_JBEORR010000016.1, from coordinate 64,363 downwards.
ACATCGCCGCGGACCGGCTGCATGCCGCTGAAGTCCCCTCGACGCTGACTTGCTGGGCACGCCACACCGGGTTGTCCTTCACGGACGTCATCAGAAGGGTGAACTCCTGATAGCCGGCCGGGCTTTCCTTCGTCCGGTGGACCTTCTTGCTCGCGACCTCCCTGCCGAAGACCTTGGACTGGTCCTCACAGAAGGTGACGCTGACCGTCTCGATCTTCTCGGTCTCGTCGCGAGGGCTGACGTGAGCGTCGTAGTACCGGTCCGTACCCGTCAGCGTCCAGCCGCCGTCCACGTACTCCTCTATCTGCGAGTGCGCGTACCGGGCGGCCTGGCCCGACGAGTAGAACTGGAAGGCGGGATCGGCCGGGTCCTGTTTCGTGATGCCGTGGTTCAGTGCGCGGATGTAGTTGGCGGCGTCCTCCAGGGCTGCCGCTCGAGTCACAGGCCCGTCTCTCCGTTGTTCGAGCGTCGTCAGGTGTGGCATGGCGGTTGCGAACGCGGTCGTCGGTCCGTGGACCGGCGGGTGCCGGGTTCAGCGGTTGATCGACTGGATCTCCTGGACGTTCATGTCCTGGGTGGTTTCGAAGGTGCCGTCGGGGAGTTTGCCGTCGGTGCCGTCGGTGCCTTGCCAGGTGATCTTCCAGGTGATGCTGGCGGAGAGCTGGTACGGGGTGCCGCCGGTCGCGTGGAGGTAGCGGATGCCGCAGGGTGGGGTCTTGTCGGCGTTGCCCTTGGTGTAGGGCGTGCCGATGGAGCCGTCATCGTTGATCTCGCAGTCGCCGGAGGCCGGGAAGACCTCGGCGTCCTCCGTGCCCGCGTCCAGGTGGAGGGCGACCGGCTTGGCGGTCGTCTCGGCCCAGAGGTTGGTGCGGGGGAGGTCGGCGCGAACCTTGACCTCCTTGAATGTGCCCTTGTCCAGCCAGACCCAAGTGGGCAGGTTCACCGTGGACTTGGCGGTGGGTTTGACCTCGATCTCGGTGCCGGGGACTTCCACCTTGTTGTAGGCGTACTCGGCGAGCGTCTTCGGTGTGGGGGCGTGGGCGACCTTCGGCACCACGTTGGCGTCCTGCCAGAACATGATCTTGCCGCAGTCCCAGGACTCGGGATCACTGTCGTCCGGTGCGACGCTGCGCCAGAAGTAGCCGTCCTTGTCGATGTTGTAGTTCTTGTAGCCCTCGGCGGTGCTGGACGTGTCGTCGAAGTTGGTGTCCGGTTTGCCGTCCCGGTAGTGGTCCGTCCACAGGCCCTTGCCGAACCAGGACTCGTGGATGCCGACATCGCCGTTGCCGTCGGTGCTGTCCACGAAGTCCTTCAACTCCTGCCCGGTGAAGACCGGCTCGTACCAGCAGGCCGGGGGCTTCCAGTTGACGTCCACGGAGGAGAGGCTGCCGCGCTTGCCTCCGGTGGGGCCGCTGACCTGGCTAACCTTGATCGTGGAGTAGGTGGCGGAGGCGTAGATGTTCCTGCCGTCCTTGCCCCCGGACGGGGACTTCGACTGCCCTTCGTGACCAGGCTTACCGAGTGCCGAGGCGGACGACGGGAGCAGGGCGGCTCCCAGCGCCAGTGACATGAGCAGTCCGACCTTGGTCCCGCGCGTGATGTGCACGGTCAGCAATCCCCCGGCCGGGTCTCCACCGTCATCGTCCTCCAGACACCGTCGGCCTGTTTGCCGAGGCTCGTCCGGTATTGGACCAGCGGGGATTCGCCCTTGGGGGTGCCTGATTTCTTGCCGCTCTTGAGATCCTTGCTGTAGCCCTTGCCCTCGTCCACGCAATAGACCAACAGGGCGCGCTTCTTGGTGTCTCCGATGTAAGAGATTTCGGGGTTGTAGGCCTTGACCTCACCGACGATCGTCAGGCCCTTGTACCCCTTGACCCACTCGGAGCCCGTGCTCATCGCGGAGGTTCCGCTGTAGAAGGACAGCGCGCTGAACTCGGGGTCGCCGGCGATGATTGCCGCGTACGACGCCCTGAGTCGTTCCTTGCCGTCGTTCAGCGCCGTCTGCAGATCGGGGTCGCTGTTCGTCCAGCCGGCAAAGTCCGCCTTGAAGCTGTCCGGCAGGTTGATGACGGGACGCTTGGTGCCGGACGCCGCCGATGCTGAGGCGGACGGGTTCCCCGACCCCGAATCCGCCCCCTTGATGTCGTCCGAAGACGACTTGTCACCCCCACCGCACCCGGTGAGAAGCAGAGCCGCCGTGGCGGTGAGCGCGGTGGCAACGGAAGGCAGTGCGCGGCGGGCCACGGTTGTTCTCCCCCGGGGTCGGCTGTGTGCAACAGGGAACGAAGCTATCAGGGGCGGGTAAGAGGGGCTGGGGTGCTGGTGGGAGATTGCGTGGGGGATGTGAGGAGTGTGGCGTGACGGCTGCAAACGGTGCAGCTCAAGAGGGAGCGGTTGAGGGCGCGCTGCCAGGCGCAGCGTGCCCTCCCTTCACCGTCACGCGCCACTGAAGTCGCTCAGCGGTTGATCGACTGGATCTCCTGGACGTTCATGTCCTGGGTGGTCTCGAAGGTGCCGTCGGGGAGGTCGCCGCCGGTGCCGCCCGAGCCCTGCCAGGTGATCTGCCAGGTGACGCTGGCGGACAGGTGGTAGGGAGTGCCGTTCGTCGCGCGCAGGTAGCGGACGCCGCACGGCGGGGTCCTGTCTCCGCTGCCCTTGGTGTACGGCGTGCCGATGCTGCCGTCGTCGTTGATCTCGCAGTCACCGGAGGCCGGGAAGACCTCGGCGTCCTCGGTGCCGGGCTCCAGGTGGAGGGCGACCGGCTTGGCGGTGGTCTCCGCCCACAGGCCCGTGTTGGGGAGTTCCGCCCGGACCTTGACGTCCTGGAAGGTGCCCTTGTCCAGCCACACCCAGGTCGGCAGGTTCACCGTCGACTTGGCCGCCGGCTTCAGCTCGATCTCCGTGTCCGGGACCTTGACCTTGTCGTACGCGTAAGCGGCGAGCGTTTCGGCGGTGGGCGCGTTCGGCACGTCGGGGACCTCTCCGGCGTCCTGCCAGAACATGACCCGCTCGCAGCCGTAGGAGTCCGGGGCGTCGGGGTCGCGGGCCACCCCGCGCCAGAAGTAGCCGTCCTTGCCCAGGTTGTAGTCGTCGTAGCCCTTGCGGGTGATGAGGGAGCCGTCCTCGTAGTTGTAGGCGTCCTTGCCGTCACGGTAGTGATCCGTCCACAGCTTCTGGCCGCCCCATGAGGTGTGCGGGCTGACCTGGCCCAGGGCCAGGCCCGTCTCCGAGAACTTCTTCAGCTGCTCCGGCGTCATGGCGGGTTCGTACCAGCAGGGCGGGGGCTCCCAGTTGACGTCCGTCGACGACAGGGTTCCCCGCTTGCCACCGGTGGGGCCACTCGTCTGCGTGACCTTGATGCGGGATACGGCGGCGGAGAGTTCCTGATCGTTCGCGTTGCCCGTCGCAGGAGGCGGTGCGGGTGCGGTCGTGTTCCCGGGGAGGTCGTTCGCCTGAGCGACCCCGGTGGTCGCCAGCGCCGTCGCCGCGCCGACAGCCGCACCCCAGCACATCGCTCGGCGCAGCGACGCCATCACCGGCACTCCTTCGCCTTCCCCAGAACCTCGATGGTCACGGTCCTCCAGACCGCGGAGTCGGCGGACGGGGGCACCATCAGCAGCCTGTACTTCTGGTAGCTGTCGGCGCTTTCCTCCGTGTAGTGGACCTTCCCGGTCTTGATGTCCTTGCTGTAGGACTCGGCCTGGTTCCTGCAGAACGAGACGACGACGCCCTTGCCGTCGCTCACGGCGGCGACATCCTCGTCGTAGTACTCGTCCGTCCCGTAGACGGTCCACCCGCCCTTCACCCACGCCTCGATCTGCGCCTTGGCGTACTGCGTGGCCTGCGCGCCCGAGTAGAACCGGTACGCCGGGTCGTCAGGATTCTGCGCCGCGATGCCGTGCTTCAGTGCCCGGATGTAGTTCTCGGCGTCGGACAGAGCCGCCGCCTGCTTCGCGTCGGACGGCTTGTCGAAGTCGAAGACCAGCTTCAGGTCCTTCGGCACGCTGACGTCGGGGCGGTCGTCCCCGGCGGGGCCGGACGCGGACGCCGACGGGCTGCTCGACCCGTCACCCGCCCCCTTGATGTCGTCCGACGACTTGTCCTCACCACTCCCGCCGCAAGCGGTCAGCAGCAGTGCAGCCGTCGCGGCGAACGCGGCGGCTGTGGTGGTCAGAGCGCGGCGGGCCACGGCTTCTCCCCCGAAGTTCGACGTGTGCAACTGAGAACGAAGCTATCAGGGCGGTGTGTTGGACCCTCGGCTCACCTTGGAAAGTTGTGTGGAGGGTGTGAGGGGTGCGCGTAGCGCTCGCGAAGATGAGTGGTCGTCGAGTTCGGTCACGGGGGCGACACCTGTGGCTACAGGGGCAAATCGGACTGCGGTGAGGTTCCTTACCTCCGCCCTTCGACGACCCCGAAAAGAGTCCATAAGATCTCTGTAGGCTCAGCACACCCCCACCCCACAGCTCAGCCCACCCCACTCCACACACGACCCCAGGACACCCGCCATGCCGCGACGCCGCACCTCAAGCTCGTCAAGCTCGACGGGAAGTTCGACGGGGGCGACGGGAGCCCCGGCCGCCCCCAGGAACAGGACGCCGCAGCCGGTGCGGATCCGGCGGCGGTCGTTCGGGGACTTCGTCAAGGCGTTCTTCGCCTTCGTCGCCCTGGCCGTGCTGCTCGTCGGCGTGCCGGGCGCGCTGGCCACGCAGATCGGGTGGCCGCTGCCGGACGGAGTGCCCAGTTTCGACTGGCTGCAGCAAGAGATCACCGTTCACACGTTCCTGAACATCCTCACCGTCATCGTGTGGCTGGCGTGGGCGCAGTTCACGGCGTGCGTGCTCGTGGAGATGAAGGCCGCGCTGTCGGGTGTCGGCGTGCCGGGCCGGGTGCCGGGCGCCGGGCCGAGTCAGTTGCTCGCGCGTCAGCTCGTCGCCGCGCTCCTGCTCGTCGGCGCCACCGCCGCCAGCTTCACGCCGGGGCTGTCGCAGCTCGGCAACAGCTACGACGCCAACCAGAAGCCGACCGTCGCCGCCGCTCAGGCCACCCCGGGCCTCTTCGCCCAGCAGCAGGAGCAGGCTTCCGGCGCCGCGGCCGCCCTCGCCGAGCAGGCCTCGCACGCCGCCGCCCACGCCGACGCGGGTGGCGGCACCGCCAAGCAGGGCGACACGAAGTTCTACCGGATCCAGCCGCCCGAGGGCCGTCACCACGACTCCCTCTGGGAGATAGCCCAGCGCCACCTCGGCGACGGGCGCCGCTACAAGGAGATCTTCGAGCTCAACAAGGACCGCGTGCAGCCGGACGGGTCCAAGCTCTCCGAGGCCAGCCTCATCCGGCCCGGCTGGATCATGGAGATGCCGGGCGACGCCCGCGGCGGCGAGCTCGTCGAGATGCCCGACGAGGCGCCCAACGTGTCGCCCGACGTGCAGCAGCAGATCAGCGACTACGCCCGGACCGGCGACCACGCCCAGGGCGCAGGCGGAGCCCAGGGCGGAAGCGACCAGGCACCCGGCGGCGCCACCCAGGTGTCCGTCCCCGACCAGCAGCGGCCCGCCCACGACGGCACCGGACACCAGCAGGCCACCGCCGTCGGAGCCGAGTCCGACAGCTCCTTCGGTCTGCCCGAAGCCCTCCTCGCCGCGCCCCTCCTCGCCGCCGGTCTCCTCGGCGCCCTGGGCCGGCGCCGCCGGCAGGCCCTGTGGCAGTCGGCGTTCGGCTCCGTCGGCGGACGGCGCGGCATGGAGCCGCCCACGCCGAGCGGTGACGCGCAGGACGTCCAGGACGCGCTGCTCGTCGGCGCCGACCCCGAGGGCGTACGGCTGCTCGACCGGAGCCTGCGCGGTCTCGCCGCCTCCCTCGCCGAGGAGTCGCGCGCGCTGCCGGTCGTCTACGCGGCCTGGCTCAGCAACGGCGACCTGCACCTCCAGCTCGCCCAGCCCGCCGGGAAGCCCCCGGCCCCCTGGCAGCAGGGGCAGGACCAGACCTTCTGGATGCTCTCCCGCACCGACGCCGAGCGCTACGAGGACGTCGACACCGCCGCGCCCTACCCCGGCCTCGTCAGCCTCGGCACCATGGACGACTCACGGCTGCTGCTCAACCTGGAGGCCGTGCCCGGCATCGTCTCGCTGAGCGGCAGGGAGGCCGACCGGGCCGCCGTCTTCGCGTCGGTGGCCGCCGAGCTGGCGACCAACGGGTGGTCGGACCGCATGACCATCACGCTCGTCGGCTTCGGGGAGGACCTCACGCCCCTCGCCCCCAACCGGATCCGGCACCTGGAGGACATCGAGGCCCTCGTCGAGACCATGGAGGCCGAGACGCGGCAGCGGCGCGGTGCGCTCGGCGCCGCCGGGCACGACTCCGTCCTCACCGGTCGCACCGGGCCCGCCCAGCACACCCGTTGGGCCCCGCACCTCGTCCTGCTCGCCGCCCAGCCGTCCGCCGAGGACGCCGTCAAGCTCGCCGAACTCGCCGCCGACGCCAGTCGTCTCGGCATCGGCTACCTCGTCGGCACCGAGACCGGCGATCTGCCGGGCGCCGCCTGGGAGATGGAGATCACCGGCCAGGGCAAGCTGCTCGCGCCCCTCCTCGGACTGGAACTCGACGCCCAGTTGCTGCCCGTCGCACAGCAGCGGGCCGTGGTGGAGCTGTTCGTCGAGGCCGACCCGGAGCGCGAGAGCGACGGGCCCGCCAACACCCCGCCGTTCCTCGTCGACATCAGCGAGCAGGGGCGTCCGGCCGTGTACGCCCGGCTCGTCGGGCCGTACGAGATCATCGGACTGGACACCCCGGACGGGGAGCGCAGCGCGCTGCTGCACGAGGCGCTCGCCCTGCTGCTCCTGCACCGCGAGGGCGTGCACCCGCGTGTGCTGTCCTCGGCGCTGTGGCCGCGCGGTGTCACCGACGACGTGCGCAATGCACTGCTCGACCGGCTGCGCGACTGGCTCGGCGCCGACCCCGACGGCACGCCCCGCCTCGCCACCGACGGCTCCGGCCGGCTCACACTCGCCAAGACCGTCGTCTCCGACCTGGACGTGCTGCGCTCCCTCTATCACGAGGCCACGCAGGGCCGGGGCGTCGGCAGCCGGGCCGTACGCGGGCGGCTGCTCACCGACGCGCTGGTGCTGGTGCGCGGGCCGCTGCTCGCCGACCGGCCGGAGGGCCGTTACCAGTGGCTCTCCCACGAGATCGTCGACGCCCAGCTGCCGTTGCTCGTCGCGGACACCGGGCTCGCGCTGTGCGCGTTCCACATGGAGAAGGACCGCGCGGAGAAGGCCATCGAGGCGCTCGACGCGGCCCTGCGCACCGCTCCGGCCGACGAGCGCCTGTGGCACGAGCTGCTGCGCGCCACCCACGCCACCGGTGACACGGAACGGCTGACCGGACTCGCCACCGACCTCATCGGCCGCAGCGGGGCCCGTGGGCTGCCGCCGCGCACCGAGGCACTGCTCGACGAGCTGCTGCCGACGTGGCGTGACGCGATCGCCGCGGCGGGATGAGCACCGGGCTGTTGGTCCTCGTCGCCGCGCTGTGGGGCGCGGCGGCGGGGGCGTTGCTGCCGCGGGCGGCCTACCGGTTCTCGGCGCCGTCGGGGGAGGCGTGGCACGAGGAGTGCCCCGGCGGGCACCCCGTCAGGGGCTGGCTGGGGCGGGCGGCCTGCCCGGAGTGCGCGGAGTCCGGATACGGTCCGCGTACGACGCCGCTCGCGATCGCCACCGCCCTGGTCTGCGCGGTCCTCGCCGCCGCGACCGGCACCCGCCCCGAGCTCGGGGTCTGGCTGCTGCTCGCCCCGGTCGGCGTGCTGCTCACGGTCGTCGACTTCCGGGTACGGCGCCTGCCCGACCCGCTCACCCTCCCCTTCGCCGCGGCAGCCCTGGCCCTGCTCGGCCTCACCGCCCTCGTCCCCGAACACGCGGGCCACTGGACGACCGCCCTGCTGGGCTCCCTCGCCCTGGCCGGCGGCTACTTCGTCCTGTTCCTCATCAACCCCGCCGGCATGGGCTTCGGGGACGTCAAACTCGCCCTCGGCACCGGCGCGGCCCTCGGCTGGTACGGCTGGCCGACGGTCATGCTCGGCACGTTCGCCGGTTTCCTCCTGGGCGCGCTGTACGGCGCCGCCCTGGTGATCACCCGCCGAGCCACCCGCAAGACAGCCATCCCCTTCGGCCCGTTCCTGATCGCGGGCGCGTTCCTGGGCCTGCTGGTGGGCGCGTACACGGCCTGACAGCGGGGGCCGGCGCGTACCCGGTCATCCGGCACGCAGACACGCGTCCGAGAGAGCCCGCCGAACGCCTGTGATCCGCGCAACCGTCGCTGCCATGATGCTGATCATGACAAACGCATCGCCTTACCCCGCCTACCCGGCCGCGCACCCCGCCGGCCCGTTGCCGGACCCCACGCCCCACCCGTACCACCGCATGGACCGCACCACAGGACGTCACCGCTGGTGGCGGCCGTTGGTCGGCACGGTGCTGATGGCTTTCGCCTACTTCGTGATCCTGCTCGTGCTCGTGGTCCTCTCCTACGGGCTCGGCACGGCGCTCGGTGCCCCCGAACTGCCCGACGACGGCGGTCCCGACTTAGGGCCGCTCGGGAACACCGCGACGGATCTCGTGTCCATCGCGATAGCCCTGCCCCTGGTGCTGCTGGCCACGCTGTGGCCGGCGAGACGGGCCGCCGGGACCGTCACGTCGGTCACCGGGCGGCTGCGGACCGGCTGGCTCGGGTGGTGTCTGCTGGCGGGGCTCCCGGCCATCCTCCTGCTCACGGTGATCTCCTTCTTCCTGCCGGGCGGCTCGGACGAGTCCGACACCTGGGTGGGCTGGCGCACCTTCCTCACGGCCCTGGCCGTGCTGGCCGTCCTCGTCCCGCTGCAGGCCGCGGCCGAGGAGTACTTCTTCCGCGGCTGGCTGCTCCAGGCGGTCGGGGCGTTCGTGCGCTCCCCGTGGCTCGCCGTGATCCCGCAGGCCGTACTGTTCGCCGCGGCCCACGGCTGGGGCACCAGGTGGGGTTTCCTCGGGCTGCTGGTGAACGGTCTCGTGATGGGTCTGCTCACGATTCGCACCGGTGGACTCGAAGCGGCCATCGTCCTGCACGTCCTGAACAACCTGCTGGCCTTCGGTGTCTCCGCCGCGATCGTCGGCGGACTGTCGACGGACGAGACCGCGGCCGACGCGCCCTGGCCGCTGGCCCTCACCGCCATGGCCGTCGATCTGCTCTACGCCGCGCTCGTGCTGTGGCTGGCCCGGCGCCGCGCGCCGCAGCGCCTCTCGGTACCGCGCACCCCGCCCGCCCCGTATCCCCACGCCGCCCGCACGGCCTGACGTCCGGCCGGCCGAAGCCCTGGCGTACGCTGGGCTGGTCCGTCCACAACCCTTACGAAAGGGACGCCCGGTGACCGAGAAGGCCGACCTTCAGCCCATCCTCGACCGTGCAGCCGCCGGTGGGCGGATCACCCCGGACGAGGCACTCGTGCTGTACCGGGACGCCCCGCTGCACGCCCTGGGCGCCGCCGCCGACGCCGTACGCCGCCGCCGGTACGCCGGGACCGAGCACATCGCGACGTACATCATCGAGCGCAACATCAACTACACGAACGTCTGCGTCACGGCGTGCCGCTTCTGCGCCTTCTACGCCGCCCCCAAGGACACCGCCAAGGGCTGGACGCGCGACCTGGACGACATCCTGCGCAGGTGCGCGGAGACCGTCGAGCTGGGCGGCACGCAGATCATGTTCCAGGGCGGACACCACCCGGACTACGGCGTCGAGTACTACGAGAAGCACTTCAAGGCGATCAAGGACGCGTTCCCGCAGCTGGTCATCCACAGCCTGGGGGCGTCCGAGGTCGAGCACATGGCCCGGATCTCCAAGGTGAGCGTGGAGGAGGCCATCCAGCGCATCCACGCCGCCGGCCTCGACTCCTTCGCGGGCGCCGGCGCCGAGTTGCTGCCCGAGCGGCCCCGCAAGGCCATCGCCCCGCTGAAGGAGTCCGGCGAGCGCTGGCTGGAGATCATGGAGATCGCCCACAACCTGGGCGTGGAGTCCACCTCCACCATGCTCATGGGCACCGGCGAGACCAACGCCGAGCGCATCGAGCACCTGCGGATGATCCGGGACGTCCAGGACCGCACGGGTGGCTTCCGCGCCTTCATCCCGTACACCTACCAGCCGGAGAACAACCACCTGAAGGGCCGCACGCAGGCGACGCTCTTCGAGTACCTGCGCATGATCGCGATCGCGCGGCTGTTCATGGACAACATCGCCCACATCCAGGGCTCCTGGCTGACCACGGGCAAGGAGGTCGGCCAGCTCTCCCTGCACTACGGCGCCGACGACCTCGGCTCGATCATGCTGGAGGAGAACGTGGTGTCGTCGGCCGGTGCCAAGCACCGGTCCAACCGGATGGAGATCATCGATCTGATCCGGAAGGCGGGCCGGGTGCCCGCCCAGCGCGCCACCACCTACGAGCACCTCGTCGTCCACGACGACCCGGCGAACGACCCGGTCGACGACCGCGTGGTCTCGCACATCTCCTCCACGGCCATCGCGGGCGGCACGGCTCACCCCGAGCTGAAGCTGCTGGCCCCCAACTGACCCCACCGTGCTGACGATCCACGCCGCCCCGCTGGTCCTCCCGGCGGGCGCGGCCCCCGGCACGGACGCACCCGGCACGGACACAGCCGTCGCGGACGGAGCCGTCCTGGTCGACGGCGACCGGATCACGACGGTCGGGCCGTACGACGAGGTCGCCGAACAAGCACCGGGCGCGCGGGTACGGCGCTGGCCGGGCGTGCTCACTCCCGGTCTGCGCCAGTGGCACCCGCTGTGGCTGCTGCGCCACTGCTACCACCCCGACCCGCGCGAAGCCGACGAGCTGGGCGAAGAGCCCCTGTGGGGCGAGAAGTTGGCCGCCCTGGGCGACCTCCCCGAGACCCGCTGGTCGGGCAGCGTACGGCGCGGAGTGCAGCGGATGCTGCGCTACGGCACGACGGCCGTCGCCTCGCCCGGCGCCCGGTTTCGCGATCCGCTGGTCGCCACGGCCGTCGCCCGGTCCGGGCTGGCCGTCGTCGGGACCTCGGGGGCTCCCGGCACCCTCCTCGGTGAGCGGCCCGGCCTCGACCCGTTCGCGGAGGGGTACGACCTGCGCGGCACGGTCCACGCCCCGCTGTCCGTCGGCGGCCGTGCCGACCTGGCCGTGTTCGACGTACCCGACGAGACGGCCCTGCGCGAGCGCGGCGCGGTGACCTGCGTGGCGACCGTGCTGGCCGGCCGCCTGGTGTACCGGGCCCGCTGACCCGGGGCCGGGTCAGCCCGCGAACACCCTCGCGAACGCCCCCGGCTTCTGTGCCACTCCGCTGCAGTCCGTCGCCGCCTTCGCCGACTCGGTGCCGTCCGCGCAACTCCGGTCCCGGGCTGTCGACCACATCGAGACCCAGGCGATGCCCTTCTCCTCGGCGAACGCGCGGACCTCGGCGGCGTCCGCGAGTGTGAACGTCTCGCCCTTGACGTCGTTGACGCCGATCATCGAGGTGAGCGCCATGCCCCGCCAGGCGGTCGCGTCCGAGGTCCTGAAGGTCTTCCGCAGCTGGGCGTGCGCGGCCTCGGCGGCGGAGACTGCGTAGTCGCCCATGTCACCGTCGTACGACGAGCCGTAGTTCATCGTCATGAGGTTGACGGTGGAGACCCGCACGGCGTGGGCGTTGGCGGACGCGAGGAGCGCCAGGCTGTCCTTGCCGAGACCCTTGGGCATCACCGGCAGGGTGAACGAGACCTGCAGGCCGGGCCGTTCCTTCTGCAACTGCGCGATCGCCTGCGAACGCAGGTCGGTGGACGCGGAGTCGCCCAGCTCGTCGCCCTCGATGTCGAAGTCGGCCAGGGTCGTACCGGCCACGTCGAGCGCCTTGCCGTAGGCCGCGGCCAGTTCCGGCGCGCTGTCGCAGTTCACCGCGAGTTCCCTGCCGGTGGCGCCGCCGAAGGAGACCCGGACCCGGCCGCCGCCCTCCTTGAGTTTCGCGATACGGGACGCGACCCCCGCGTCGCCGATGGCGTGGGAGCCGTCCCACCGGGGGACGCAGTCGTCGCCGTCGGCTATGACGAACGCCAGGTTGTACGTCGTGGGAGAACCGGCCGAGTCGGTGGCGGCGGCTTTCCCGGCGCTGACGTACGGGGCGTACGAGGTGCCCTTGCCGACGGGGGGCGGCGTGCCGGGTCCGGCGGAGGACGTGCCGGGACCGGCCGTCACCGTGGGGGCCGCGTCGTCCTGCCCGGAACATGCGGCGGTGGCGAGGGCGAACAGGCAGCCCAGCCCGGCCGCCGCCGGTTTCCGCAGACTCCTCATGACGTGCGCTCCCGTTCTCGTGATCCGGGGGTAGAACAGAAAGTACGGTTCCCCGCGGCGAACGTCTCACGAAGGCGGCGGCGCGCGGCGAGACCTCCCGAAAACTCCCGGTGCTCACCGGAAGTTGCGGCACGGAAGCAGCCGCGGCCCCTGCCCTGAGGGCGTACTGCAAGAATGGGCCCGTGACCCGCGCATCCCTGGACAAGCAGCCGCACGAAGTCGCCTCGATGTTCGACGACGTGGCGGAACGGTACGACCTGACCAACGACGTGCTGTCCCTCGGCCAGGACCGGCGATGGCGCAAGGAGGTCGCCAAGGCGGTCGACGCGCGCCCCGCGCAGAAGATCCTCGACCTCGCGGCGGGCACCGGCACCTCCTCGCTGCCCTTCGCCCGCACCGGCGCCTACGTGGTCCCGTGCGACTTCTCCCAGGGCATGCTCCAGGTCGGCAAGCAGCGGCAGCCCTGGCTGCCGTACACCGCCGGCGACGCGACGAGGCTCCCCTTCAAGGACGACACCTTCGACGCCGTCACCATCTCCTTCGGCCTGCGCAACGTCCAGGACACGGACGCCGGCCTGCGCGAGATGCTCCGGGTGACCCGGCCCGGCGGGCGCGTCGTGATCTGCGAGTTCTCGCACCCGACCTGGGCACCTTTGCGCACTGTCTACACCGAGTACCTGATGCGCGCCCTGCCGCCGGTCGCCCGGGCCGTTTCCTCCAGCCCCGACGCCTACGTCTACCTCGCCGAGTCCATCCGCGCCTGGCCCGACCAGCCCGCGCTGGCCGAGCGGCTGGGCAAGGCCGGCTGGTCGCGGGTGGCCTGGCGCAACCTGAGCGGCGGGATCGTCGCCCTGCACCGGGGCTTCAAGGCGAGCTGAGGACCATGTAGGGGTCGCCCGGCTCGTCCAGCTCGCGCTGCAGACCGCCCCGGGGCGGACGCGGGATCCGCGGTTCGTGCACACCCCCACCGCCCTCACCGGGTCCGAAGTCGAACCACACGTAGACCATCGAGTCCCGCGGCACCTCGGCGCCGGGCTGCGGGTACTGGCGTACGACGTAGTCGACGACGGCGAGCGGGGGCGCGGGCCGGTCCGGCGTGGTGAGGAGGAGGCCCTGCGCCCGGGCCGTCTCCCGCGCGTCCACGGCCATCAGGCCGACCAGGCGCGGTACACGCACATCGGGTGTCTTGCGGGATATGTGCACAGATGTCACCCCCAGCGGTACAGGAAGGGTAACTCCCGCCCCGTACCGACCGGAAGCGACAGGTGTCGTGCTGTGACAGTCGACTACTCTCCGTCAGCGGCCGGGAGGTCGAGCCGGTAGCAGTGCCCCGTCCGCTGCGAGGCCGGAGTCGTGAAGGTCTCGGCGAGGCGCATCCCGAGCCGTCGCGTCACGGCGATGGACCGGCTGTTGCGGGCGTCGACCATCGCGACGACGCCCGGCACGCCGGCCGCCCGCATCCGGTCCAGGGTCTGCCGCGCGGCCGCGGTCACATAGCCCCTGCCCCAGTGCTCCCGGCCCAGCCGCCAGCCGATCTCGATCTCGCCGGCCGGGCCCCAGGCCCGCTCCCACGGCTGGGCGCCGGTGAAGCCGATGACCTGCCCCGACTCGTCGAGCACGGTCCACAGGCAGAAACCGAGCTCGGCGTCGTGCCGGCGCTGGCGGGCGGTGAGCTCCTCGTAGACCGACAGTTCCGCGGCCCTGCCGCCCTGGAACTCCATGACGTCCGGGTCGTCGAAGATCCGGTGCCAGACGAACGCGTCCTCGTGGGTGGGGACTCGCAGCCGCACGGCGGGGAGAACTCGGTTCACGTGGCAGCCCTTCAGCCGGGTGATGAATGCCGCTGCATAGACTGCCCATGTCCCGTGCCGGCCGGCACAGCATTTCCGAACCTTGGGGAGATCCCGCCGTGAGTGTCGTGACCGAGCCCCTCTCGGAGAACACCGCCGATGTGATCGTCGTGGGCGCGGGGCCGGCGGGCTCCACCACCGCCTACCACCTCGCCAAGGCGGGGCTCGACGTTCTCCTGCTGGAGAAGACCGCCTTCCCGCGCGAGAAGGTCTGCGGTGACGGCCTCACCCCGCGTGCCGTCAAGCAGCTGGTGGCCATGGGTATCGACATCTCGGAGGAAGCCGGCTGGCTGCGCAACAAGGGCCTGCGCATCATCGGCGGCGGGGTGCGGCTCCAGCTCGACTGGCCGGATCTCGCCTCCTTCCCCGACTACGGACTCGTCCGCAAGCGCGACGATTTCGACGAGCAGCTCGCCCGGCAGGCCCAGAAGGCCGGAGCGCGGCTCTTCGAGCGGTGCAACGTGGGGGCGCCGATCGTCGACGACCGCACGGGCCGCATCACGGGGGTGCACGCCAAGCTCGGTGAGGAGAAGCGCGAGGTCACCTTCCACGCGCCGCTCGTGGTCGCCGCCGACGGCAACTCCACCCGGCTGTCCCTCGCGATGGGGCTGCACCGCCGCGAGGACCGGCCGATGGGCGTGGCGGTGCGCACGTACTTCACCAGCCCGCGCCACGAGGACGACTACCTGGAGTCCTGGCTGGAGCTGTGGGACCGCCGCGGCGCCGAGGACCGCCTCCTGCCCGGCTACGGCTGGATCTTCGGCATGGGCGACGGCACCTCGAACGTCGGCCTGGGCGTGCTCAACACCTCCGACTCCTTCAAGGAGCTGGACTGGCGCGAGGTCCTGAAGGCCTGGTGCGCGTCGATGCCGGAGGACTGGGGTTACACGCCGGACAACATGACCGGCCCGATCCGGGGCGCCGCCCTGCCGATGGCCTTCAACCGCCAACCGCACTACACCAAGGGCCTGCTGCTCGTCGGCGACGCCGGCGGCCTGGTCAACCCCTTCAACGGCGAGGGCATCGCCTACGCCATGGAGTCCGGCCAGATCGCAGCCGACGTCATCGTCCAGGCGCACGCCCGGCCGACGCCCGCGAGCCGCGAACTGGCCCTGCAGCGCTACCCGCGCGTCCTGAAGGACACCTACGGCGGCTACTACACGCTCGGCCGCGCCTTCGTGAAGCTCATCGGCAACCCGAAGGTCATGCAGATCGCGGCCCAGCGCGGTCTCACGCACCCGATGCTGATGAAGTTCACGCTGAAGCTCCTGGCGAACCTCACCGACCCCACGGGCGGCGACGCGATGGACCGCATCATCAACGGACTGAGCCGAGTGGCCCCGAAGGCCTGAACGGCCCGCCGGGCGGTGACGGCGGCGGCGTGAGTGGCCCGCCGGGCCGTGATGCCGGTGGCGTGAGCGGGTCGGGGGTCTGCGGTACCGGTGGCCTGAGAGGGCGCCGGTCCGGGGTGCCGGTGGCCGAGCCGGAGCCGGCGAGCCACTCGCCGCCGCGGCGTACATGCTGCCGGCTCGAGCGGGTCGCCGGTCCGCGATACCGACCGCCTGGGCGGGTGGCCGGCAGATCGCGCCGGACGGCCTCAGCGCGTGGCCGGCCTACGGCGCCACGTGCCGCAGCGGGCGCCCGGCCCGTCGTGCCGGTGGCGTGGTCAGGTGTTCAGTGCCTCGATGTTGGCGGCCCGGCGCGCGTACACCGCCTCCCGCCGGTCCGTCATCTGCCGCAGTGCGTCCTTGCGCTCCCGCGCGGAGAGCCGGTCCAGGTAGAGCCGCCCGTCGCAGTGGTCGGCCTCGTGCGCGAGGCACCGGGCGAAGTAGCCGGTGCCCTCGATCACGAGTGGCTCGCCGTCCCGGTCGAACCCGCGCACCACGGCCCGGTCCGGACGCGGCACCTCCTTGGTGGCGCCCGGCACCGAGAGACAGCCCTCCGGTTCGTCGAGGAGCCTCCTGCGCGAGGTACCGAGCGGTTCCAGGACCGGGTTGACGAGGTGCCCGACGTGCCGCACCCCGTCGTCGTCCGGGCAGTCGTACACGAACACCCGCAGATCGACCCCGACCTGGTTCGCCGCGAGCCCGGCCCCGTCCGCGACGTACATGGTCAGGAACATGTCGTCGATGAGCGCGGCGAGGTCCGGACCGAACTCGGTCACGTCCCGGCACGGCTTGTGCAGTACCTCCTCGCCGGCCTCGGTGATGCGCCGGACCTTGCCCTGCCGGGCCCCGGGCGCGAGCCGCGGGTAGGAGTCGACGGGCCGTCCCTGTACGAAGACGCTCGGTCTGCTGTCTCCCTCTGGCGAGTGCCGTGGTGGCGGGAGAACGGGCTCCGGCGACGGGAGCCTCCCCGCCCTGCGGGACTCATGACAGCGGAACACCCGGGCCGGGTCCAGGAGCAGTCCGGCCACACACGACCATCGGGCCGGTTCATTCCGGGGCGTACGGGACTTTCGGCCCGTCAGGGGAGCGAGGGACCGGTGTAGCCGTGCGGCTCGGCGCCAACACCCTGCCAGGGTGGGGCAATTCGGACGCACGGTGCGGGAGTGACGGAAGCGCGGGGGCGGACCGTGGTGCCGAGTGGCCCTCAGGACGGCCCTGAGGGCCCCTGGAGCGCTTCGGGGGGCGGAGTGAGGGTGCCGGAGCCAGATGCCCCCGGACAGGCCGGGAGGGCCGTCACCTTGGAGTGGCGACGGCCCTCGAGCCCGTATGCACGGAGGTTCCGGACGGCGTGCGACGTCAGAGGACGCGCACCGCGCCCGACGCCGGGTAGCCCGACAGGTCCTGGATGACGACGCCCTTGGACGGGTTGGCCGCGTCCAGGTACTGGCCGTTCCCGATGTAGACACCCACGTGGTACGCGGAGCCCTTGCCGCCCCAGTACAGGATGTCGCCGACCTGGACGCTGGACAGCGGGACGTCCGTGCCGGCCATCGACTGGTCCTGCGAGACGCGCGGCAGGTCCACACCAACCTGCTTGTACGCGGCCTGCACGAGGGAGGAGCAGTCCCAGGCGTTGGGACCGGTGGCGCCCATGACGTAGGCGTCGCCCACCTGGGCCTTGAGGAACGCGATGACCGTCGCGACGCTGCCGCTGGCGGGCGCCGACACGGACGTGGAGGCGGACGCGGACGCGGAGAGGGTGGCGCGCTCGGTGCTGCGGTTGGCGCGCTCGGCGGCGGCCTTGCGGGCGGCCTCGGCGGCCTTCTTCTTGGCCTCCGCCTTCTTCTTCGCCTCGGCGAGGTCCTTCTTGGCCTCCGTGGCGGCCTTGGCGGCGGCGGCGTCACGCTCGGCGCGCAGCTCGTAGTTCGCCGCGGCCTGCTGGGTGGCGGCGGCGGACTGGGCGACCTGAGCGGACATATCGGCCGTCAGGGTGGGCAGTTCGATGGTCTGCGTCACCGGCTCGGCGGCGCTCGCCGAGGCCGACGCACCCGCCGCCGCCATGCTGAGGACGCCACCGGCAACGCCGGCGCGCAGGGCGATCGAAGAGGTCGCGCTGCGGCGGGGTTTCCGGTGGCTGCGTATGTGAGCGGTGTGGGACATGGGAATAACCGGTACCAGGGGCTCCTTCATATCTTCAAGAAACGTGTGCTGCGCCACAGTTACTCAATCGGGCCCCCAAAAACCCCGAACGAGACCCTTTATTGACGCCGTAACGGACATTGCGGGCGCCCCGTGACCAGCCTGTGATCACGGTGTTTGATCAATACGCCCGAATTGCCCCGCGCCTACCATCGGTTGCATTGATTGGCCAAGCCCCGTTCTCACGGACCTCTCATCAATGTGACGGAGGTCACGGAACGGCCGTCCTGTCGACCGCGTCCCGGTGCGTAGATCACGGCCGTGTCACGACCTCGCGAAGATCGTGAACGCGTGCACGCGTCCACACCTCGCCCCCTGCGCCCCCTGACGTGTGAACGTGCCTCTATCAAGAGATCAAGTCCATCGCGAATTTGCATGCGTGAGAACCCTCTTGATATTGAGACGCCCCCTCCGGCCTGCGCTGACGAGCCAAAATGTCACCTCTCGTGATCACTCGGACGCTTCGCGTGTGAAGATCACCGCTCATCCGACTTCATGATCGATCGTCAGGTGGTGGAGATCACAAAGCTTGTGCAATACCCCGTGTCGCAGATCACAGAGCGTCGGGCATAAGATGCACGCGGTTGGGCTTGTGACCTGCTTCACATGTTCCCGATCTTCGCCGGGGCGGGCGGGGTTCGAGGGACGGGTGGGCCGGAAGTGAGCCCGATGCAAACCGCCAGCAGTCAGTGCCGACTGAGAGGAGCGAGGAGCGGTGAACGCGTATGCGCCCATCCTCGTACTGGGAGCCCTCGGGGCAGGCTTTGCGATCTTCTCCGTGGTCATGGCCACGTTGATCGGGCCCAAGCGGTACAACCGCGCCAAGCTCGAGGCCTACGAGTGCGGTATCGAGCCGACCCCCACGCCGGCCGGTGGCGGGCGCTTCCCCATCAAGTACTACCTGACGGCGATGCTCTTCATCGTCTTCGACATCGAGATCGTCTTCCTCTACCCCTGGGCCGTCACCTTCGACGCCCTGGGGATCTTCGGGCTCGTGGAGATGCTGCTCTTCGTGCTCACCGTCTTCGTCGCGTACGCGTACGTATGGCGGCGCGGCGGCCTGGAATGGGACTGAGGGGCCACACGTCATGGGACTCGAAGAAAAGCTGCCGAGCGGCTTCCTGCTGACCACCGTCGAGCAGGCCGCGGGCTGGGTACGCAAGGCCTCGGTCTTCCCCGCCACCTTCGGCCTCGCCTGCTGCGCCATCGAGATGATGACCACCGGCGCCGGCCGTTACGACCTGGCGCGGTTCGGCATGGAGGTCTTCCGCGGTTCGCCCCGCCAGGCGGACCTGATGATCGTCGCCGGCCGGGTCAGCCAGAAGATGGCGCCGGTGCTCCGGCAGGTCTACGACCAGATGCCGAACCCCAAGTGGGTGATCTCCATGGGGGTCTGCGCCTCCTCCGGCGGCATGTTCAACAACTACGCCATCGTCCAGGGCGTCGACCACATCGTGCCGGTCGACATCTACCTCCCCGGCTGCCCGCCCCGGCCGGAGATGCTGATGGACGCGATCCTCAAGCTCCACCAGAAGATCCAGAGCTCCAAGCTCGGCGTGAACGCCGAGGAGGCGGCCCGCGAGGCGGAGGAAGCGGCGCTCAAGGCCCTGCCCACCATCGAGATGAAGGGGCTGCTGCGATGAGCGACGCGAACGGCGCGAACGGCGCGGGTGGCGCCAACCCCGAGAAGGACCTCAGCGCGTCCAACCTCCCCGGTCAGCGCGGCCAGGGTGGCGAGGAGATCCGCGTCCAGCGCGGCATGTTCGGCGCCGACAAGGGCGGCGACACCACCGGCTACGGCGGCCTGGTCCGCTCGGTCCGGCTCCCGGGGCCGGCGACCCGGCCCTACGGCGGCTGGTTCGACGAGGTCGCCGACGAGCTGGAGGGCGCCCTGGAGGAACAGGGCCTGCTCCCGGACAACGCCATCGAGAAGACGGTCGTCGACCGGGACGAGCTGACCTTCCACATCGAGCGCGAGCACCTCGTCCTCGTCGCCCGCACCCTGCGCGACGACCCGGCCCTGCGCTTCGAGCTGTGCACGGGCGTCAGCGGCGTGCACTACCCGAACGACAAGGGCCGCGAGCTGCACGCCGTCTACCACCTGCGCTCGATCACCCACAACCGGGTGATCCGCCTGGAGGTCAGCGCCCCCGACAGCGACCCGCACATCCCGTCGCTGTTCGAGGTCTATCCGACGAACGACTGGCACGAGCGCGAGACGTACGACTTCTTCGGAATCGTCTTCGACGGCCACCCCGCCCTGACGCGGATCATGATGCCGGACGACTGGCAGGGCTTTCCGCAGCGCAAGGACTACCCCCTCGGCGGCATCCCCGTCGAGTACAAGGGCGCCCAGATCCCGGCTCCGGACCAGCGGAGGTCGTACTCATGAGCACTTCGCACGCCTCCCCTCGCGAGACCACCGAGGGCACCGTCTACACGGTCACCGGCGGCGACTGGGACGAGGTCGTCCAGACCGCCGCCCGCGCCGACGACGAGCGCATCGTCGTCAACATGGGCCCGCAGCACCCCTCCACCCACGGCGTGCTCCGGCTGATCCTGGAGATCGACGGCGAGACCGTCACCGAGGCCCGCTGCGGAATCGGTTACCTGCACACCGGCATCGAGAAGAACCTCGAGTACCGGACATGGACGCAGGGCACCACGTTCGTGACGCGCATGGACTACCTGACGCCGTTCTTCAACGAGACGGCGTACTGCCTCGGCGTCGAGAAGCTCCTCGGCATCGAGGACCAGATCCCGGACCGGGCCTCGATCATCCGCGTGCTCCTGATGGAGCTGAACCGGCTCTCCTCGCACCTGGTGTGCATCGCCACCGGCGGCATGGAGCTCGGCGCGACCACGATCATGATCTACGGCTTTCGTGATCGTGAACTCATTCTCGATATCTACGAGCTGATCACCGGCCTGCGGATGAACCACGCGTACATCCGCCCCGGCGGACTCGCCCAGGACCTGCCGCCCGGCGCGGTGGACCAGATCCGCGAGTTCGTGAAGAAGATGAAGAAGAACCTCCCGGAGTACGACAAGCTCGCCACCGGGAACCCCATCTTCAAGGCCCGCATGCAGGACGTCGGCTACCTGGACCTGGCCGGCTGCATGGCCCTCGGCGCGACGGGCCCGATCCTGCGCTCCACCGGCCTGCCGCACGACCTGCGCAAGGCGCAGCCGTACTGCGGCTACGAGACGTACGACTTCGAGATCCCGACCGCCGACACCTGCGACTCCTACGGCCGCTTCCTCATCCGGCTGGAGGAGATGCGCCAGTCCCTCAGGATCGTCGAGCAGTGCCTCGACCGGCTCCAGCCCGGCCCGGTCATGGTCGCCGACAAGAAGATCGCCTGGCCGGCCCAGCTCGCCCTCGGCCCCGACGGCCTCGGCAACTCCCTCGACCACATCAAGAAGATCATGGGCACCTCCATGGAGGCCCTGATCCACCACTTCAAGCTGGTCACCGAGGGCTTTCGCGTCCCGCCGGGACAGGCGTACACGGCGGTCGAGTCGCCCAAGGGCGAACTCGGGGTGCACGTCGTGTCCGACGGCGGCACCCGCCCCTACCGGGTCCACTTCCGCGACCCGTCCTTCACCAACCTGCAGGCCATGGCGGCGATGTGCGAGGGCGGCCAGGTCGCCGACGTCATCGTCGCGGTGGCGTCCATCGACCCCGTGATGGGAGGCGTCGACCGGTGACCACATCGTCTTCCGAGCGGGGCGTCAGCCTGGGCATGCCCGAACTGCCCGCACCCGCCTACCCGGACGACGTCCGGGCCCGTCTGGAGACGGACGCGCGCGAGGTCATCGCCCGCTACCCGGACTCCCGGTCCGCCCTGCTGCCGCTGCTGCACCTCGTGCAGGCCGAGGAAGGCCATGTCACGCGCACCGGCATGCGGTTCTGCGCGGACGTGCTCGGCCTGACCACGGCCGAGGTCACCGCGGTCGCCACCTTCTACACCATGTACCGCCGCCGCCCGAGCGGTGACTACCAGGTGGGGGTGTGCACCAACACCCTGTGCGCCGTGATGGGCGGGGACGCGATCTTCGACGAGCTCCAGGAGCACCTCGGCGTCGGCAACGGCGAGACCACCGGCGACGGCAAGGTCACCCTGGAGCACATCGAGTGCAACGCGGCCTGCGACTTCGCGCCGGTCGTGATGGTCAACTGGGAGTTCTTCGACAACCAGACCCCGGCCAGCGCCAAGAGCCTCGTCGACGACCTGCGCGCCGGGCGGCCGGTCACGCCCACCCGCGGGGCCCGCATGTGCACCTTCAAGGAGACCGCCCGGGTCCTGGCCGGCTTCCCCGACGAGCGGGAGGGGGCCGTGGAGTCCGGGGGGAGCGCGGGACCCGCCTCCCTGGTCGGCCTGAAGCTCGCCAAGGGCGAGACGTCCGCCGCCCGCGTGGTGCACCCGCGCGGCGAGGCGGCCCGCACCGGGGCACCGCACGAGCCGTCACCGACGGAGCACTTGAGCTCGCACGACGCGCCGCAGGACACGTCGGCCTCCGACCCGGCCCACCCGGCCGGGCCCACCGCCGAGGAGGGGGAGTGATGACCTTGGCACCCGAGCTGAAAGACACGAGCCCCGAGAAGCTGCTCGCACCGGTGCTGTCGGCCTTCTGGGACGAGGACAGGTCCTGGACGCTGGACGTGTACCGGAGGCACGACGGCTACGAAGGGCTGCGCAAGGCGCTCGCCATGTCCCCGGACGACCTGATCGCGTACGTCAAGGACTCCGGTCTGCGCGGGCGCGGCGGCGCGGGATTCCCCACCGGGATGAAGTGGCAGTTCATTCCCCAGGGGGACGGAAAGCCGCACTATCTTGTTGTCAACGCCGACGAGTCGGAGCCCGGGACGTGCAAGGACATCCCGCTCCTCTTCGCGAACCCGCACAGCCTCATCGAGGGCATGATCATCGCGTGTTACGCCATCAGGTCGTCGCACGCCTTCATCTATCTGCGTGGTGAAGTCGTCCCCGTGCTGCGGCGGTTGCACTCCGCAGTGCGCGAGGCCTACGAGGCCGGCTTCCTCGGCGAGAACATCCTGGACAGCGGACTCGACCTCGACATCACCGTGCACGCGGGCGCGGGCGCGTACATCTGCGGTGAGGAGACCGCACTGCTCGACTCGCTCGAAGGTCGCCGGGGCCAGCCGCGGCTTCGTCCCCCCTTCCCTGCCGTCGCGGGCCTCTATGCGTGCCCGACTGTGGTGAACAACGTCGAATCGATCGCGTCGGTTCCCGCGATCCTGCAGCGGGGCAAGGAATGGTTCCGGTCGATGGGGAGTGAGAAGTCGCCCGGCTTCACGCTCTACTCCCTGTCCGGCCATGTCGCCAGCCCCGGCCAGTACGAGGCGCCGCTCGGGATCACGCTCCGCCAGCTGCTCGACATGAGCGGCGGGATGCGCCCCGGGCACCGCCTCAAGTTCTGGACGCCGGGCGGCTCCTCGACCCCGATGTTCACCGACGAGCATCTCGACGTCCCCCTTGATTACGAAGGAGTGGGCGCCGCGGGTTCCATGCTCGGCACCAAAGCCCTCCAGTGCTTCGACGAGACCACCTGCGTGGTCCGTGCCGTCACCCGCTGGACGGAGTTCTACGCCCACGAGTCCTGCGGCAAGTGCACGCCCTGCCGCGAAGGCACCTACTGGCTCGTGCAGTTGCTGCGCGACATCGAGGCCGGCAAGGGACAGATGTCCGACCTCGACAAGCTGAACGACATCGCCGACAACATCAACGGCAAGTCCTTCTGCGCCCTCGGCGACGGCGCCGCCTCGCCGATCTTCTCCTCGCTGAAGTACTTCCGCGAGGAGTACGAGCAGCACATCACGGGCCGGGGCTGCCCCTTCGACCCGGCCAAGTCGACGGCCTGGGCCGACCGCACGGAGGTGAACGCATGACCGTGACCACCAGCTCTCCCTCCGGCGGGGGAGAAGCGGCGGTCCCGCCGGAGGACCTCGTGTCGCTGACGATCGACGGCGCCGAGATCAGCGTGCCCAAGGGCACCCTGGTCATCCGGGCCGCCGAGCAGCTCGGCATCGAGATCCCCCGGTTCTGCGACCACCCCCTGCTCGACCCGGCCGGCGCCTGCCGCCAGTGCATCGTCGAGGTCGAGGGCCAGCGCAAGCCCATGGCGTCCTGCACCATCACCTGCACCGACGGGATGGTGGTGAAGACCCACCTCACCTCGCCGGTCGCGGAGAAGGCCCAGAAGGGTGTGATGGAGCTCCTGCTCATCAACCACCCGCTGGACTGCCCGGTCTGCGACAAGGGCGGCGAGTGCCCGCTGCAGAACCAGGCCATGTCGCACGGCGACGCCGACTCCCGCTTCGAGGGCCGCAAGCGGACCTACGAGAAGCCCGTCCCGATCTCCACGCAGGTGCTGCTCGACCGCGAGCGGTGCGTGCTGTGCGCCCGCTGCACCCGGTTCTCCAACCAGGTCGCGGGCGACCCGATGATCGAGCTGGTCGAGCGGGGCGCGCTCCAGCAGGTGGGCACCGGCGAGGGCGACCCGTTCGAGTCGTACTTCTCCGGCAACACCATCCAGATCTGCCCGGTGGGCGCGCTGACCTCGGCGGCGTACCGATTCCGCTCCCGCCCGTTCGACCTGGTGTCCTCCCCGTCGGTGTGCGAGCACTGCTCCGGCGGCTGCGCCACGCGCACCGACCACCGCCGCGGAAAGGTCATGCGGCGCCTGGCGGCCGACGACCCCGAGGTCAACGAGGAGTGGATCTGCGACAAGGGCCGGTTCGGGTTCCGGTACGCGCAGCAGCGCGACCGGCTCGAGACGCCGCTCGTGCGCAACGCCGAGGGTGAGCTGGAACCGGCCTCCTGGCCGGAGGCGCTGCAGATCGCGGCCCAGGGGCTGCTGGCCTCCCGGGGCCGCACGGGTGTCCTGACCGGTGGCCGCCTCACCGTCGAGGACGCCTACGCGTACAGCAAGTTCACGCGCGTGGCGCTCGACACCAACGACATTGACTTCCGCGCGCGCGTGCACAGCGGGGAGGAGGCCGACTTCCTCGCCGCGCAGATCGCCGGGCGGGGCCGGGACCTCGACGGCACGGGCGTCACGTACACCGCGCTGGAGAAGGCCCCGGCCGTCCTGCTCGTCGGGTTCGAGGCGGAGGAGGAGGCGCCCGGCGTCTTCCTGCGGCTGCGCAAGGCCTGGCGTAAGCACGGGCAGAAGGTCTACTCCCTGGCCACGCACGCCACGCGCGGTCTGGAGAAGGCCGGCGGCACGCTGCTGCCGGCGGCTCCCGGCACCGAGACCGAGTGGCTGGACGCGCTCGCGAGCGGCGCCGGCCTGGAGGACGACGGCGCGCTCGCCGCCGAGGCGCTGCGCGCCGAGGGCGCGGTGATCGTCGTCGGCGAGCGGCTGGCCGCCGTGGCCGGCGGGCTCACCGCCGCCGTCCGCACCGCCGCCGCGACCGGTGCCGGGCTGGTGTGGATCCCGCGCCGGGCCGGGGAACGCGGCGCGATCGAGGCGGGCGCGCTGCCGTCGCTGCTGCCGGGCGGGCGCCCGGCCACCGACCCGCGCGCGCGGGACGAGGTCGCCGCCGTCTGGGGCGTCGCGGGGCTTCCGCACCGCTACGGCCGTGACACCGGCCAGATCGTGGAGGCCGCCGCGACCGGTGAGCTCCAGGCCCTGCTGGTGGCGGGTGTGGAGATCGCCGACCTGCCCGACCCGGCACGCGCGCGTGCGGCGCTCGACGAAGTGGGCTTCCTGGTCTCGCTGGAGCTGCGGCCGAGCGAGATCAGCCGCAAGGCCGATGTCGTTCTGCCCGTCGCGGCGGTCGCCGAGAAGGCCGGCACCTTCCTCAACTGGGAAGGCCGGATCCGCTTCTTCGAGGCGGCGCTCAAGCCCGACCAGATGACCCGCCGCTCCGCGCCCACCGACGCGCGCGTGCTGCAGATGCTGGCCGACGCCATGGACGTCCACCTCGGACTGCCGGACCTGCGCACCGTGCGCGGCGAGATCGACCGGCTCGGCGCCTGGGACGGACCGCGGGCGGGTGAACCCCTGGAGACCGCGGCCGCGCTGCCGCGGCCGGCCGTAGGGGAAGCCGTTCTCGCGGGGCACCGGCTGCTCCTCGACCAAGGCCTCCTCCAGCAGGGCGACGAGGCACTCGCCGGAACCCGGCACGCGGCACGCGCGCGTGTGTCGGCCCCGACGGCCGCCGAGGCGGGCGTCAAGGACGGCGACCTGCTCGCGGTGACCGGTCCCCAGGGGGTCGTGGAACTCCCGCTCCAGATCAGCGACATGCCCGACCGGGTCGTGTGGCTGCCGCTGAACTCCACCGGCGGCGGCGTCGCCTCCGACACCGGGGCGCGGCCCGGCTCCCTCGTCCGCATCGGCCCGGCGACGCTCGCCGGCGAGGCCCCCAAGGAGGTGGAGGCATGAGCCCGTACCTCGCCGCAGAAGACCTCTCGATGTTCGGCACCGACCCCTGGTGGCTGGTCGTCATCAAGGCGGTGTTCTGCTTCGCGTTCCTGATGGTGACCGTGCTGGTCTCCATCGTCATGGAGCGCAAGGTCGTCGCCTGGATGCAGCTGCGCATCGGCCCCAACCGGCACGGCCCCTGGGGCATGCTCCAGTCGCTCGCCGACGGCATCAAGCTGATGCTCAAGGAAGACGTGATCGTCAAGCGTGCGGACAAGGTGGTGTACGTCCTCGCGCCGGTCATCGCGGCGATCCCGGCCTTCATGGCGATCGCGGTGATCCCCTTCGGCCCCGCCGGCAACGAGATCTCGATCTTCGGCCAGCGCACCACGATGCAGCTCACCGACCTGCCGATCGCGATGCTCTACATCCTCGCGGTCGCCTCGGTCGGCATCTACGGCATCGTGCTGGCGGGCTGGAGCTCCGGCTCGACCTACCCGCTGCTGGGCGGCTTGCGCTCCTGCGCGCAGATGATCTCCTACGAGATCGCGATGGGCGCCGCCTTCGCCTCCGTCTTCCTGTACTCGGGGTCGATGTCGACGTCGACGATCGTCGAGCAGCAGGCCGACCGCTGGTACATCGTGCTGCTGCCGGTCTCCTTCATCATCTACATCGTCACGATGGTCGGCGAGACCAACCGCGCCCCCTTCGACATGCCGGAGTCCGAGGGCGACCTCGTCGGCGGCTTCAACACCGAGTACTCGTCGATCAAGTTCGCGATGTTCATGCTCGCCGAGTACGTCAACATGGTGACCGTCTCGGCCGTCGCCACCACGCTGTTCCTCGGCGGCTGGCGGGCCCCCTGGCCGATCAGCACCTTCTGGGAAGGCGCCAACCACGGCTGGTGGCCGCTGCTCTGGTTCACGGTGAAGGTCCAGCTGCTGCTGTTCATGTTCATCTGGATCCGCGGCACCCTCCCGCGCGTCCGCTACGACCAGCTGATGAAGCTCGGCTGGAAGGTCCTCATCCCGGTCTCCCTGGTGTGGCTGATGCTCGTCGCGAGCGTGCGGGCCTTCCGCAACGAGGGCTACGACTTCGCCGACATCGCCCTGTACGTCGGCGGCGGCGTCCTCGCCCTGCTGCTGCTCTCCTTCGTCGCCGACATGTTCCGCGAGAAGGCCAAGAAGGCCGAACAGCCGGCCGGGACCCCGGCCGCCTTCGACCCGATGGCGGGCGGATTCCCCGTACCGCCCCTGCCCGGACAGGAACTTCCACCGGTCCCGCGCCGCTCGCGCCGTGAGCGGGAGCTGATTGTCAGTGGTGGGACCGATACTCAGAGTGACGGATCTCTGGGCGGAACTACGGATGGAAAGGAGGCGTCCGATGGCTGAGGAACTCGAGCGTTCGAAGGCTGAGGAAAGCAAGGACACCAAGCCCGGTTTCCAGAACCCCGTGGCCGGCTTCGGCGTGACCTTCAAGGCCATGTTCAAGAAGCGGCTGACCGAGCAGTACCCGGAGCAGCAGAAGACCACGGCTCCGCGCTTCCACGGACGGCACCAGCTCAACCGCCATCCGGACGGCCTGGAGAAGTGCGTCGGCTGTGAACTGTGCGCCTGGGCCTGCCCCGCCGACGCGATCTACGTGGAGGGCGCGGACAACACCGACGAGGAGCGCTACTCGCCGGGCGAGCGGTACGGCCGCGTCTACCAGATCAACTACGCCCGCTGCATCCTGTGCGGCCTGTGCATCGAGGCCTGCCCCACCCGGGCGCTGACGATGACCAACGAGTTCGAGCTGGCCGACTCCAGCCGGGCCAACCTCATCTACACCAAGGAGCAGCTGCTCGCCGGTCTCGAGGAGGGCATGGTCGACTCGCCCCACGCCATCTACCCCGGCACGGACGAACAGGACTACTACCGGGGCCTGGTGACGGAGGCCGCGCCCGGCACCGAGCGGCAGGTCGCCCACTCCAAGGGCGAGGTCGTGCAGGAGGCCGACTCGACCTTCGGCGGGACGGAACCGGCCTCGGAGAGGGTGATCGGGCGATGACCACCCAGCTCGCCGCCTACTCCACCTCCACCGGAGAGGCCGTCCAGTTCTGGATCCTGGGCACCGTCGCGGTGATCGGCGCACTGTGCACCATCCTCATGAAGAGGGCCGTGCACAGTGCTCTCTGCCTCGCCGGGACCATGATCATCCTGGCGGTGTTCTACCTCGCCAACGGCGCCTACTTCCTGGGCGTCGTACAGATCGTCGTCTACACCGGCGCGATCATGATGCTGTTCCTGTTCGTGGTGATGCTCGTCGGCGTCACCGCGGCGGACTCCCTGAAGGAGACCATCAAGGGCCAGCGGTGGCTGGCCCTGCTGTGCGGGCTCGGCTTCGGCGTCCTGCTGATCGGCGGGATCGGCAACGCGTCCCTGACGGAGTTCAACGGCATCGGCCAGGCCAACGCCGGGGGCAACGTGGAGGGCCTCGCCGCCCTCATCTTCACCAAGTACGTCTTCGCGTTCGAGATCACCGGCGCCCTGCTCATCACGGCCGCCGTCGGGGCCATGGTGCTCACCCACCGCGAGCGCACCGAGCGGGCCAAGACGCAGCGGGAGCTCGCAGAGGAGCGCGTGCGCGAGGGCAAGTACCTGCCGCCGCTGCCGGCGCCCGGTGTGTACGCCCGGCACAACGCGGTCGACATCGCGGGCCTGCTGCCCGACGGCACCCCGTCCGACCTCACCGTCAGCAAGACCCTGCGCGAGCGCGGCCAGATCCGCGACGTGTCGCGGGAGGCGCTCAACGACCTCAAGGCCCTGGAGCAGCGGTCCGAGGAGCGTCTGGAGCGCAGGGCGGTCGGGCCGGCGAAGTTCCAGCGGTCCGAGGAGGCGTCCAAGTGAACCCCGTCAACTACCTCTATCTCGCGGCCCTGTTGTTCACGATCGGCGCCACCGGCGTGCTGATCAGGCGCAACGCGATCGTCGTGTTCATGTGCATCGAGCTCATGCTCAACGCCTGCAACCTCGCGTTCGTCGCCTTCTCCCGGATGCACGGCAACCTCGACGGCCAGATCATCGCCTTCTTCACGATGGTCGTCGCCGCCGCCGAGGTCGTGGTCGGGCTCGCGATCATCGTGTCCCTGTTCCGTGCCCGCCACTCGGCCTCGGTCGACGACGCCAGCCTGATGAAGCTGTAAGGGGTCGGAAGAATCGTGGAGAACCTCATTGCGCTGCTGGTGGCGGCGCCCCTGCTCGGAGCGGCGGTCCTGCTGTGCGGCGGCCGGCGGCTGGACGCCGTCGGCCACTGGCTCGGCACCGCGCTCGCGGCCGTCTCCTTCGTGCTCGGCCTGGTGCTGTTCACCGACATGCTGGGCCGGGGCGCCGAGAACCGCGTCCTGAGCCAGCACCTGTTCAGCTGGGTCCCGGTCGAAGGCTTCCAGGCGGACGTCGCCTTCCAGCTCGACCAGCTGTCCATGACCTTCGTGCTGCTGATCACCGGCGTCGGATCGCTGATCCACCTGTACTCCGTCGGGTACATGGAGCACGACGAGCGGCGCCGCCGCTTCTTCGGCTATCTGAACCTGTTCCTCGCGGCGATGCTGATCCTCGTCCTCGCCGACAACTACCTGCTGCTGTACGTCGGCTGGGAGGGCGTCGGTCTCGCCTCCTACCTGCTGATCGGCTTCTGGCAGCACAAGCCCAGCGCCGCCACGGCCGCGAAGAAGGCCTTCCTGGTCAACCGCGTCGGCGACATGGGCCTGTCCATCGCGATCATGCTGATGTTCCTGTGGTTCGGCACCTTCGCCTTCGGGCCGGTGCTCGGCGGCCACGGGGAGGCCGGGCTCGCCGGTGCCGCCGGTGAGGACAAGCTGACCGCGATCGCGCTGATGCTGCTCCTCGCCGCCTGCGGCAAGTCCGCCCAGGTACCGCTGCAGTCCTGGCTCGGGGACGCGATGGAGGGCCCGACCCCCGTCTCGGCCCTCATCCACGCCGCGACCATGGTGACGGCGGGCGTCTACCTGATCGTCCGCTCCGCGGCCGTCTTCAACGGCGCCCCGGACGCGCAGCTGGTCGTCACCATCGTCGGCGCGGTCACGCTGCTGTTCGGTGCGATCGTCGGTTGCGCGAAAGACGACATCAAGAAGGCCCTGGCCGGCTCGACCATGTCGCAGATCGGCTACATGATCCTGGCCGCCGGCCTCGGCCCCATCGGCTACGTCTTCGCGATCATGCACCTGGTGACGCACGGCTTCTTCAAGGCCGGCCTGTTCCTCGGCGCCGGTTCGGTCATGCACGGCATGAACGACGAGGTCGACATGCGCCGCTACGGCGGACTGCGGAAGTACATGCCGGTCACGTTCATCACCTTCGGCCTCGGCTACCTGGCGATCATCGGTTTCCCGGGTCTGTCCGGCTTCTTCTCCAAGGACAAGATCATCGAGGCGGCGTTCGCGAAGGGCGGCACCGAGGGCTGGATCCTCGGCGGCTGCGCCCTGCTCGGCGCGGCCATCACCGCGTTCTACATGACGCGCGTGATGCTGATGACGTTCTTCGGCGAGGAGCGCTGGCGCAACGCCCCGACGCCGTCCCCGGCCCAGCCCGATGTGGAGCCCGCCGCCGAGACGCGCGGCGAGTACACCCCGCCGCACCCGCACGAGTCGCCCAGGATCATGACGGTCCCGATGATCGTGCTGGCCGTCGGATCGGTCGCCGGAGGTGCGTTCTTCAGCATCGGCGACCGGTTCATGCACTGGCTGGAGCCCGTCACGGGACACAGCCACGGCAACCCGCCGATCAGCGCGGGTGTGGTCACCGGCGCGACCGTCGCCTGCATGATCATCGGCGTCGCCATCGCCTGGGCCCAGTACGGCCGCCGCCCGGTCCCCGCCGTCGCCCCGCGCGGCTCGCTGCTCACCCGGGCCGCCCGGCGCGACCTGCTCCAGGACGACTTCAACCACGTCGTCCTGGTCCGCGGCGGCCAGCACCTCACGCGGTCCCTGGTCTACGTCGACCACACCCTGGTCGACGGTGTCGTCAACGGCACGGCGGCCTCGGTCGGCGGCCTCTCCGGGCGGATGCGCAGGCTGCAGAACGGCTTCGCCCGCTCCTACGCGGTCTCGATGTTCGGGGGTGCGGCGCTCATCGTCGCCGCGACCCTGCTGATGAGGGCGGTCTGATACCGATGTCCTTTCCTCTGCTGACAGCGACAGCGGCGCTCCCGGCCGTCGGGGCGATCGCCACGGCCGCCGTACCGGCCGCGAAGCGCACCGCCGCCAAGTGGCTGGCGCTGCTCTTCTCGCTCGCCACGCTCGTCCTGGCGATCACCGTCCTGGTCCGCTTCGACCCCGCCGGCGACCGCTACCAGCTCACCGAGTCCCACGCCTGGATCGCGGACTTCGGCGTCCGTTACGAACTGGGTGTGGACGGCATCGGGGTGGCGCTGGTCGCGCTCACGGCGCTGCTCATCCCCTTCATCATCCTGGCGGGCTGGCACGACGCCGACCCCCTGGAGACCGGCAGCAGCCGGTGGCGGCCGACGCAGGGCTTCTTCGCCCTGATCCTCGCCGTCGAGGCGATGGTGATCCTCTCCTTCGAGGCCACCGACGTCTTCCTCTTCTACATCTTCTTCGAAGCCATGCTGATCCCGATGTACTTCCTCATCGGCGGCTTCGGGGACCGTGCCCACGAGCACGGTGAGAAGGCGGCGGCGACCCAACGGTCTTACGCGGCCGTCAAGTTCCTCCTCTACAACCTGGTCGGCGGTCTGATCATGCTGGCCGCGGTGATCGGCCTGTACGTGGTCGCCGGGAACTTCTCGCTCCAGGAGATCGCCGAGGCCCGCGCCAACGGCACGCTCGACATGGCGACCAACACCGAACGCTGGCTGTTCCTCGGCTTCTTCTTCGCGTTCGCGGTGAAGGCGCCCCTGTGGCCGCTGCACACCTGGCTGCCCAACGCCATGCAGGAGTCCACCGCCCCGGTCGCCGTGCTCATCACGGCGGTCGTCGACAAGGTCGGCACCTTCGCGATGCTCCGCTTCTGCCTCCAGCTGTTCCCGGAGGCCAGCAAGTGGGCCACGCCCGCCATCCTCGTCCTCGCCCTGATCAGCATCATCTACGGGGCGCTGCTCGCGGTCGGCCAGCGGGACATCAAGCGGCTGGTGGCGTACGCGTCGATCTCCCACTTCGGCTTCATCATCATGGGCATCTTCGCGATGACCAGCCAGGGGCAGTCCGGCGCGACGCTCTACATGATCAACCACGGCATCTCGACGGCCGCGCTGATGCTGGTGGCGGGCTTCCTGATCTCCCGGCGCGGCTCGCGGCTCATCGCCGACTACGGCGGAGTGCAGAAGGTCGCCCCGGTGCTCGCCGGCACGTTCCTGATCGGCAGCCTCGCGACCCTGTCGCTGCCGGGACTGGCGCCGTTCGTCAGTGAGTTCCTGGTCCTGGTCGGCACGTTCACGCGCTACCCGGTGATCGGGATCATCGCCACCTTCGGCATCGTCCTCGCCGCGCTCTACACCCTCGTCCTCTACCAGCGGACGATGACGGGCCCGGTGAAACCGGAGGTCTCCGCGATGCCGGACCTCAGGATCCGCGAGCTCGTGGTCGTCGCCCCGCTCGTCGTCCTGCTGATCTTCCTGGGCGTCTACCCGAAGCCCGTCACGCAGATCATCGACCCGGCGGTCAAGCAGACCATGTCCGACGTACACAAGAAGGACCCCCAGCCTGAGGTGGAGGCGGCCAAGTGAGCACAACAGCCGTCCACAGCCTGTGGACAACGGCGGCCGACCCGATCACCAAGATCGACGCGCCGAAGATCGAATACGGGCAGCTCGCCCCCACGCTGATCATCGTCGGTGCGGCGATCGTCGGAATCCTGATCGAGGCGTTCGTCCCGCGGAAGTCTCGCTACTACGCCCAGATGTTCGTGTCCGTCGTCGCCCTCGCCGCCGCCTTCGCCGCGGTCGTGGCCCTCGCGGCCGACGGGTACGGCACGACCAAGGCACGCATCGCCGCGATGGGCGCGATCGCCGTCGACGGGCCGGCCCTCTTCCTGCAGGGCACGATCCTGCTGGCGGCGCTGGTGGGCCTGTTCACCTTCGCCGAGCGGCGCCTGGACCCGGAGGCGCACGGCAACCGCGTCGACTCCTTCGCCGCGCAGGCGGCCTCCGTGCCGGGCAGCGAGAGCGAGAAGGCCGCGGTCAAGGCCGGGTTCACCACCACCGAGGTCTTCCCGCTGCTGATGTTCGCGGTCGCAGGCATGCTGGTCTTCCCGGCGGCCAACGACCTGCTGACGCTGTTCGTCGCGCTGGAGGTCCTCTCCCTGCCGCTGTACCTGCTGTGCGCCCTGGCCCGCCGCAAGCGGCTCATGTCGCAGGAGGCCGCGGTCAAGTACTTCCTGCTGGGCGCCTTCGCCTCCGCGTTCACCCTGTTCGGCATCGCGCTGCTCTACGGCTACGCGGGTTCGATGTCGTACGCCACGATCGCGCAGGTCGTCGACGGCACCGTGCAGGACGTCAACCCGGCGCTCGCCGACACCATGGGCAACGACGCGCTGCTGCTGATCGGGGCCGCACTGCTGGTGATGGGCCTGCTGTTCAAGGTCGGCGCGGTGCCGTTCCACATGTGGACGCCGGACGTCTACCAGGGCGCTCCGACGCCGGTGACCGGCTTCATGGCGGCGGCGACGAAGGTGGCGGCGTTCGGCGCGCTGCTGCGGCTGCTGTACGTGGTCCTGCCGGGCCTGCGCTGGGACTGGCGGCCGGTCATGTGGGCCGTGGCCATCGTCACCATGCTGGGCGGTGCGATCGTCGCCATCACGCAGACCGACATCAAGCGGCTGCTGGCGTACTCGTCGATCGCGCACGCCGGGTTCATCCTCGCCGGTGTCATCGCGACCACGCCCGACGGTGTCTCGTCGGTGCTGTTCTACCTGGCCGCGTACTCGTTCGTGACGATCGGCGCCTTCGCGGTGGTCACGCTCGTCCGCGACGCCGGGGGCGAGGCGACGCACCTGTCCAAGTGGGCGGGGCTCGGACGCAGGTCCCCGCTGGTGGCGGCGGTGTTCGCGGTGTTCCTGCTGGCCTTCGCCGGCATTCCGCTGACATCCGGCTTCGCCGGGAAGTTCGCCGTGTTCAAGGCGGCGGCGGAGGGCGGGGCAGCCCCACTCGTCGTGATCGGTGTGATCTCGTCCGCGATCGCGGCGTTCTTCTACATCCGTGTCATCGTGCTGATGTTCTTCAGCGAGCCGCGGCCGGAGGGCCCGACGGTGGCGGTGCCGTCGCCGCTGACGATGACGGCGATCGGCGTGGGCGTGGCGGTCACGGTGGTGCTCGGTGTGGCGCCGCAGTACTTCCTGGATCTGGCGGGGCAGGCGGGGGTGTTCGTGCGCTGACGGCCCCGTAACGCCTGGGTGGGACCCGGTCTCCTTCGGGAGCCGGGTCCCACGGCGTTTCCGGGCGGGCGGCCACCGGGCGCAGTCGAACGAATGTCTGGGTATCGTCTCCGTCTGGCGGGACCTGTGGATAACTCCGGGGCTGTCGGTGCGGGCGCCTATGGTGGACGCAGTGGTCGAGGCGCGACGCACGGGGGACGCAACGATGGGCGCTACGGGCGGGACGGGTGTGATGACGGAACTGGACGCGGTGACCGGAGCCGGGGTGACCGGGGCCGGGATCGGCGCGGGCGGCGGCCCCGCCGGGCCCCTCGGTGCCGACGCGAGCGAGGCGCTGGCCGCGCTGCACCGGGTCTTCGGCTACGACGCCTTCCGCGGTGAGCAGGAAGCGGTCATCGAGCACGTCGTGGCGGGCGGCGATGCCGTCGTGCTCATGCCGACCGGTGGCGGCAAGTCGCTGTGCTACCAGATCCCGTCCCTGGTCAGGCCCGGTACTGGTGTGGTGGTCTCCCCGCTCATCGCCCTGATGCAGGACCAGGTGGACGCGCTGCGGGCGCTGGGCGTGCGGGCCGGGTTCATGAACTCCACGCAGGACTTCGACGAGCGGCGGATGGTCGAGGCCGAGTTCCTCGCCGGCGAGCTGGACCTGCTGTACCTGGCGCCGGAGCGGCTGCGGCTGGAGAGCACGCTCGATCTGCTCTCGCGCGGCAAGATCTCCCTCTTCGCGATCGACGAGGCGCACTGCGTCTCCCAGTGGGGCCACGACTTCCGGCCCGACTACCTGGCGCTGTCCCTGCTCGGCGAGCGCTGGCCGGACGTGCCGCGGATCGCGCTGACGGCGACGGCCACGCACGCGACGCACCAGGAGATCACCCAGCGGCTGAACATGCCGACGGCCCGCCACTTCGTGGCGAGCTTCGACCGGCCCAACATCCAGTACCGGATCGTGCCCAAGGCCGACCCGAAGAAGCAGCTGCTGAGCTTCCTGCGCGAGGAGCACGCGGGCGACGCGGGCATCGTCTACTGCCTGTCGCGCAACTCGGTGGAGAAGACCGCCGAGTTCCTCAGCCGCAACGGCGTCGAGGCGGTGCCGTACCACGCGGGTCTGGACGCGGGCACGCGCGCGGCCCATCAGTCCCGCTTCCTGCGCGAGGACGGCCTGGTCGTGGTGGCGACCATCGCCTTCGGCATGGGCATCGACAAGCCGGACGTCCGCTTCGTCGCCCACCTCGACCTGCCCAAGTCGGTCGAGGGCTACTACCAGGAGACGGGCCGGGCCGGCCGCGACGGGCTGCCCTCGACGGCCTGGATGGCCTACGGACTGAACGACGTCATCCAGCAGCGCAAGCTGATCCAGTCCGGTGAGGGCGACGAGGCCTTCCGGCGCCGGGCGCAAGCCCATCTGGACTCGATGCTGGCGCTGTGCGAGACGGCCCAGTGCCGCCGGGGCCAGCTCCTCGCCTACTTCGGCCAGGACCCCGACCCGTCCGGCTGCGGCAACTGCGACACCTGCCTGACCCCGCCGGAGACCTGGGACGGAACCATCGCGGCGCAGAAGGCGCTGTCGACGGTCGTCCGGCTGCAGCGGGAGCGCGGACAGAAGTTCGGCGCGGTGCAGATCGTCGACATCCTGCTGGGGAAGCGGACCGCCAAGGTCATCCAGTTCGACCACGACCAGCTGTCCGTCTTCGGTATCGGCGAGGAGCTGGCCGAGGCCGAATGGCGGGGCGTCATAAGGCAGTTGCTCGCCCAGGGGCTGCTCGCGGTGGAGGGCGAGTACGGCACGCTGGTGCTGACCGAGGCCAGCGGGGCGGTGCTGCGGCGGGAGCGGGACGTGCCGCTGCGCAAGGAGCCGAAGAAGCCGGCGACCTCCCGGTCGGGGTCCTCGTCCTCCGGCTCCGGGCGGGGCGAGCGCAAGGGCAAGGCGGTCGCCGCCGAGCTGCCCGAGGAGCTGCTTCCGGCCTTCGAGGCGCTGCGCGCCTGGCGTGCCGAGCAGGCCCGTGAGCAGGGCGTCCCGGCCTACGTGATCTTCCACGACGCCACCCTGCGGGAGATCGCCACAGTGTGGCCGACGTCGGTGGGGGAGCTCGGCGGGATCGGCGGGGTCGGCGAGAAGAAGCTCACCACGTACGGGGAGGGGGTGCTGGAGGTGCTCGCCTCGCTGGGCGGGCCGTCCGCTCCGGGCCCAGCGGGCGCCTCCGCCTCCGCACCCGCCGCCGACTCACCCCCGGTCCCGGCGTCTGCCGACTCGCCCCCCGCCCAGGCGTCCCGCCGGGCTCCGGCATCCGGCCAGGCTCCGGCTCGTGCAGCGGGTCAGGACGCCGGTGAGCCGTACCACTGGCCTGAGATGGACGCGGAGCCGGAGCCCGACGACTGGATATAAGGCCGGGCTCCGGCCAGGTCAGACGGTCGCCGCGCGCCACCGGCGAGGGCGCATCCCGGCAGCCGGTCCGGTCACAACGCCCGTCCCGCGTACGCCCTGACATCCGCGTCGGAGTCCGTCGTCGCCGTGGCGAGGGCCGCCCGGGCCTCCTCGATGGGGCGGTGCCGGGTCAGCGCCAGGACGGCTGCCTTGCGGACATCGGCGTTGGTGTCGGCCAGAGCCTTGGCGAGGGCCGGGACCGCCACGTCGGGGTCGGCTACGGACAAGGCCGTCGCGGCTCCGGCCCGCACCTGCCAGGCCGGCTCGGACAGGGCGGCCACGGCGCGTGCGGCCAGGGGTGCCGGGCAGCCGGTGGCGCCCAGTGCTCCGTAGGCCGCTGCCCGTACCAGGGCATCGGGGTCGTCGAGGAGGCCGGTGAGGGCCGCTTCGATCGCGCCCGCGGTGGGATCGGTGCCCTCCGGGACGTCACCCGCCGGCCGCTCGGCGCTCACCGTGGCCATGCCCTTGGCGATCGCGACCCGTACCTCGCGGGAGGGGTCGGTGCCCGCCGCGCCGGCCAGTTCGCCGGCGGCGTCGACCGACACCAGGGCCCGTACGGCCTCGATGCGCACGGCGATGTCGGAGTCGGCGAGGGAGTCCGCGAACAGGGCGGCGTCTCCGAGGCGCAGGGCGCGCAGGACGTCCAGGGCCGCCGCGCGGACCACCGGGTCCGGCTCGGCCAGGGCGGCCGCGAGGCCGTCCCGCAGATCGGGCTCGGCGGGGAGCGTCTCGACGAGCTCACGCAGGGACGCGGCCGCGGCGGCACGGACCTCGGTGGCGGAGTCGCGCAGGGCGGCGGCGAGCGCGGTGCCCGTCCCGGCCGGCAGTGTCTCGGTGAGCACGGCGACGGCCTCGCGGCGTACGGCGGGCACAGGGTCCGTCAAGTACGGCTGTAGGGCGCCGAGTTCGGGCTCCTCCTCGGCGAGGGCGACGAGTTCGAGCAGGCGGGCGGAGGACTCCTCCCCGGAAGGGGCGGTGACCGAGGTCTGCTGCACGGGAGTCGGCTCCGGGTCCGCCGCACCCACCGGGGACGCGACGGGCGCCACATCCCGTGAGCCCGCCATGGCCACATCCTCGGCGTGCACCTCGCCGAGGACACGAGAGGGACCGCCGACGGGGTCGAAACCGTCGACGGGAACGAGATAGGGAGCCACGGGGCGGGCCGTGAACTCCATCGCACCGGAGGGGGACTTGTGCAGATCGAGGTGGTGGAACCAGGACGCGTCGTCCCGCCGGGGGTGGTCGAGGCGCTCGTGGTAGAGGCCCCAGCGGGACTCCGTGCGGGCCAGGGAGGAGCGCGCGGCCATCTCCGCGCAGTCGCGGATGAAGGTGACCTCGGCGCAGCGCATCAGCTCGTGCGCGGTGCGGGCGCCCATCTCGGCGATGTCGGTGTGCATCCGCTGGAACGCCTCCAGGGCCAGCGACAGCCGGGCACCGGACTTGGGCGGGGCCACGTAGTCGTTCACGAAGCGGCGCAGCTTGTACTCGACCTGGGGCTGCGGCGGGCCGTCGGGGTTGCGCAGCGGGCGGTAGATCAGCTCGTGCGCCTCCCGGAGCTGCTCCGCGGGCAACTCGCCCGCGTAGGCCTGGTACTGGGAGGCGTCCGCGCCCGCCAGGTCGCCGAAGACGAACGCGCCGATCATGTAGTTGTGCGGGACGCAGGCCAGGTCGCCGGCCGCGTACAGCCGTGGGACGGTCGTGCGGGCGTGGTCGTCCACGCGGACGCCGGAGGCGGAGTGACCGCCGCACAAACCGATCTC
Source organism: Streptomyces sp. NPDC126510 (assembly GCF_040302345.1). Lineage (NCBI taxonomy): Bacteria > Bacillati > Actinomycetota > Actinomycetes > Kitasatosporales > Streptomycetaceae > Streptomyces > Streptomyces sp. NPDC126510. The sequence continues at coordinate 25,632 of NZ_JBEORR010000016.1, read as the reverse complement.
GGAGATGTGCATCTCGATGTCGTGGGTGCGGTAGTCGTGGCCGCGGCCGGAGTGGAAGGTGCCGCGGGTGGGGCGCTCGGTGGAGTGCAGGATCGTCTCAAGGGCCGAGACCGACTCCTCGGGGAGGTGGCTCAGCTTCAGGTAGACGGGCCCCCGGTCGGACGCCACCTCGGCGGCGAACTCGGACATCATCTGGCCCGACCAGTAGTCGGAGTCGACGAAGCGTTCGCCGTGCCGGTTGACCTGGTAACCGCCGAAGGGGTTGGCGACGTAGGCGCAGGCCGGGCCGTTGTAGTCCTTGATCAGCGGGTTGATCTGGAAGCACTCGATGCCGGTGAGCTCGGCGCCGGCGTGGTAGGCCATGGCGTAGCCGTCGCCCGCGTTGGTGGGGTTCTCGTAGGTGCCGTAGAGGTAGCCGGAGGCCGGCAGGCCGAGGCGGCCGCAGGCGCCGGTCGCGAGGATGACCGCGCCCGCGCGGACCTGGACGAACTGCCCGGTGCGGGTGTTGAAGCCGGCCGCGCCCACGGCCTGCCCCCCGGCGGTGAGGACACGCACCGGCATGACCCGGTTCTCGATGCGGATCCTCTCCCGCATCTCGCGCCGCCGCAGCTGCCGGTACAGGACCTTCTTGACGTCCTTGCCCTCCGGCATCGGCAGTACGTAGGAGCCGGAGCGGTGCACCTGGCGCACGGAGTAGTCGCCGTGTTCGTCCTTCTCGAACTTCACGCCGTAGGACTCCAGCCGCTGCACCATGTCGAAACCGCGGGTGGCGGTCTGGCGGACGGTGGACTGGTCGACGATGCCGTCGTTGGCGCGGGTGATCTCGGCGACGTAGTCGTCGGGTTCGGCCCGGCCCGGGATGACCGCGTTGTTCACGCCGTCCATGCCCATGGCGAGCGCGCCGGAGTGGCGGACGTGCGCCTTCTCCAGCAGCAGCACGTCCGCGCCGTGCTCTGCGGCGGTCAGGGCGGCCATGGTGCCCGCGGTGCCGCCGCCGATGACGAGGACGTCGCAGGTCAGTTCCTCGGCGTCGGCGAGGGACGGGACGGCCAGGGGGGTGTCCGCAGGGGGGTTCACGGAGGTGGTCACCGGGGTGCCTTTCACGTACCGAGCGAGGTGAGGACGTCGCGCCGCAGGGCCACGCGCGCCGGGTCGTCGTGTGCGCCGCGTTCGCGCGGGCGGGGGATGTCCCGGACGGCGACGAGGCCGCCCGCGCCGAGCAGGGCCACGCGGTCGCCGAGGAACAGGGCCTCGTCCACGTCGTGGGTGACGAAGACGACGGTGGCGCCCGTGCCCTGGAGCACCTCCACCAGCAGGTCCTGCATCCCCGCGCGGGTCTGCGCGTCGAGCGCGCCGAACGGCTCGTCCATCAGGACGGCGCGCGGGCGCCCGGCCAGGGCACGGGCCAGCTGGACGCGCTGGCGCTGCCCGCCGGAGACCCGGTGCGGCAACTGCCGGGCCTGCGAGCCGAGCCCGACCCGCTCCAGCCAGGCCTGGGCCTGCTCCCGGCGCTCGGCGCGTGGCACGCCGCGGATGGCGAGGGGGAGTTCGACGTTGGCGCGCAGGGTGCGCCAGGGGAGGAGGGCGTCCTCCTGGAAGACCAGGGCCCGGTCGGCCGACGGACCGGTCAGCGGGTGCCCGTCCTGGGTGATCTCGCCGGCGAGCGGCGACAGCAGGCCGGCCAGGGTGCGCAGCAGGGTCGACTTGCCGCAGCCCGAGGGGCCGACGACGGTCAGGATCTCGCCGGGGGCGATGTCCAGATCGACCTTGTCCAGGGCGGTCGCGCCGGGGCGGCCGAGGGAGGCGCCGGTGAGGCTGAGGCGGGTGCCGCGCACCGGGGCGGCACCGGCGGCCGTGTCGGACGAGGCGTTCCGGACGGTCTCGGACGAGGTGTCCGGGGCGGCCCCGGGCGGGGTGTCCGCGGCCCCGGGCGGGGTGTCCGGGACGGTCTCAGACGAGGTGCTCATCGCGTGCCTCCTCGGATCGGGCCCCGCCGGGGGCGGCGGCGGGGGCGGCCGGTGCCGGCTTCACGGACCGGTTGGGCCGGGGCGCCCGGGTACCGGGCACGTACGCGGTGCGGGGCAGCCAGCGGGTGAGGCGGCGGCCCAGGAGTTCCACGGCGGTGGAGGTGAGCCAGCCGAGCACGCCGATGGTGACCATGCCGACGAACACCCCGGGGTAGTCGACGACGGTGTAGTCCTGCCAGGTGCGGTAACCGACGCCGTACTGGCCGGAGATCATCTCGGCGGAGATCACACAGATCCACGAGACGCCGATGCCGACGGACAGACCGCCGAACACGCCGGGCAGGGCGCCCGGCAGGACGACCGAGCCGAGGATCCGCCACCGGCCGCCGCCCATGGTGCGCACGGCCTCCTCCCACACGGGCGTCAGGGCGCGCACCGCGTGCCGGGTGGAGACCAGGACGGGGAAGAAGGCGGCGGTGCACGTGATGAAGACGATGCCCTGCTCGTTGGAGGGGAACAGCAGGATCGCCACGGGCACCAGGGCGATGGCCGGGATCGGGCGGATCACCTCCAGCACCGGGCCGAGCAGGTCCTCGGCGAGACGCGAGCGTGCCACGAGCACGCCCGTGGCCACACCGAGGACGGCGGCCAGCAGGAAGCCGGTGAGGATCCGGGTGAGGCTGTCGGTGAGGTCCGTCCAGTAGTCCGGCCCGGACACCCGGGCCGCGAAGGCCCGGGCCACGTCGGTGACCGTCGGGAACTGCGAGAAGCGCAGCCACAGGTCGACGTTCAGGCTGGTCAGCGCCTGCCACAGGCCGAGGGCGGCGACCAGCGACAGGACGCGGAGCGCATAACGCCTCACGAGGCCCGCTCCAGAGCGTCGGCGTAGGAGACGACCCGCGCTCCGCCGTGCCCGGCGATGTACGCCTGCGCGGTGTCGGGTGCGACGAAGGGCAGAAGCTTGCCGCCGTCGGCCACCCACACGGCCTTGTCGGCGAACCAGAGGGTGCCGGTGGTGGTGTCGGGGACGTAGGCGGCACGTAGGTCGTCACGGTGCCCGGCGACGTAACGCAGCAGCTTGGAGGGGGAGTCGAACGTGACGGTCTTGGAAGCGCCCTTGGGCCAGGCCTCGCTCGCGGCCGGTGCGGGCTTCGTGGCGAGATGCTTGGTGTACGCCGTCGCTCCGAGGGCCTTTTTCACGTACTGGTCGTCGACGAAGGCGTCGACGTCCACGTCGCCGGTGAGCTTCGCCGACTTGAGGATCGAGACGTCCTGCTTCAGGGCGGAGACGAGCTGGGGCTTGATGGCCGGGTCGAAGGTGGCGATGCCGTGATCGCCGTTGTAGAGGTAGACGACCTCGGCGGGCAGACCCGTCGCCTTGGCGACCTTCTCGGCGGCGTCCACCGGGTGCTCGTTCAGGTAGTCGGTCGCCTCCGCCTGAGCCTTCAGGAACGCCTCCAGCACGGCCGGGCGCTTCTTCGCGAAGTCCTCACGGGCGGTGACGCCGTGGAAGGTGGGCAGGTTGAGCCGGGCGCCGTCGTAGATCGCCTTCGCCTTGCCCTGGAAGGCGAGCAGGCCCGGCCAGGCGACGAACTGGGACAGGGCGTCCGTGCTGCCCGCCGCGAGGGCGGAAGCGCCGACGGAGGGCTGCTGGTTCAGCTTCTCGATGCCGCTGTTCGGATCGATGCCGGCGCGCTGCAGGGCCCGGACGAGGGTGCCGTCGGCGGCCGAGCCGACGCTTGTCGAGACCTTTTTGCCTTTCAGATCCTTCAGGGAGGTCAGCTTGGAGTCCGGTGCGGTGACGATGGTGTTGAGGCCGCCGCGGAGGTTGTAGCCGGTGACCGAGACCAGGCGGGTGGGGCTGTTCAGCTGCTTGCCGCGGGCCGCGTTGATGAGGAGCGGGAAGTCTCCCATCGAGCCGATGTCGATCTTCCCGGCGGTCATCTGGGCGGTGATGGGGGCGCCGGTGGCGTAGTCCTGCCAGTCGACCTTGTAGTGGACGCCGTCGTGCAGGGCGTTGAGCTGCTTCTCGAAGGAGCCCAGGGAGCGGAGCAGGGTGCCCGCGGTGACGGTGTTGATGGTTCGGGACTGGTAGCCGACGGTGACGGTGACCGTGGAGCCGCTGCCTGCCTCCGCGTCACCGCCGCAGGCGCTGAGCGGGAGCAGGAGGACGACGGCGGATATCGCGACGACGGTGCGTTTCATGATGGTTCGGGCCTCTCACCGGAGCAGATAGGGCATGTTGACCGTGACGGCTCCGGTGGGGCAGCGGGCCGCGCACGGGCCGCAGTACCAGCACTCGTCGACATGCATGTAGGCCTTGCCGTTGCGCTCGTCGATGGCGAGGGAGTCCAGCGGGCACATGTCCACGCAGAGCGTGCAGCCGTCGATGCACTTCGACTCGTCGATGGTCACGGGCACGTCGGCCCGCTGGGGCACCAAGGGCATGGCTGTCTCCAGGGATGTGCGCGAGCGGGTTGGCTACCGGTTCCGGTGCAGCAGGCCGCTCATGGTGATGCGGTCGCCGCGGAAACGGATGAACTCCAGGTCGACCGGGCGGCCGTCCGCGAGGTGGGTGAGGCGTTCCAGCATGAGGACGGCGGCGCCGCGCGGGGCCTCGAGCACGGCGGCCGAGTGGGTGTCCGCGCTGACCGCTTCCAGAGTGATCTCGGCGTGGCCGAGGCGCTGTCCGGTGACGGCTTCCAGGAGGCGGAAGACGTCGGTGTTCTCCAGATCGGCGCCGAGCAGCTCGGTGCCGATGTCGAGGGGGATGTAGGTGAGGTCGAGGGACAGGGGCAGTCCGCCGAGCCTGCGCAGGCGTTCGATGTAGAGGACGTCGGTGCCGGGCGGGAGCCCGAGACGGTCGGCGACCGGGGCGGATGCCGGGGCGGGGCCCATGGTGCGGACCTCGTTGGTGACCCGGCCGTGCTCGCGGAGGGTTTCCGCCAGGCCCATCAGCCGGTCGAGGCCGTGAGGGTACTTGTGGGCCACGACCACGGTGCCGACACCGGGCTGACGCTCCACGAGGCCCTCGGCCCGCAGCAGGTCGAGTGCCTCGCGGACCGTGTTGCGGCTCGCGCCGTACTCGGTGGCGAGGGTCGACTCGTGGGGGAGGACCCCGTCGGGGAAGGCGCCGGTGAGCAGCAGTCGCCGGAGCAGGTCCGCCAGCTGCCGTGCCCGGTCGGCCCGCAGCCGTCGCCGCGCGCGGTGGGCGGCGACGGTGGTCGCGGCTCCCTGTCCGGCGTGGTCTCGGATGCGGTCACTGGGCATGGTTCGGACCATACCTATCCGATAGGAAAAGTGGTGTTGCAGGAATGTTGCGCCACCTGGAATGTGACGCGTCCGACGAGTGAGCTGGCCGTTTGGCCGGCCCCTGACCGGATCCGCCACCGACCGCCCGGCCGGTGCGGCTACGACAGCGCCGTCAGGCCCGGCGCGAACGCGATCAGCAGGGGCACCAGCGGCACGAGCGCGGCCGTCGTGGTGGTCAGGGCCCGGTGCCGGCGGCCCAGCCGCGGCGGCGGTTCCAGGAGCCGGTCGACCCGCTCGCCCAGCAGGCGGTGGCTGGAGGCGCAGGACAGCACGCCACGATGCTGGTTGAGCTCGATCAGGGCCAGGGCCGTCGTCAGGTGGCCGCAGCGGCGGGAGGCCGTGTCGTCGGCGGCCAGTTCGACCAGGCGGTGGGTCTGGTCGCAGAAGTGGGCGAACAGCGGGATGCGGGGGAAGCCGGTGGCCAGGGCCGTGGACAGGTGCAGCAGCCAGTCGTGGCGGGCGCGGGCGTGGCCCCGCTCGTGGGTGAGGACCGCGTCGAGCTGGTGGCCGGTCAGTCGGTGCAGGGCGCCCGTGGTGACGATCAACTGCGGCGGGTGGCCGGGCATCCACCAGGCATCCGGGTACTCGTCCTCCAGGACCAGCAGCGGGCCCCGGGCCGCGGGCAGGCCGGCCGGCAGGTCGGGGGCGCGCTCCCGCAGATGGGCCCGCGCCTGGGCCCGTCGCCGGCGCGCCTCGACCAGCTCGCGCGCGAGCATCGCGGTCGTCCAGGCGGCGCCGCAGGCCAGCAGCAGGGTGAGCGCGGCGGCCCCCGGCGGGGCGGCGGACAGGTCGTACGCCGCGGTCACCGCGGCCGGTGCCGGGGCGAAGAGCTGGGCGCGGACCGTCCCGAAGACGGCGGCGGCGCCCAGGGATAGCGCCGTCACGCACGCCAGCAGGACGGTGGCGACCAGGCACTGCCAGACCCACAGCGCCACCACCGGTTCCCGCTCGGGCCAGGACGCCCGGGTCAGCGCACGGGGAACGGGGACGGCGGCCGTCACGGCGACGACACTCAGCAGGAGCAGGCAGACGGTCATGGCCACGGGCTCCGGTTCCTCGTCACAAGAGGGGCGGCTACGGGTCGTGCGGGGGAGGGCGGCCGCCGAGCGCACCGGTGACCACGACGAGCGTGGCGGCCGTGCGGGCACACCGCCCCGCGCCCAGTATGACGGGCCGGGCGGTGTGCGTCAGGGGGTGAACGACAACGGAGGAGACGGGAGGGGCGACCGTCGGGCACCCCGGAGAGTCGGCTCCCTGCCGGTCCGCGTCAGCCTTGGACCACCCGCCCCGTCACCTCGCCGAGCCCCACCCGCACGCCGTCGGGCCCCGGGGCCCAGGCCGTGAGGGTCACCTCGTCGCCGTCCTCCAGGAACGTGCGCTTGCCGCCCGGGAGTTCGAGCTGATCGCGGCCGTTCCAGGTCAGCTCCAGCAGGGAGCCACGTTCCCGCTCCGCAGGGCCGCTGACCGTGCCGGAGCCGTAGAGGTCGCCGGTGCGCAGGGAGGCACCGTTGACCGTCATGTGGGCCAGCTGCTGGGCGGCCGTCCAGTACATGGTGGAGAAGGGCGGCTCGGAGACGACGTGACCGTTGACGGCGACGCTGATCCGCAGGTCGTAGCCGCCGGGCTCCTCGCTGCTGTCGTCCAGATAGGGAAGCAGCTCGTGCGTCCGGGCCGGAGGCGCCACGAGGGCCTCCTCCAGGGCGTCCAGCGGGGTGATCCACGCCGACACCGACGTGGCGAAGGACTTGCCGAGGAACGGCCCGAGGGGCACGTACTCCCAGGCCTGGATGTCGCGCGCGGACCAGTCGTTGAGGAGGCACAGCCCGAACACGTGCTCGCGGAAATCACCGAGGGCCACCGGCGCGCCCATCCGGGAGGGCACGCCGACGACGAAGCCGACCTCGGCCTCGATGTCCAGGCGGACGGACGGCCCGAAGACGGGAGCGGCGTCGGCGGGCGCCTTGCGCTGCCCGGACGGCCGCTGGACCTCGGTGCCGGAGACGACGACCGTGCCGGAGCGGCCGTGGTAGCCGATGGGCAGGTGTTTCCAGTTGGGGGTGAGGGAGTCCTCGGCGTCGGGCCGGAACATCTGCCCGACGTTCCGGGCGTGGTTCTCGGAGGCGTAGAAGTCGACGTAGTCCGCGACCTCGAACGGCAGGTGCAGGGTCACCGACGACAGGGGGTGGAACAGCGGTGCGACGGTCTCGCGGTGGGAGGGCACGGTCACCCAGGCGGTCAGGGCCCGGCGGACGTCCGACCAGGCCGTGCGGCCGGCGGCCAGCAGCGGATTGAGGGTCGGCCGCGCGAGCAGGGAGGCGTAGGGCGAACCGAGCGCGTGGGCCGCCGCGCCCGCGTCCAGTACATGGTCGCCGAGCCGGACACCCACGGCCCGGTGGGACGAGCCGGGCAGGGAGAACACGCCGTACGGCAGGTTGTGCGGGCCGAAGGGGTCGCCCTCGGGGACATCGAAGGGGGGCATCGGGTGCTGCCTCGCTTTCGGGTGTGCCATGTCGTCGCCACGTGTTCGTGGTCATGCCACACGTTACGGGTGACGCGCCGGTCCTGGGCAGAGTCCGAGGAGGCGGAGAGGGGCGAACGGGGCAGGTGGGCGCGGGTGGGACCGGACGGGGCGACTCCGGCGCGCCGGAGGAGACGCCGCATTCGTACGTGCCGGAAGTTATCCACAGGACGCGACGCAATCTTGACGGAGCGGTGCGAACAGGGCGACTCTGGGCGGGTGCCGGAAGGCCTCGGGGAGGGGGCTTTCCCACGGCACATCTGGGGGGCGGATGGCCATAGGGGAGGCCGGTCCGGGTTCGGTACGGCGTGGTGCACAGCCCAAGCGGCTGGAAGAGACCATGCGCGTCCGGCTCGGCCGGGAATGTGTGTACGTACCGTCGTGCCGTTTCGGGCTGTACGTGGCGCTGCGCCACTGGTGCCCGCCCGGCGGACGGGTGCTGATGTCGCCGGTGAACGACGACGTGATCTTCTTCGTCGTGCTCGCGGCCGGACTGCGCCCGGTGCAGGCGCCGTTGAACCCGCTCGACGCGTCCATCGACATCGATGCCGTGCCGGACGGGGTGTGGGGCTCGGTGTCGGCCGTGCTCACGACGAACCTGTACGGGAACCCGGATCCGGCACCGCGCCTCAGGCAGAAGTGCGACGCGCTGGGGATCCCGCTGTTCGAGGACGGGGCGCACGCGATCGGCAGCCGGGTGGGCGACCGGCCGGTCGGGGCGTGGGGCGAGGCCTCCGTGTTCAGCCTGTCCAAGCACGTCGGCGCCAAGGCCGGGGGCATGCTCTCGCTCGCCGATCCGGGGTTACGGGAGGCGGTGGAGAAGACCTGCGAGGGACTACTCGCGCCACGCCGGGCGAGCGCCGAACTCGCCTACCTGGTCCGGCCGTACGCGGAGGCCGCGGTGCGGGGGCTGCGGCTGCGACGCGCCGCCTGGGCCGCGATCCGGCTGCTGGGACTGGCGGACCGCGAGGAGATCCGGATGCCGCTGCGCCCGGACGAACTCGCCCTCGCCGCCCGCCACACGCCCGGGCTCGACGCCCACCACCCGTGGGTGCGCGTCGACATGCACGACTACCGCCTTCGGTCCGGCCGGCTGCGGCTGCGCCGCATCGGCCACCAGCTCGACCGGCTGGACGACGTGCTGGACGCCTGCCGGGCGGGCACCGAACTGCTGCTGTCCACGCCCTGGGCCAAGCCGCGCGACGGCCAGGCGGCGCAGCCGCTGTTCCGGGTCCCGCTGTTCGTGGCCGACCGGGACGCGGCGATCGCGGCACTGGCGCGGCAGGGCATCGTCGTCGGCTACCTCTACGACCCGCCTCTGGACGACTACGCCGGTGCGGAGTTCACCGACCCCTCACCGGCCCCCGAGGCGGCCCGCTGGTTCGCGCGGCACGCACTGCCCGTGGACCCGCTGCGGGCGCGGACGGTCATCGAGGTGCTGGAGCGGTCCGGGGCGCGACCGGTCCCGGCGCCGGGAGAGCTGCCCGGGGACGGGCCGGCACCGGGAGGGCTGGGACGGTCCGGTGGCTGAGATCCAGGTGCACGAGCCCGCCGCCGCGCGCACCGACGGCGGCGGGCCGAAGCCTGCCGAAAGCGACCACACCCACGACTCGCTGTTCAAGAACGCCTACTTCCTCATGCTCAGCACCGGCGTCTCCGCCGTACTGGGCCTGGGATTCTGGCTGGTGGCCGCCCGCTACTACACGGAGGAGGCCGTCGGCCAGGGCTCGGCCGCGATCGCCGCGATGCGGCTCCTCGCCAGCATCACGGCGACGACGATGATCGGCGCCGTCGTCCGCTTCGTCCCGCGCGCGGGACGGGAGACCGGACGGCTGGTGTGGGGCACGTACGTGGCCAGTTCGCTGGTCGTGGCACTCGCCGCCGCCGTTTTCCTGCTCACGCTCGACGCGTGGGGAGCGTCCTACGCGCCCCTGGGCACGCCCATGGCCGGTGCGGTGTTCGTCGCGGCCTGTGTGGCCTGGGCGTTGCTCACCCTCCAGGACGGGGTGCTCACCGGGCTGCGCAAGGCGGAGTGGGTGCCCGCCGGGAACGCGGTCTTCTCGGTCGGGAAGCTGGCCCTCCTGGTCGTCTTCGCCGGCACGCTGCCGGTCCTCGGCATCTTCGTCTCCTGGGCGGTGGCGATCGCCTTCTCCACCCTGCCGCTGGGCTGGCTGATCTTCCGCCGGCTCATTCCGCGTCAGGCTGCCGCCGACCGCGACAAAGAACCCCCGAAGATCCGGGACATGGGCCGCTTCCTGGCCGGGGACTCGCTGGGCGCCCTGTTCAGCCTGGCGATGATCAACCTGCTGCCGGTGATGGTCGCGGTCCGCTTCAGCGCCGCCGAGAACGGCTACTTCTACGTGGCCTACACCGTCGGCGGCACGATGGAGTTCATGGCCATCAACATGGCCTCGTCGCTCACCGCGCACGCCTCGCACGACCCGCGTCAGCTCGCCGACGGCGTGCGGGGCGCCCTGCGGCGCATGACGCTGCTGCTGGTCCCGGTCGTAGCGGTGCTCGTCGTCTTCGCCCCGCAGATCCTCACGCCCTTCAGCCCGGACTACGCCGAGCACGGCTCGACCGTGCTGCGGCTGCTCGCCCTCGGCGCCCTGCCCCGGGTCGTGGTGGAGCTGTACATCGGCGTACTGCGTGTGCAGGGGCGCACGGGTGTGCTGGCCGCGCTCCAAGGCACCATGTGCGCTCTGGTGCTGGGCAGTGCGGCCGTGCTGTTCTCCTCGTCCGGGATCGCGGGCGCCGGCTGGGCGGTGCTGCTGAGCATGACGCTGATCGCCGTCGTCTCCATGGCCGGACTGCGCGCGGCCCTGCGTTACGACGACGGCACCCCCGCCGCCCGTCCACCGGCCGACCCCGCCTACGGCACCCGCTGGGCGAAACTCAACGCCACCGCCGGGTACGGCACGACCTGGGCCCGCCGAGCCGCCTACCAGCCCAAGGACGGCGACCAGGACACCGTCACGCTGTTCATCGGGCGGCCCGGCTACGAGCGCGAGGCGCTGCAGGCGGACACGCTGGCGCTGATCGTGCGGCCGGACGGGCCGACCAGGGAACCACCGCCCCACGAGGCCGGGGAACCGGACCAGGAGCCGCAGGACCGGCGGCTGCGAGGCGCCCTGTGGAGCCTGCTCGGGGTCGCCGTCGTGTTCTTCTGTGCTCCGCTGCGGGACCTGCCCTGGACCGACCGGGCCTCCGAAGCCGCTCTGTCCGGACGCCAGTTGCTGGAGGGCCTGCCCCTGCCGTCCCTCACCGCGGGCGGCCTGCTGCTCGTGGTGTTCGTCGCCGCCGTCACGCTGAGCACCCGGCGCGACCCGTGGTTGCCCGGCACGTCACTGTGCGCCGTCCTGTGCGCCCTGTACGCCGCACCGGTCGCCCTCGGACGGGAACCGCGGCCGGTGGACGGGGCGTTGTACGAGAAGACGGCCGGCTTCCTGGCGGACGCGGTGGGCCTCGACGGGCCCGAGCCGCTGCTGCGCTGGGCGCCGCCGGTCTGCCAGCTGCTGTGTCTCGTACCGCTGGGGCTGCTGCTCGCGAGCGCGGGCGGCCGGCTGACGTGGCAGGGGCGCTGGGGGGTTCTGTATCTCGTCGCGGTCGGCGGCTGGGTGTGGCGCGACGCGCTCGCACCCCTCGCGCCGCCCCTGCTCGTCGCCCTCTCGCTGCTCCTGCTGCTCCACCGCGCCGCGTCGGCGTGGGCACGCTCCCGCACCACGGCCTCGACCGGCCCCATAACCAACCGCACGGCCGACGGACCACCGCCCGTCCGGCCCCGCGACTGATCACACCCGAAGCCGAGACCGAAGCCGAGACTCAAGCCGAGACCGATCCGAGCTCAGGCCCCACCGGAGCCGCACAGAGCCGAAGAGAGCAACAGCCAGGGGGGAACCACCGTGCGTCCGCCAGTCACACCGAGGGAGAGATCCGCGCCGGAACCCACACCCGCACGGGACGGCGCGAACACCCCCGCCAGCGGCCCCGAGACGGCCAGCCAGTCCTCCAGCCCCTCCTCCTCGGAGTCGTCGAGCCCCGCCCATGAGCCCGTGACGGACCTGTCCGACCTGCCCCCGGCCTGGTCCGGACGCAGCGCACTGGCCCGGCCCGCCGTTCCGCTGCTCGTCGCGCTCGCGCTCTGGGCTTACGCCGTGCGGCACACCGACGTCTCGCGGCTCGACGACTACGGGCTGGTCAGCGCGCTGCACCCGACGTTCTGGGCGGGGCTCGCGGTGCTCACCACCGGCTTCTGGTTCACGGTCCGCGACGCGCGCCGCCCGGCAGCCTGGTCGGCGGCGTACGTGCTGGGCCTGCTGGTGATGGAGCGGGCGACCCAGGCCGTGCTCTACCCGACCCCGCTGTACGCCTGGGCGTGGAAGCACGAGGCGGTCATCGACCATCTGCTGACGGCCGGCGGACTGCAGACGGCCGATCAGGTCGGCGACATGGCGGTGTACGACCAGTGGCCGGGCTTCTTCGCCGCCCAGGCCGCCCTGCAACGGCTGCTGGGCGTGGACTCGGCGGCGATGTTCATGGCCTGGTGGCCCCTGGTCTCCAGCCTGATGCTGCTGCTCCCGCTGCTGCTGATCTACCGCACCTTCACCGAGGACCGGCGCCTGATCTGGACCGCGGTCTGGCTCTTCTACGTCGCCAACTGGGTCGGGCAGGACTACTTCTCCCCCCAGTCCGTGGCGTACGCGCTGCACGTGGGCGTGCTCGCGGTCGTCCTGCGGCGCTTCGGCCGGTCCGCCGTGCGGCGCGGTCAGCCGCGGCAGGCGGTCTGGACGGTGGTGATCACCGTCATGATCGTGGCGATCGTCATCTCCCACCAGCTCACCCCGGGCATGCTGGTCGTCTGCCTGCTCGCCCTGTGCCTGAGCCGTCGCTACCGCGACTGGGTCCCGGTCGTCACGACCGTCGTCATCTTCCTGGCCTGGTGCCTCACGGCCGCGCTGCCCTTCCTGTCCGCGGCGATGCCGGACATGATCCGCTCCATCGGCGACGTCGGCGCCAACGTCGAGACGGGCTACGGCGCCACCCCGACCGGCACCGGAGCGATCGCGACGTCCTGGGCGGCCCGACTGCTGTCCGGTTCGGTCCTGCTGCTCGCCGGCGTCGGAGTGCTGCGCCAGCGGGTGCTGCGCCACCGCGCCTTCCCCCTGCTGCTGGTCGCGGCGGCCCCGGTGCCGATGTTCGCGGCGAGCAGCTACGGCAGCGAGATGATCTTCCGGGTGCTGCTCTTCATGCTGCCCGGAGCCGCCTTCTTCGCCGCCGCCGCACTGCTGCCCAAAGTCCGCACCCTGGCCGCCGACGCCGCCGCGCGGGAGGCCGGCAACCGGCAGGCCACCGGCCCGGCCAGGACCCGCCGGTGGGGGACCGGCACCTGGGTGCCGCTGGCCGCACTGCTCGGCACCACCCTGGCGTTCGTGCCCGCCTACTCCGGCAAGGACCGGATCAACTACTTCCCGCCCCAGGAAGTGTCCCTCGTACGGCAGCTCTTCGACCAGGCGCCCGAGGGCTCGCTGGTCGTGGCGGCCAACCGCAACTACCCGGAGGCCTACGCCGATTACTGGAGCGTCGACCACTACTGGTTCCTCGACGACGGCCGCAGCCACGTCGACCGGATCGTCAGGAGACCCGCCGCCACCCTCGCGCGCGACATGGCCGGGGTGGAGCGTCCGGGCCGGGCCTACTTCCTGCTCACCCAGGGGCAGCTGGCCAACTCCGAGATGAACGGGCAGCTCGACCGGGCGCAGCTGGAGCGCATCCAGAAGTCCGTCGCCGCATCGACGAGGTTCCGGCTCGTGGCGGAGAACAGCGCCGGATGGCTCTACGTACTCAAGCAGGCAGGGGGAGCGGAGCGATGACACCGCAGGAACTCGTGGTCCGGATGCTGCCCCCGTTCGGCGGCTGGCTGGCGCTGGCCGCGCTCGCCCTGCCCGGCGGATCGCCGCTGCGGGGCGCCGCGGTCGTGGCCTTCCTGGCGGCGGGGCCGGGCGCGGCCGTGGTCAGAGTCTGCGCCCCCGCCCTGGGGACGCGGCCCGCCGAAGGCCCCGTGGAGCGCAGGGACCCGGACTTCGCCCGCCACTCCGACCTGCTGGAGCGGCTGATGCTGACGCTGTTCCTGAGCGTCGGCGCCGTGATGCTCGTCGCGACCGTGCTGATCGCCACGCACACCTTCAGCGCGCAGCGGGTGCTGCTGACGCTGACGCTGCTGACCACACTCACCGCGTTCTGTCCGCCGCTGCGCGCCTCCCCGCGGCCGGGGACGACACCGAGGACACCGAAGGGTTCCGCTCAGTGAGGTTCAACCGCCCCCACCGTCCCTTTCGCCGCACGCCGCACGCCACCGGAGGCCGGCACCGCGGGAAGCCGCACGAGGACGATCCGCGCCCGGGCGACCCGGTCGCCGGCCCGTTGACATCGAGCCGGCGCCGACTGCTGATCACGTCCGCCACGGTCGTCAGCGCGGTGCTGGTCGCCGTACTCGCCCTGCGGAACGCCTCCGGACCGCAGGAGCAGGGAGCGGCCGGGGCGCCGGCGGACTGCCGCCCGACAGCCCTTCTGGTGCCGCCCTGCGGCGCCTGGTTCGGGGCGTTCGTACCGCACGAGCGGAACGACCTGCCGGAGAAGGTGCGCGCCTACGAGAAGCGCGTGGGCCGGAAGCTGGACATCGTGTACACGTACCACGACATGTCCCTGCCCTCGGGCACTCGGCGGGAGGGCCGGCTGCTCACCCCGGAGGAACAACGCGTCGGCGAGGACCACCTGCTGCTGCTCTCCTGGGAGAGCAAGTGGTGGGGCGGCACGAAGCGGCAGCAGCCGACCTGGAAGCAGATCGCGTCCGGCGAGCTGGACGACAAGGTCATCGACGTCCAGGCCCGGCGCATCAAGGACTACGGCGAGAAGGTGTTCCTCTCCTTCGACCTGGAGATGGACACCCGCACCCCCGCCAGTGGCACACCCGCCGACTACGTGAAGGCCTACCGGCACATCCACGACCGGTTCCGCGCCCTGGGCGTGGACAACGTGGTGTGGACGTGGATCACCACCGGATACCTCGACCACGCCGACGACATCGAGAAGATGTACCCGGGCGACGACTACGTCGACTGGATCGGCTACAACCAGTACAACTACTACCGCTGCCACGACGCGGACTGGCTGACCTTCGCGCAGACCCAGAAGGCCACGCACGACTGGATCCGGGCGAACATCTCCGACGACAAGCCGCTGATGCTCTCCGAGTTCGGCACCGCTGCGGACGCCAACCGCCCGCAGCGGCAGGCCGAGTGGTACGCGCAGGTGCCCGGGGTGCTGAAGGACCTGGACGGCGTCAAGGCCGCCCTCCAGTGGAACTACCGCGACCCCGGACCGCACTGCGACCTGGCGGTGGCGAACGACCCCGCCTGGAACAGCCTGCGCAAGGCCGTCTCCGACCCCTACCTCAACCAGCCGCTGCGGTAGCCCCCGCCGAGGTCAGCCCGCGAACTCGGGCCCGTGCAGCACCGCACGGGCCCGCCGGTACCAGCGCCACGCGATCGTCTTCGGCCCGTCCCGGTACGGCGCGACCCGCGCGCCGGCCCCGGCGAGCCAGCTCTCGACATCGGCGACGGTATGGGTGCGCCGGACGATGAGCCGGGCGATGCGGTACCGCTCGTCACGGTCGGAGCTGAGCGCGTGCCGCACGGCCGTCGCCGTCTCGTAGCCGGCCCGGGCCGACATGGCCCGTACCCGGGGGCTGTTGTAGCCGTGCGGGTAGGCGAGGTGCCGGATCTCGTGCCCGAGGGCGTCCTCCAGCACGGCCTTGGAGGTGCGCAGTTCGTAGGCCAGACCCTTGGCCGACAGGGTGTCGAGCTGCGCGTGCGTCACGGTGTGGCTGCCGATCTCCATGCCGGAACGTTCCAGCTCCGCCACGCCGGCCAGGCTCATCATCGGCGCGGGCGGCAGCAGACTGCGACCGCCCGGGGCGATGGCGCCGGTGGTCAGGTAGGCGGTGGCGGGCAGCGTCCGTGCGGCCAGGGCCTCGGCGGTGGGTCCCGGCAGGTCGGCGAAGCCGTCGTCGAAGGTGAGCAGCACCGGCCGGGGCGGCAGCGGCGCCCGACCGGCCAGGTGATCGGCGACCGCGCTGATCGTGACGGGCGTACGACCGCTGCGGACGACGGCGTCGAGATGCGCGGCGAACTGCTTCGGCGTGACGGTGAACTCGGCGATCCAGTCCGGCGGATCGTCCATCACGGAGTGGTACAGGAAGACGGGAATGGCGGGAGTTCCTTCGGCATGCGGCGGGCCGATCGGCCCCTCACCCTCCCGCGCACCCCGCTCGGCCCTGCCTCTGCCGTCCGTCCTCATCTCGCCCCCCGAACCGTCTTCTCCCGAGCAGCCGCGCGCAGCGCACGCCGTGCCTTCAGATAGCCGGCCGGCCCGTACAGCATCCCCCTGCGCTGCAGCCGCGACAGCCGCCGCGGCCAGGGGTGCGTGCGGGCGTCGTGGTCGCCCGGCGTGCCGGCGCCGTCCGCCCCGTCCGTCGCGCGTACCGCCGTCAGCGTGCGGGCGTGGGCGAGGCCGCGGGGCAGCCGCGCGAGAAACGCCGGCAGCAGCGCCGGCCGGTTCACGAGCACCGCGGTGAGGTACGCGGTGAGCCCGGCGCCGTAGCCGTACGCCTGGGTCTCCAGGTCCCGCCAGGTCTCCCGGTGGTGGTGCCACACCAGGGCGTACGGCGTGTAGCGCAGCCGGTGTCCCTGGGCCAGGACGCGCACGAAGCCGTAGAGGTCGTCGCCGCCCCGGGCCGCCGTCCCGGCCCCGGTGGCGGGGTCGAAACCGCCGACGGAACGCAGCACCGCCGTGCGGAACGCCATGTTCGCGCCCGAGCCGAACCGCCCGGCCGTGAACGGGAACAGCGGCTCGTCGCCCGGCGGGTGCGCCGGGTCGTACGTCCTTGGAGTGAAGCCTTTCGCGAAGCCGCCGTGGCTCTCCAGCAGCACCTGGGCCGGGGTGGTCAGCCGCGCCGGCAGGATCAGCCCGGTGCTGCACCCGAGCCCCGGGTCGGCGGCGAAGGGCGCGGTCAGCTCGGTCAGCCAGCGCGGGTCGGCGACCACGTCGTCGTCGGTGAAGGCGACCACCTCGCCGCGCACGCGGTCCAGCCCGGCGTTGTGGGCGGCTGCGAGCCCCGGGACGGGCTCACAGACGTACCGCACCCGCTCGGCGTACTTCCGCTCGACCAGCTCCCGCGTCTCGCTCGTGACGGGCGCGTTGTCCACGACGACGATCTCGAACCGCGGATGCTCCTGCGCCAGCAGCGAGTCCAGCGCCCGGGCCAGTTGCCCGGCCCGCTCCCGGGTCGCGACGACGACGCTCGTGAAGGGCGGCTCCCCGGGTTCGCCGAGGCCGGCGGGCCCGCATTCCATCCGGGCCCGTTCCGCCAGCACGGTCTTCGGATCCACCCCCTCCGGCACCTGCCCGAGCAGCGTCCCCACGGGCCGTCCGCCTCTCCTGACCAGCACGAACACCTCTCCGTGCGTCACGGGCGGACTCCCCGGGCCGGGTCTGAGCACCGCCTCGTCACCGTCGAGGTCCAGCTCGGCGACCTGCACCGCCCCGATGTCCAGGAACCGCCGTATCTCCTCCTGCGCACGCACCGAACGGGCCATGCGCCCACCCCCCTCGTGTGTCAGGTACGGCGCAGCCGAGCCGCGCCCTTGAGCGTCCGCGTGGCCAGCGACGCGAGCTGCGGCCTGCCGCGGACGAAGCTGTGCGCGCGGCGTGCCGGTTCGCGGCTCAGCCAGTGCAGCGCCGCGCCCACCCCCGGACGGGTCACCGCGCCCTCGTACACGGGCAGTTCGCCCGTCTTCAGCGCGTCCTTGTACTCGGCCGCGCCCCGCCCCAGGTCGAGCATGGCGACACCGGCGGCGGCCGCCGCCTCGGCCATGCGCAGGTGCAGCACCAGACCCGGCGAGAACTTCGCGAACTCCGGGTCGTAGGCCGGGAACCAGCAGGCCAGCACGGAGGCCGAACGCAGTCCGAAGTGTGCGGCGACGGGCCGCTCACCGGCGTACAGCACGGACAGCGTGCCGCTGCACTCCGGCGCCCGGGTCCGGGCCAGCTGCCCGACGAGCCGCGTGATCCACTCCTGGGCGAACCGGTCCCGGCGGCCGGTCCTGCGGTACTGCGCGGACTTCCACTCCATGAGCGTGCGCAGCGCGGCCGGGTCGCGTTCGTCGAACACGAACCGCAGCTCACCGGCCTGCCGGCCGAGCCTGCGCTCCTTGGCCAGGGTCGTCTTCAGGAACTTCGGCGACTGCGCGCGCAGCACCGACTCGTACGTCTCGTAGCCCTTCTCCACGTCGACGACGTAGGTGGCGTGCTCCTCGGCCGCGTACCGGACGAACAGCCGCTGCTCGGCCTCCAGATTGTCGAAGGCGAAGCTCGACACCGAGCAGGCCTTCAGGAGTTCGCCCGTCTCCACGTCCAGGCCGGGCCGCAGGATCGCGCCCTGCGCGTCCGAGACACCGAGCCCGATCGCCCGGCCCTGTCCCAACGGGCCCCGCTCATAGGGCAGGAAGCCGGACGGCTCCGGACCTTCGTACACCACCGCGATCCGGGCCCCCGGCCTGAACAGGCCGACGGCTTCGGTGAACTCCGGCTCCATGAAAGGGTTGCGCGGTGCGTCCGAGGCGGCGCGCAGCGCACGCCAGCGCTCCCTCTCCCCTTCACCGAGCTCCCCGGGCCCAGCCACACGAATGCGCCCACTGCTCAACCCGACCCCCCGATCAAGTCCCCCCTGGACACTTGGAAGGTACCGCTCTATGCGGCCCCACGGGTAGGTAGCGGAGCATGTTGTTGCCAACTGGTGCAGAGGCCTTCAACCGGGCAATCGGCGTGCGCCGTCCGATGAAACGAAGGGGCGCGCTGTCCGTATTCTCTGATCATGGCCGCACCCATCGCATATTCACTCATCGCCACCGATCTGGACGGGACGCTGCTGCGCGGCGACGACACCCTGTCCGACCGGTCCCTCGCCGCGCTCGCGCGGGTGGCGGACGCCGGTGCCCAGCACCTCGTGGTGACGGGGCGGCCGGCGCCGAGAGTGCGGCCGCTCCTGGACGACCTCGGCTGCACGGGGCTCGCGGTGTGCGGGCAGGGCGCGCAGGTGTACGACGCCGGTGCGGAGCGGCTGCTGTGGTCCATCACCCTGGACCGGGAGCTGGCGGAGACCGCCCTCGGCAAGATCGAGGCCGAGGTGGGGCAGGTCTACGCGGCCGTGGACCAGGACGGGGTGGACGGGCTCACCCTGATCGAGCCGGGCTATCTGATGCCGCATCCGACCCTGCCCGCGGTCCGGGTCGAGCGGCGCGAGCAGCTGTGGGGCGAGCCCATCAGCAAGGTGCTGCTGCGGCACCCCTTCCTGACGGACGACGAGTTGGCGGCGACGGCCCGCTCGGTGGTCGGCTCGCTGGCGACGGTGACGATGTCGGGGCCCGGCACGGTGGAGCTCCAGCCGTGCGGGGTCACCAAGGCGACGGGCCTGGCGCTGGCCGCCGAGCACCTGGGGCTGCGGCCGGCGGACACCATCGCCTTCGGCGACATGCCCAACGACATCCCGATGTTCGACTGGGCCGGTCACGGCGTCGCGATGGCCAACGCCCACCCCGAACTGAAGGCCGTGGCCGACGAGGTCACCCTGTCGAACGAGGACGACGGCATCGCCGTCGTCCTCGAGCGACTGCTGGGCGGGTCGGCTCAGTACGGGCCGTTGACGTTGTCGATCGAGCCGTAGCGGTCGGCCGCGTAGTTGCAGGCCGCCGTGATGTTGGCGACCGGGTCGTACGGGTCGAAGGAGGTGCCGGGCACGTGGTAGGCGGCGAACGTCGGGTCGATCACCTGGAGCAGGCCCTTGGACGGGGTGCCCGCGGCGGCGTTCGAGTCCCAGTTGTTGATCGCCTGGGGGTTGCCGGACGACTCGCGCATGATGTTGCGGTAGATGCCGTCGTAGGAGCCCGGGATGCCCTGCTGCGCCATGATGTCCAGCGACTCGCGGATCCACCCGTCGAGGTTGTCCGCGTAGGTCTTCGCGGACGCCTGGGTGGCCTGGGCGACACCGCCGGCGGGCTTCGCGGCCGGCTTGGCGGGGGCGGACGACTGGGTCGCCGTCTTCTTCGGCGCGACCGACTTGGTGGTCTTCACCTTGAGCTTCAGACCCGGGTGGATCAGCTTCGGGTTGTCGCCGACGGCGGCGCGGTTGTCCTTGTAGAGCTGCTTCCAGCCGCCCCGGACGTCGTACTTGTCCGCGATGCGGGCGAGCGAGTCGCCCTTGGTCACGGTGTACGTGAGGGACTTGGAGGGCTTGGCCGCCTGCGGCACGGACTGTGCGGCGGGGGCGCTCTGGGGTTCGGCGCTCGCGTGCGTGGCTCCGAGGAGCGGAAGGGTGAGTGCGGCTCCACCGGTGCCGACGGCGACGATGCCTCGGGTCAGCGGGTTGGTTCTGGGGCGACGGTGCTTGCCTCGTCCGGCCATGGTGATGTTCCTCTCCGGCGCCTGCGAGGTGAGCTGTCGGGTTCGGGCCGGGAGGTGCCCGGCCGCGTACGGCACCGTGTGCCGTACGCGGCTTCACCCCGAGCCGTGCCGCTGTGCGGACCGGCGACTTACCTGGGTCCCCCGCTCCTGCCACGCGTGAGTGAGTCGGTTATGTGGGGAGTCCGGGCGGCGGCAGGATTAGGCGTCCGCCGGACAGGGCCGGAACGTATGCGAGAGCACATGTCGGGAACAAGCACCTCAGTCACACATTGCGCGGTTGACCTTGGTCGGGGGCGTTTGGGCGGCTTGATCCTTTGCTTGAGCCAAGGCTCAACTGGCTTTCGGGGGAAGGCGGTAGGGGCCGGTGTGGAGTCGGGGCGGAAATGGGGAAGAAGTGATTCAACTCACTGATCACGAGCCTGTGGGGCAATTTCCGCCAAGGGGAATTCATCGACTCATCGCGGCAAATCGTGCATATCTCGCTACCCCTGGGTAAGTCGATAAATATCTGTTCTTATAGGTTGATCGAAAACATAGCGGTCGTGATCGGATACCACCCGGCCTGTAACCACGGGCGCTGGCGGTGATCGAAACGTGACCGGATACGCTGACTCGAGTGAGGGCAGCGACCTATCGACAATCCGCGTAATCACCGGCAGACACAGCAGACAGGAGACCCCTCGTGACCGACGTCGGGCCGTTCGGGCTGAGCGTGCGGGACCAGGCTCTGGAAGCCGACGTCCAGGCCGGATTGACGGCTGTCGAGGAAGGCTTGCTCGAGGCCACCAAGAGTGACGTGCCCTTCATCACGGAGGCCGCCCAGCATCTTGTGCGGGCCGGCGGCAAGCGGTTCCGCCCGCTGCTCGTGATGCTCTCCGCCCGGTTCGGTGACCACCACGCGCCCGGGATCGTGCCGTCGGCCGTCGTCGTGGAGCTGACCCACCTCGCCACGCTCTACCACGACGACGTCATGGACGAGGCCGCCGTGCGCCGCGGTGTCGCGAGTGCGAACACCCGCTGGGGCAACTCCGTCGCGGTCCTCACCGGCGACTTCCTCTTCGCCCGGGCCTCGCACATCCTGGCCGACCTCGGCCCGGAGGCCGTCCGGGTGCAGGCCGAGGCGTTCGAGCGTCTGGTGACCGGCCAGATCCTGGAGACGGCCGGACCGCAGGACGGCCGCGACCCCATCGAGCACTACCTGGACGTGCTGGGCGGCAAGACCGGTTCGCTCATCGCGGTGTCGTGCCGGTTCGGCGCGATGATGTCCGGCGCCGACGAGACCGTCGTGGACGTGCTGACCCAGTACGGCGAGCGGCTCGGCGTCGCCTTCCAGCTCGCGGACGACGTCCTCGACATCGCCTCCGACTCCCACGAGTCCGGCAAGACCCCCGGCACCGACCTGCGCGAGGGCATCCCCACCCTGCCGGTGCTCCGGCTGCGTGAGCGCGCGGCCCGGCTCGGGCTCGCCGAGGACATCGCCCTGTGCGAGCTGCTCGACTCCGACCTCACCGACGACGACCGGCACACCGAGGCCCTTCGCCTGCTGCGCGCCCACCCGGCGCTGGAGCAGGCCCGGCGGGACACCGTCCGCTACGCCCAGGACGCCCGTTCGGCGCTGGCGCCGCTGCCCGAGTGCACCGCGAAGACGGCGCTCCAGGAGCTGTGCGACGCGGTGGTGCACCGGGCCGGCTAGCCCGTCCCTCCCGGCGACCCGGGCCCTACGACCCCTACGGGTCGGGGGAGAAGCCGCCCTCCCGTGTCATACCCCAGCAGTACGCGGAGTTGAGCCCGGGGTCTGACGTATCTCCCTGGCCGATTTGGTCAGATGGTGACCACGGAAAACACCACTCCTCACCTGTTCGGGTGAGAATGGCGGCTCAGGGACGAGTGCGTGGACGACACGGACAGCCGCCGCCGACCATGGAGGTAGGGCACACATGGCACCGTACGCATCCGACGACAGCACGACCGCCGGAGAGGTCGACGAGCAGCGCTCCGGGCGGCGCAAAGCCGCGCGGTACATCGTCCCGGTCACGGTGGTGGGGGTGGCCGCCGCGACGATCGGGCTGGTCCCCGCACTCGCCGACTCCGGTGACCCCGACCTCCCGAAGATCACCGCACAGCAGCTCATCGAGAAGATCGCGAAGTCGGACGTCCAGCAGCTGTCCGGCACGGTGAAGATCAGCACGGACCTCGGCCTGCCGGACCTCGGCGGCCTGGAGTCGGGCCTGATGTCCGGCGCGGCGGGCAACGGCGAGGGCGGCTCCTCCGCCGACCCGTCGGCCAAGCTCACCGAACTGGCCTCCGGCACGCACACCCTGCGCGTCGCCGCCGACGGCCCGGACAAGCAGAAGCTGTCGCTGCTGGAGAACGCCGCCGAGTACAGCGTCATCCACAACGGCAAGGACGTCTGGGGCTACGACAGCAAGTCCAACGAGGTCTACCACGGCACCGCCTCCGAGAGCCCGGAGCGCGGCAAGGACCAGCAGCCGCCGGCCACGCCGAAGGACTTCGCCGAGGAGGCGCTGAAGGCGGTCGACGGCACGACGTCCGTGACCGTGGACGGCACCGCCCAGGTCGCCGGCCGGGATGCCTACAAGCTGGTCGTGAAGCCGAAGCAGTCCGGCTCGACGGTCGGCGCGATCACCGTCGCCGTGGACGCGAAGACCGGCATGCCGCTGAAGTTCACGCTCACCCCGGCGAGCGGCGGCGCGGCCGTCGTCGACGCCGGCTTCACGAAGGTCGGTTTCGCCGCGCCGGCCGCCTCGACGTTCGACTTCACGCCGCCCAAGGGGGCGAAGGTCACCGAGGAGAAGGACGCTGGCAAGGCCGCGGGCGAGGCTCCGCGCAAGGCCCCGGGCAAGCCCTTCGACCTGGGTGAGGCGCCGGGCCACGCCCCGAAGGCCGGGAAGGACTTCGGCCAGGGCCTCGGCGGTCATGACGGCATGAAGACCATCGGCGAGGGCTGGACCGCCATAGCCACCTTCGACACCGGCGGCGAGGGCGTGCCCTCCGGCAAGGCCGGCGGCCAGCTCGGCGGCTTCATCGACTCGCTCGGCGACAAGGTCCACGGCAAGTTCGGCTCGGGCACGGTCTTCTCGACCCGTCTGGTCAACGCCCTCGTCACCGACGACGGCAAGGTCTACGCGGGCCTGGTCACCAAGGACGCGCTCGTGAAGGCGGCCGACGCCGCCAAGTAGGTCCCGTGGGCGTGCGGGACGTCGAGAGAACGAGGAAGCCGATGGGCGAGGTGTCCGCCGGGGAACCGGAGCAGCGGGAGGCGCGGGACGGGGCCGGGGAACCGGAGCACGGGGAAGCGCGGGACGAGCGCGCGGAACCCGCCATCGCCACCCGCGCGCTCACCAAGCGCTACCGCGGCGGACAGCTCGCCGTCGACGGTCTCGACCTGACCGTCCCGGCGGGCAGCGTCTTCGGCTTCCTCGGTCCCAACGGCTCCGGCAAGACCACCACCATCCGCATGCTGATGGGCCTCATCGAGCCCACCTCCGGCACGGCCCGGGTGCTCGGGCAGCCCATGCCCCGGGCCACCCGCGCCGTGCTGCCGCACGTCGGCGCCCTCATCGAGGGCCCGGCCCTCTACGGCTTCCTCTCCGGCCGCGACAACCTCCTCCGCTACGACAGCGCCGACCCGGTCGCCGATCCCCGCACCCGGCGGGCCCGGGTCGCCGCCGCACTGGACCGGGTGGGCCTGGCGGCCGCCGCGGGCAAGAAGGCCAAGGCGTACTCCCTGGGCATGAAACAGCGTCTGGGCCTCGCGGCCGCACTGCTCCAGCCACGCCGGCTGCTCGTCCTCGACGAGCCCACCAACGGCCTCGACCCGCAGGGCATGCGCGAGATCCGCACCCTCGTCCGGGAACTGGCCTCGGACGGCACGACCGTCTTCCTCTCCTCCCACCTCCTCGACGAGATCGAGCAGGTCTGCACGCACGCGGCGGTGATGGCGCAGGGCCGCCTGATCACGCAGGGCCCGGTCGCCCAGCTGTCCGCCGGCGCACGCGGCCGGCTGGTGGTGACCACTCCGGATCCGGTGGAGGCGGCCCGGGTGCTGAAGGAGCAGGGCGTCGGCGATGTCGTCGTCGCCGACGACCGGGTCACCGGCGAACCACCGGACCGCGACCTCGCCGAGGTCAACGCCGCGCTGGTGACGGCCGGGATCCGGGTACGCGGCTTCACGGTCGAACGGGCCTCGCTGGAGGACGCGTTCGTGGCGCTGACCGGGGAGGGATTCGATGTCGCGGGCTGAGCCGAGCGCCCCTCAGGGGCGCGGGGAACCGCGCGACCGCCCAGAGACGGTCCGCACTCGCCGTACGGCCTTCCGTGCCACCCTCCTTCGCAACGAACTGCTCACCACGTTCCGCCGCTGGCGCACGTTGGCCCTCCTCGCGGTGTTGGCGGCCGTCCCCGTCCTCGTGGGCATCGCGGTGAAGATCGAGACCGGCGACGGTTCCTCGGCCGGCCCCGGAGGCGGGGGCGGCGGACCCGCCTTCATCGCGCAGATCACCAACAACGGCCTGTTCCTCGTCTTCACCGCCCTGGCCGCCACGCTCCCGTTCTTCCTGCCCATGGCGGTCGGGGTCGTCGCGGGCGACGCGATCGCCGGTGAGGCCAACTCCGGCACGTTGCGGTATCTCCTGGTCGCCCCGGCCGGGCGCACCCGCCTGCTGCTCACCAAGTACGCGACGGTCGTCCTCTTCTGCCTGGCCGCCACGCTCGTGGTCGCCGTCTCGGCGCTGACGGTCGGTGCGCTGCTCTTCCCGCTCGGGGACCTGACGACCATCTCCGGTACGCAGCTCAGCCTCGCCGAGGGCCTGGGCAGAGCCCTGTTGATCGCCCTGGCCGTCGCCGCGTCACTGATCGGGGTCGCCGCGCTCGGTCTGTTCGTCTCGACGCTGACGGGCAGCGGCATCGCGGCGATGGCGACCACGGTCGGCCTGCTGATCACGGTCCAGATCCTGGACCAGATCCCGCAACTGCACGCCCTCCAGCCGTACTTCTTCTCCCACTACTGGCTGTCCTTCGCCGACCTCATGCGCGAGCCGGTCTACTGGGACGACCTGGCGAAGAACCTCGGCCTGCAGGCCCTGTACGCGGCGGTGTTCGGGTCGGCGGCGTGGGCGCGCTTCACGGCGAAGGACATCACCGCCTAGGTGTATTGATCACGAGCGTTGTTGACACTGGCCGGGCTTGATCATGGCGAAGGCCTCCGTGTGTGGTGGAGGTGTCGAATCTTCACCGCACGGAGGCCTTCGTGTTCCACCGTAATGCCCGGCTGACCGTTCACGGCAGGCGGTTGCTGGT
>NZ_JBEORR010000015.1:0-224321 GCF_040302345.1 Streptomyces sp. NPDC126510 | reverse complement strand
ACACACGCATGGTGCCTTCGAGCCAGCGCTTGACTCGTTGCACCGCCTCGGCGCCCTTTCCGAGAAGGAGCACCGCGGCCGTTTCAGTGGGGGCGCGCAGCGCTCCCCACAGGGGCGCGGGGAACTGCGCGACCGGCCACGACGCTGCCGCAGCCGCCCGAAGCCCCGCCCCGGCACCCACCCGAACGCTCACGCACGCCGCAGCACCGCATCGAGCACCGCGGCCGCTTCATGGGGCGCGCAGCGCGCCCACAGGGGCGCGGGGAACTGCGCGACCGGCCCCCGCCGGCCCGCAGCCGCACTACAGCCCACCCCACCCCCGACCCGAACGCTCACCCACGCCCCAGCACCGCATCGAGCACCGCCGTCAGCGCCCCGGCGGGCTCACCTACCGCCCCGCGCGAACGCCACGCGATGAACCCGTCCGGCCGTACCAGCACCGCACCGGTCTCCTCGACGCCGTAGCGGCCGAGGAACCGCTCGACGACCTCGGGCGGCTCCTCCGCGCCCACCCGGTGGAAGGACAGCCCGAGCGCGGCCGCCGGCTCCTGCCAGGCCGTGCCGCCCGGGCCGGTGAGGAGCCAGAAGCCGCCGTCGAGGAGATCGTGCAGGGCGACGTCCTTGCCCTGGCGGACCAGGGGAAGGTGGGGGGCGCGAGTGCCGGGGCGCCCGGTGGGGGACGTCGGGTCCTCTACCAAGGCCGTGTCGTCGTCACCGGCCTCGCGCAGGACGGCGTCCGACCGGTACGCATGGCCGAACAGCACCGTGGTCTCGGGGCGGTGCCGGGCCGCCGCCGCCTCGTCGAGGCCGCTGCGCTGGAGGTAGCGGATGACGCCCTGGTCGACGGTGAACTCGGCGACCGGGGCCCGCTCCTGCTCGTAGGTGTCCAGCAGCCCGGGGCCCGCCTCCCCACGCAGCACTCGCGCGAGCTTCCACGCCAGGTTGTGCGCGTCCTGGATGCCCATGTTGCCGCCGAAGCCCCCGGTGGGCGGCATGACGTGCGCGCAGTCGCCCGCCAGCAGCACGCGTCCGGAGCGGAAGCGGTCCGCGACCCAGGCGGCGATCTCCCAACTCGTCGCGGACTCCACGCTCACCGCCAGCTCGGGCACGCCCACCGCGGCCCGTACCAGCTCCACGCAGTCCTCGGCGTCGAAGACGCGGTGGTCGGACCCGGGCGGCAGGCTCGGCGCGAGCACCCAGCGGTCGGAGTCCGCGCCGCCGAGCTTGCCGAGCACACCCTTCACGACCGGGTTGCTGACGAAGCAGAGGAAGAAGGTGCGCCCCGCCACGTAGGGGTCGAGGTCCGCGTGGAAGACGATGTTCATCTGCCGGCCGAACACGCCCGGCCCGTGGTGGCCGATGCCGAGCGAGGTGCGGATCGGTGCCCGTGAGCCGTCGGCCGCGACCAGGTACCGCGCCCGCACGGTCCGTTCGCAACCGTCGCGCTCGCTGCGCAGGACGGCCGTGACGCCGTCCGCGTCCTCAGTGAACTCCGTCATCTCGGTGGCGAACCGGATGTCCGCGCCGAGCTCCTCGGCCCGCTCCCGCAGCACCGGCTCGAGTCGGTCCTGCCCGATCAGGGTCCAGCCGGTGGTGCCGACCTCGTGCCGGTCGAAGCGGAACGGCCCGTCGAATCGCCCGAGTTCGGCGCCGGTGAGGGACTCCGCCTGGAGGATGTCGCCGTACTGGGCGTGCGGGTTCTCCCGCGCCCGTACCGCGTCCTCGAGGCCGAGCGCGCGCAGCAGCTCCATGGTCCGCGGGCTCGCGGCCTGCGCCCTGGGGTGCGCCGAGATCTCCGCGTGCCGCTCCACCAGCAGCGGCCGGATGCCCTGCCGGGCGAGGAACAGGGCCTGGGCGAGCCCCACCATGCTGCCGCCCACGATGAGTACTTCGGTCGTCTCGTCCGCCATACCGGCCCCTCCAAGGGTGTGGATTGCGTTCGGTTCGGCGGGCCGATGCAACACCCGGCGCCTCGAACCGGGCTCGCGGCGCGGGCGAGCGGAACCCGTACCGGGGGGCTTGCTCCCAGGCGGATTCGAGTCTCGTGCGAGGGGCGGCTGACAGGTTCGGGCCAGACACGGAGGACAGCGCGAGGCCAGAAGGACGTCGCACGGCTCGAAGGAGGGCGAAAGCGGTGGTGGAGGCTTTGAGTGTGCTGGTGCTCACGGGCACCGGCCTGGTGGCGGGGGTGCTCTTCGCGGTCGCGGTGAGCGTGATGCCCGCGCTGGTCGCGATGTCCCCCGAGCGGTACGTGTCCACGCACATCCTGCTGGGCAGACGCTACGACCGGATCATGCCGTTCATCGTCACCGGCTCCACGGCCGTGGACGTGGGGCTCGCGATCCGGGCGCCTGGCGGCCCCCGGGTGCTGTTCGCCCTCGCCGCGCTGTGCATGGCGGGGGTGGCCGTGGTGTCGCAGACCCGGAACGTGCCGATCAACCGGACGGTCAAGCGGACCCGGCCCGAGGACCTCGGTCCCGGCTGGCGGGACCCCCGCCCGGCCTGGCGCGGCTGGCACCTGGTGCGCACCTGCCTCGCGATCGCGGGCTGCGCGCTGACCGCCGCCGCGGTGGTGCTCTCATGAGCCCCGTCGTCGTGCGCCACCTCCCGGAGGGGCCGGAGCGGGCGGCGGCCGATGCCCGGATGCGGGAGCTGCTGTCCAGCCCCGAGCCCGGCCCCGTGGCCGAGCGGCTCGCGCTGCTGCACTTCACGGGACGGCGCAGCGGGCGGCCGTACACCGTGCCCGCCGGGGTGCACACCCTCGGTGGCGCGCTGGTGGTGGCGACCGGCAGCGGCTGGCGGCACAACTTCGCGGGCGGCTCGCCGGGCGAGCTGACCTGGCGCGGACAGCGGCGGCCGGCGCGGTTCGCGCTGGTCGACGACGCGGAGCGCGGCGCGCGCGGCTATCTGGAGCTGTACCACCGCTACGGGGAGGAAGCCCCACGCCGGCTCGGACTCGCGGTGCGCGGCGAAGGGCCGCCCGGGATCGACGAGTTCCGGGAGGCGGTCGCCCGGCACGGGCTCTCCCTGGTGGAGGTCACCCTCCTCACCCACGCCCCGGCGGAGAACAGCGCACCCCCATCAGACGCAGAGAGCGAAAGGACGCCACGATGAGCGGAATCGCCGGCTGGGTGGACTTCGAGCGGGACCTGACACCGGAGGCGCAAACCGTACGGGCGATGGCGGCGGCGCTCGCGCACCGCGGCCCGGACGGCTTCGGCGAGTGGATCGAGGGCCATGCCGCGCTGGCCCACCGGCGTCTCGCCCTGCTCGGCTCCGACCACACGGGCCGGCCGGCCGTCGTGGAGTCGGAGGCCGGGAGGCCGGTGGCCGTCCTGACGCTGGACGGGAGCGTCACCAACCACGTGGAGCTGCGCCGCGAACTGGCCGCGAAGGGGCACCGGTTCACCGGCGACGGCGACGCCGAGGTGGCGCTGCACGCCTACCTGGAGTGGGGTGCCGCGTTCCCGGAGCGGCTGGAGGGCCTGTTCGCCCTGGCCGTGTGGGACGTGCGGCGGCAGGAACTGCTGCTGGTGCGCGACCGGTTGGGGGTGAAGCCGCTGTGCTACTTCCTGACGCCGTCCGGTGTGGTCTTCGGCTCCGAGCCCAAGGCGCTGCTGGCGCATCCGGCGGTGCGGCCGGTGGTCGACGCCGACGGGCTGCGGGAGCTGTTCGCGCACAGCCGCAAGCCGGGCACCGGGGTGTTCCGGGGCACGCGCGAGGTGCTGCCCGGCCACACGATGACCGTGCGGGCGCCGGGCACCGGGCACCGGCGGTACTGGTCGCTTCCCGCCCGCCCGCACACCGACAGCCTTCAGACCACCGTCGCCACCGTGCGCGGGCTGCTGGAGGAGGCGGTCGCCACCCATCTGCGCGCGGACGTGCCGGTCGGCGCGATGCTGTCCGGCGGGATCGACTCCAGCGCGCTGACCGCGCTCGCGGCCCGCCGACGGCGTGCGGAGGGGGGCGGCCTGCGCTCGTTCTCGGTGAACTTCTCCGGCTACGCGGAGAACTTCGAGCCGCACCCGACCATGCGCGCCACCCCGGACGCCCCCTACGCGGCCCTCGCGGCCGAACACATCGGAACCGAGCACACCGAGATCCTGCTGGAGACGGCGGCGCTCGCCGACCCGGAGACGCACGCCGCCGCCTTGCGCAGCCAGGACGCGCCCTCGCCGCTCGGCGACATGGACGTCTCGCTGCTGCTGTTCTTCGAGGCGCTGCGCGGCGCGGGGATCACCGCGGTGCTCTCCGGTGAGACCGCGGACGAGGTGTTCAACGGCTACTTCTGGGCGTACGACCCGGCCCACAGCAACTCCACGACCTTCCCGTGGGTCTCCTTCGAACGCGGGCACGACGCGGCCGCGGGCGGTCTGGGCTGCTCGCTGGTGGACCGTACGCTCCGCAAGGAGCTGGACTTCATGGAGTACGCCGACCAGCACTACCGTGACGCGCTCACCGAGGTCCCGCAGGTGGCCGGGGAGAGCCCGGCCGAACACAGGGCGCGCGAGGTCACCTATCTGGCGCTGACCCGCTGGGCCCCGACCCATCTGGACCGGGCCGACCGGATGAGCATGGCGCACGGGGTGCAGCTGCGCCCGCCGTTCTGCGACCGGGCGCTGGTGGAGTACGTCTACAACGTGCCGGCCGAGCTGAAGCGGGTGAACGGCCAGGAGAAGAGCCTGTTGCGGGCAGCGGTCGCCGATCTGCTGCCGGAGCGAGTGCTCAACCGGCCCAAGAGCGCCTACCCGACCGTCCAGGAGGCGGCGTACGGGGAGTTCGTGCGCCACCGCTT
Source organism: Streptomyces sp. NPDC126510 (assembly GCF_040302345.1). Lineage (NCBI taxonomy): Bacteria > Bacillati > Actinomycetota > Actinomycetes > Kitasatosporales > Streptomycetaceae > Streptomyces > Streptomyces sp. NPDC126510. The sequence continues at coordinate 219,526 of NZ_JBEORR010000015.1, read as the reverse complement.
CGGGGACGTGGCCGCGGACCCGGCGGCTCCGGTCGCCCCGCTGCTGGACGCCGAGGCGACCCGGGTGGCGCTGGGCGCGGCGGCGGCCCCCAGCGGTGCCTTCGCGTGGGTGGAACGGGCGAGCATGGAGATGGTGCTGCAGCTGAACACGTGGCTCGGCGAGTACGGGGTCGAGCTGCGGATGTGAGGGTGCCGGAGACCACACCCCCGCGCAGAAATGTGCGCCTTGTCATCCATGTGTGCGAAGCATAGGATGCGAAGAAGGTGAAGACCGGGAATGTGGTAATCGGTTTCCATTTCCGGCTCCGGTGCGCGCAGGGATATTGCTGGTTTCAACTTCTTTTTCGGCGAAGCGTAATTCCCCGAGTAAAGGGCAGGTAATTTTCCCGCCCCTACGAGTGTTTGATGTTTCGCTAAAAAATGAGTGACGCAGGAAGGTGCATAACCGATGGCCGCCCCCCACAGAGGCGGCTCACTCAGGGGGATGCAGTGATAGAGATCGGTCTGCTGGGCTCGATGCGAATACGCAGGAACGGGGAGGACGTCACACCGTCGGCCCCCAAGCTGCGTCAGGTGCTCGCCCTGCTGGTGCTCAATGCCAACTCGCTGGTCAGCGTGGACCAGCTGTGCGAGGAACTGTGGGAGGACCACCCACCGCTCAGCGCGCTGACCACCTTGCAAACCTACATTTATCAACTGCGCCGCAGACTGCTGCTGGCCACCGGGCAGCACGGTGCGGCTTTCGGCTCCCGTCCACCGCACGGCTGCCCCGCAATCCTGACCAGGGTGGGCGGCTACGAACTGCGGCTGGACGACAAGCAGTCGGTGGACGCCTACCGGTTCGACCAGCTCACCGAACAGGGCATGGCACAGCTCCGTACCGGCGCGGGGGAGGAGGAGGCGGCTCTCACCCTCAAGACGGCGCTTTCCCTGTGGCACGGCGGAGCCCTCGTCGACATCAGCACCGGACGCCGGCTGTCGGCCTGGTCGACCCAACTGGAGGAACGCCGCAAGAGCGTCCAGGAGCAACGTTTCTCCCTGGAGCTCGAACTCGGCCGGCACCACGCGGTCCTGGACGAGCTGTCCGAGGCCTTCCGCGCCCACCCCACCCATGAGGCGTTCGCCGGACAGCTGATGCGGGCGCTGCACCGCTGCGGCCGCCGCCCCGACGCCCTCAACACCTTCCGCACCCTGCGCAGCCATCTCGTCGAGGAACTCGGACTGGAGCCCTCCGCGCAGCTCCAGCGGCTCCACCAGGAGGTGCTCGCCGACCGCGGCCACCTCAGGGGGCCGGCCCCGGCCAAGAGCGAGACCGCGGCCGGCGGGCGCCGGCTCGTGCCGGGACCGGCCCAACTCCCCGCCGACGTAGGTGACTTCGTCGGGCGCGAACGCGAACTCGACCAGCTGGAGACCTTCCTCGGCGCGGACCGGCCCAGCACCGGCATGCGGGTGGTCGAGGTGCACGGCCCGCCCGGTGTCGGCAAGAGCGCCTTCGCCGTGCGTGCCGCGCACCGGCTGCGCCCGCGCTTCCCGGACGGGCAGCTCTTCATCGACCTGTCCGCCGTCGGGGAGGGTTCCCAGCAGCTCGCCGACGTGCTGTCGGCCTGCCTCACCGCCTGCGGCGTCCAACGCGAGAAACAGCCCAGCGGGCTCGACGAGCTCAGCAGGCTCTTCCGCACCTGGACCGCCGACCGCAGGGTGCTCGTCGTGGTCGACGACGCGCTCACCGCCTCCCAGATCCGCGCCGTCCTGCCGGGCGGATCCGGCTGCGCGGTGATCGCCACCAACCGCTACCGGGCGCACAGCCTGTCCACCGGCCGCAAGATCGTGCTCCCCGCGCTGTCCCCGGAGGAGTCCCTCCAGCTCTACGACCGGGTCGCCGGGGAGCGCTCCAGGCAGGAGGACCCCACGGCGGTGCAGGAGCTGATGGGGCTGTGCGAGGGCCTGCCCCTGGCGATCAGGGCGGTGGCCGGCCGGCTCACCGCACGGCCCGGCTGGTCGGCGGCCCGGCTGGCGCTGCGGCTGCGCGGCAACCCCCGGATGCTGCTCGAACTCCCCGACGGCACCCAGTCGCTGATGACCACGGTGGCCGCGAGCCACCGCCATCTGCCCGCCCGCTCGAGGGAGTTGCTGCGCCTGCTGCTCCAGCGCGAGCGCCGCTGGAGCCTCGACGAGGTGGTGACGCGGCTGCGCCCCGGCACCGGAGACGCCGAGACGCTCCTCGAATACCTCGTCGACGTCCACCTCGTACAGGAGCACCTGACCCCGGACGCCGGGCTGCTCTACTCCGTGCCCCGGCTCATCCGGCAGGCCCTGATCCTCCTGTCACGGGGCGCGCCCGCGGGCGACGTACCGAACGGCCGGATGGTCGGCGCCGGTGTCGTCGGCGGCAGCGGCGTCACCCTGATGAAGGCCGACGTCCGCCGGTAGCAGGTCCCTCAACGGCCCGCCGCACCCCGCGTGCGGCGGGCCGTCGTGCTGTCTCCCGTCCGCCGCACCGGGCCGGTCAGCGGTTCTCCAGGCGCCTTCGAGAGCGTCTCGACCCCCGCCGACCAGGGTGAACACAGCACCGACAAGCCGGGAGGACATCGTGCACCGAACGCTGATCGTGGCGAGGATGGACCTCGCCGACGCCGAGGGCGTCGCGCAGGTCTTCGCCGATTCGGACAGCACCGAACTGCCGCATCTGGTGGGGGTGTCGAGGCGGACCCTGTTCGCCTTCCACAACCTGTACTTCCACCTGGTGGAGGCCGACCAGGACATCGCGCCGAATCTGTACAAGGCACGCAGCCACCCGCTCTACGAGGAGATCAACACCCGGCTCGGGCAGTTCATCTCGCCCTACGACCCGGACTGGCGCGAGCCCAAGGACGCCATGGCCGTCCCCTTCTACTCCTGGACGCCCCAGGAGGGCCCGCGGACCGACGCCCCGCGCTCGGCGAACCTGGGCGGTGCCCGATGAGCGCCCCCGCCACCACCAAGGTCGCCGTGGACGAGGTCGCCGCCAACACCAAGCGCGGCGGCGACATCCGCGTCACCCTCAGCCCCAAGACCGTCGGCTGCACCTCGGGCTTCGGCGGCGTACTGCGGCTGGCCCCCGGTCACCACGTCACCGAGCATCTCCACCCGTACTCCGAGGAGTTCCTGCACGTCGTCCAGGGCCGGCTGGAGATGACCCTGGACGGCGGCGCCCCGGTCGCGCTCGGCCCCGGCGACTCGCTGCTGGTGCCCATCGGGGTGCGCCACCGCCTGGTGAACACCGGGTCCGTGCCGGCCGAGGCGGTCTTCCACCTCTCCCCGCTCGCGCCCCGCCCCGAGCTGGGCCACGTCGACACCGAACAGCCGCTCGACGCGTCCGCGGGCAACCCCGACGTGGGAGCGGCCCGATGACATCCGGACACCGGCGTGCGGTGATCACCGGAGTGGGGGCCGTCGCACCCGGCGGGATCGGGCGGGACGCCTACTGGGACCTGCTCACCGCCGGACGCACCGCCACCCGCCGCATCAGCCTGTTCGACCCGGCGGGGTTCCGCTCACAGGTCGCCGCCGAGTGCGACTTCGATGCGCTCGCCGCGGGGCTCACCCCCCAGGAGGTCCGCCGCATGGACCGGGCCGGTCAGTTCGCGGTCGTCGCCGCCCGGGAGGCCGTCGCCGACAGCGGGATCGAACTGCCCGGCACCGACCCGGAACGGGTCGCCGTCAGCATCGGCAGCGCGGTCGGCTGCACCATGGGCCTGGAGGAGGAGTACGCCGTCCTCTCCGACGGCGGCCGGGACTGGCTGGTCGATCACAGCTACGGCGTCCCCCACCTGTACGGCTACATGGTGCCCAGCACCCTCGCCGTCGAGGTGGCCCGGCAGGCCGGTGCCGAGGGGCCGGTCGCGCTGATCTCCACCGGCTGCACCTCGGGTCTGGACGCCATCGGGCACGGCGTCCAGCTGATCGAGGAGGGCACGGCCGACGTCGTGCTCGCCGGCGCCACCGACGCCCCGCTGTCGCCGATCACCTCCGCCTGCTTCGACGCCATCAAGGCCACCACCGCCAACAACGACGACCCCGGGCACGCCTCCCGGCCCTTCGACGGACGGCGTGACGGCTTCGTCCTGGGCGAGGGATCCGCCGTCATGGTGATCGAGGAACTGGAGTCGGCCAGACGCCGCGGCGCCCCCGTGTACGCCGAGATCCTCGGCTTCGCCGGCCGCAGCAACGCCTTCCACATGACCGGACTCAAGCCCGACGGCCGGGAGATGGCCGAGGCCGTCCGGGTCGCCCTGGACCGGGCGCGGCTCGACCCCGAAGGCATCGACTACATCAACGCGCACGGCTCGGGCACCAAGCAGAACGACCGGCACGAGACCGCCGCGTTCAAGCGCAGTCTCGGGCAGCGGGCCCACGAGGTGCCGGTCAGCTCCATCAAGTCGATGATCGGGCACTCGCTCGGTGCCATCGGCTCCCTGGAGATCGCCGCCTGCGCCCTCGCCCTGCGCCATCAGGTCGTCCCGCCGACGGCCAACCTGTCCACACCCGACCCCGAGTGCGACCTGGACTACGTGCCGGTGACGGCCCGCGAGCACCGTATGGACCGGGTCCTCAGCGTCGGCAGCGGCTTCGGCGGCTTCCAGACCGCGATGGTCCTGGGCCGGCCCGGCCTCGCCCACGGGGAGGCGGCATGAGCGCCTCCGGCATACGCCCCGGCCGGCGCGGCCGGTCCGTGGTCACCGGGCTCGGCGTGGTCGCGCCCACCGGGATCGGCGCCGCCCGGCACTGGGAGTCGGTGCTCTCGGGCAAGAGCGGCCTCGGCCGGATCACCCGCTTCGACCCGACCGGCTACCCCGTCCGGGTGGCGGGCGAGGTCCCCGGATTCCGCGCCGCCGAGCAGGTCCCGGGACGGCTCGTCCCGCAGACCGACCGCTTCACCCACTTCGCGCTGGCCGCCGCCGAGGACGCCCTCGCGGACGCCGCCGCCGACCCGGCGACCCTGCCGGAGTACGAGATGGCGGTGGTGACCGCCAGCTCCTCGGGCGGCACCGAGTTCGGCCAGCACGAGATGGAGAACCTCTACCAGAAGGGTTCCTCCTGGGTCGGCGCCTACCAGTCCATCGCCTGGTTCTACGCGGCCACCACCGGCCAGGTCTCCATCCGGCACGGCATGCGCGGCCCCTGCGGGGTCATCTGCGGCGAGCAGGCCGGCGGTCTCGACGCCCTCGGCCAGTCCCGGCGGCTGCTGGACACCGGCTCCCGGCTGGTGCTCAGCGGCGGCACCGACGCCTCGCTGTGCCCGTACGGCCTGGTGGCGCAGCTGTCCACCGGCCGGCTGTCCACCGAGGACGACCCGGCCCGCGCCTACCTGCCCTTCGACGCGGCCGCCTCCGGGTTCGTCCCGGGCGAGGGCGGCGCCATCCTCGTCGTCGAGAGCGCCGAGGCGGCACACGCCCGCGGGGTCCCGTCGTACGGCGAACTCCTGGGCTACGCGGCCGGGTTCGACCCCGCGGCGGACGCCATGACGCGGCCGCCGGTGACGGACGACGCCACGGGGTCTCCCACGGCGCACGGCGCCACGCGGTCCGCCACGGCGCACGGCGTCACGCGGCCCCCCGCGCCGGACCGTGCCGCGGCGCGGCCGCCGGCGCCGGGCCGCACCACCGTCCGGCACTCCGTGCTGGTGTCGGTGATCCGGCGGGCCCTCACCGACGCCGGACTCGCCCCGGGCGACGTCGACATGGTCTTCGCCGACGCCTGCGGCACGCCCGCCGAGGACCTCGCCGAAGCCCGTGCCCTCACCGAGGTGTTCGGGCCCGGCGGGGTGCCGGTGACCGCGCCGAAGACCCTCACCGGGCGCCTCTACGCGGGCGGCGCCGCACTGGACGTGGCGACCGCGCTGCTCGCCCTGAGCGCCGGAGTCGTCCCGCACACCGCGGGACTCGGCCGCCCGGCCCCCGGCTGCGAGATCGACCTCGTCCTCGACCGCCCCCGCCAGACCGACCCGCGCACCGCCCTCGTCCTGGCCCGCGGGCACGGCGGCTTCACCTCCGCGCTGGTGGTGGGCGCCGGCGACCGCGACGCCCTCAGGAGGTGACGGGCGCAGCCCGTCCAGGGGCGCGGGGCTGTACGGATCCGCGGCTCCGACGCCCGGGCGCGACCGGCCCCCACCCACCCGCAGCCACACACAACCACGAAAGGCTTGCCATGCCGCAGTTCACCCTCGACGACCTACGCCGCATCCTCCGAGCCAGCGGGGGAGTCGACGAGCAGACCGACCTCGACGGCGAGCAGTTCGCCGACACCTCGTTCGCCGACCTCGGCTACGACTCCCTGGCCCTGCTGGAACTCGTCAACCGCATCGAGCGCGAGTACGGCATCCAGATCCCCGACGGCGACCTGGCGCACACCCAGACCCCGCGCGAGGCCCTCGCCTACGTCCACGCCCGGCTCACGGAGGCCCGCGTCTGATGGCAGGACACACCGACAACGCGATCGTCGTCGAAGCACCGATGGACCTGGTGTGGACGATGACCAACGACGTGGCCGCCTGGCCGCGGCTGTTCACCGAGTACGCCTCCGCCGAGATCCTCGGCCGGGACGGCGACACCGTCACCTTCCGCCTCGCCCTGCACCCCGACGAGAACGGCACGGTCTGGAGCTGGGTCTCCGAGCGCACCCCCGACCCGGCCACCCGCACCGTCACGGCCCGCCGGGTCGAGACCGGCCCCTTCGCGTACATGAACATCCGCTGGGAGTACGAGGAGGTGCCCGACGGCGTACGGATGCGCTGGATCCAGGACTTCGCGATGAAGCCCGACGCCCCGATCGACGACGCCGGGATGACCGCCCGGCTCAACCGCAACACCGCCGTACAGATGCGGCTGATCAAGGCCAAGGTGGAGACCGCGGCCCGGGCCGGCCGCCAACTCCAGGGCAAGCGTCTCCTGGTGACCGGCGGCACCCGGGGCATCGGCCGGGGCATCGTCCTCGCCGCGGCCCGGGCCGGGGCCGACGTCGTCACCTGCTACCGCACCCCCGGCGAGGCCGTCGCCACCCTGGAGGAGGAACTCGCCGGGACCCCCGGCAAGCACCAGGTGCTGCGGGCCGACGCCGCCGACGAGACGGACGTGGACCGGCTGGTCACCGCGTGCGAGGCGAGCCTCGGCGGACTGGACGCCGTCGTCAACAACGCCGGCACGTTCCGCCCCCAGCCGTACGCCGACCTCACACCCGCCGAGTGGGCCGCCACCCTCCAGGGCAACCTCACCGCCACCCACCTGGTCACCCGGCGCACCCTGCCGCTGCTCTCCGAAGGCTCCTCGGTGATCAACATCGGCTCCACGGTCGCCTTCATCGGCATGGCCGGCGGCGTCCACTACACCGCCGTCAAGTCCGCACTGATCGGCATGACCCGCTCACTGGCCCGGGAGCTCGGACCGCGAGGCATCCGCGTCAACACCGTCTCACCCGGCCGCATCGCCACCGAGGCGCTCGACGAACTGCCCGCCGGGGAGGCCGAGCGGCAGCGCGCCACCTTCGCCTCCTTCACCGCGCTCGGCCGGCTCGGCACCGTCGACGACATCGCCCAGACCGTGCTGTTCCTCGTCAGCGACCACGCCGGCTACGTCACCGGCCAGAACATCCACGTCGACGGCTGCGTCTGAGCCGCGCCCCCAGCCATGAAGGGAATCCCCATGGAACTCGCACTGCACGGCAGGAAACTGCTCATCACCGGCGGCACCCGGGGCATCGGGCGGGGCATCGTCCTCGCCGCGGCCCGGGCGGGCGCCGACGTCCTCACCTGCTACCGGCAGGAGAGCGAAGCCGTCGACAGCCTCACCGCCGCGCTGAAGGAGACCGCCGGAGACCACCACGTGATCCGCGCGGACCTCGGTGACACCGCCGAGGTCGACCGCCTCGTCGGCGAGGCCAAGGACCGCTTCGGACGCCTCGACGGCGTGGTCAACAACGCGGGCGTGATCAGCCACATCCCATTCGGGGAACTGCCGGCCGACGAGTGGTCGCGCATCCTCGACACCAACCTCACCGCGGCCTACCGGATCATTCACCAGGCCCTGCCGCTGCTCGGCACCGGCTCCTCGGTCGTCAACATCGGCTCGCGCGGAGCCGCCGCGGGCATACCGCTGCGCGCCCACTACACCGCCGCGAAGGCCGCCATGATCGGGCTGACCCGTTCCCTCGCGAAGGAACTCGGCCCGAAGGGCATCCGGGTCAACGTGGTCGCCCCCGGCGTCATCGAGACCGAGGCCTTCGCCGACATGCCCGCCGAGCGCGCCGCCGGACTGCGCGCCACCTACTCCCAGAAGACCGCGCTCGCCCGCCTCGGCACCGTCGGGGAACTCGCCGGACCGGTGCTGTTCCTGCTCTCCGACGCCGCCGCCTACATCACCGGCGAGACCCTCAACGTCGACGGGGGGATCTGACGTGCGCGAGCCCACCGAGCAGGTCTTCCGGGTCACGCTGCGCATGCAGATCAAGCCCGGCATGGAGAACGAGTTCGAGAAGGTGTGGCTGGAGGTCGGCGACTCGGTCACCTCCCACCCCGCCAACCTCGGCCAGTGGCTCTCCCGCAGCGCCGAGGAGGAGGGCGTCTACTACATCGTCAGCGACTGGGTGAACGAGCCGCTGTTCCGCGAGTTCGAGACCAGCGACCGGCACCTGGAACACCGTCAGAAACTGCACCCGTACCGCAGCGGCGGTTCCATGACGACCATGCACGTCGTGGCCGCCCTGTCGGGCACCGCCTCGTGACCGGCGGCGCCGTCGAGGTGGTGCTCTACCACCTGAGCGACGACCCCGACCGGGTGCTGCCCGCGTACCACGAGGCCAGCCGCCGGATGGCCGGCACCCCGGGCCTCCTCGGCAACAAGCTGCTGCACGCCCTCGGCGACCCGCGCTCCTACGTCGTGGTCAGCCGCTGGGCCGACTGGGCGGCGTTCACCGCCTGGGAGAGCGGCGCCGCCCACAAGGACCAGACCGCCCCGCTGCGGCCGCTGCGCGACACCGGCCGGGACAGGCCCTTCGAGATCTACCAGGAGCTCGCCGCCTACGCGGGGGACCGGGCTGCCACCCCCACCGCCGACGTCGGGGAAGCAGCCGGCGCCAAGGAAAAGGAGGGAGTCTGAGCATGGCCAGCACGGATGCCCGGCAAGCAGCCCCCTCGACCGACCCAGCGGCCGACCCGCCCACCGACCTGTTCACCCCCGCCTTCCACCAGAAGCCGCACGAGGCGCTGGCCGGGCTGCGGCGGACCGCGCCCGCCGTGCCCGTGACGACACCCAACGGCCTGCGCACCTGGCTGGTCACCGGATACGAGCACGCCCGTGCCCTGCTCGCCGACCCCCGGCTCAGCAAGGACATGCGGGTCGGCCGGGACCTCATCCCACGCAACTTCACCGACCCCGCGAAGCAGCGGGAGTTCCTCGCGGAATCGGGGGAGCGCAGCCAGTTCCCGCACGTCCTCAGCGTGCACATGCTGGACAGCGACCCGCCGGACCACACCCGGCTGCGCCGGCTCGTCGGCCGGGCCTTCACCGCGCGCCGGGTCGAGTCCCTGCGGCCGCGCATCACCGAACTCACCGACGAACTGCTGGAGGCCATGGTCCGGCACGAGCGGCTGGACCTCATGGAGGCACTGGCCTTCCCGGTGCCGTTCACGGTCATCTGCTGGCTGCTCGGCGTGCCCCCGGACGACCGGGCCGCCTTCCGCCGCTGGTCCAACCTGCTCGTCTCCGGCGCGGGCACCGACGAGGTGCGCGAAGCCAGCGCGTCGATGATCGCGTACCTGACGGCGCTGATCGAGGCGAAGCGGGCCGAACCGGCCGACGACATGCTCACCGACCTGGTGCACGCCCAGGACGCGGGCGACCAGCTGTCGTCCGACGAACTGATCTCCATGGCGTTCCTGCTGCTGGTGGCGGGCCACGAGACCACGGTCAACCTCATCGGCAACGGCACCCTGGCCCTGCTCACCCACCCCGGCGTGCGGGGGCAGCTCGCGGCGGACGAGTCGCTGTGGCCCGCGGCCGTCGAGGAGTTCCTCCGCCACGACGGTCCGGTCACCAACGCCACCTGGCGGTTCACCACCGAGCCCGTCGAGGTCGGTTCGGTCACCATCCCCGAGGGCGAGTTCGTCACCATCTCGCTCGGCGCCGCCGGCCGGGACCCGGCCCGCTACCCCGACCCGGACCGCCTGGACATCACCCGCGCCCACACCGCCTCGGTCGCCTTCGGCCACGGCATCCACCACTGTCTGGGCGCCCCGCTCGCCCGGCTGGAGGGACAGATCGTCCTCAGCCGCCTGTTCACGCGCCTGCCCGGGCTGCGGCTCGCCGCGGACGCGGACGAACTGCGCTGGCGCAGCAGCCTCATGATGCGCGGCCTCGAAGAACTCCCGGTGTTCACGGCATGACCGCAGGCTGCCCCCCTCCCCGCCCTCGTCGAATGGAGACACCCGTGGAACGTCAGGACACCGAACGCCCCTCCTGGGCCCCGCCGGAGGTCGACATCGCCACCCCGAGCATCGCCCGCGTCTACGACCACTGGATCGGCGGCACCCACAACTTCCCCGTGGACCGGGAACTCGCCCGCAAGGTCGCGGCCGGCAACCCCGACCTCCCGGCCACCCTCAAGGCCAACCGCGCCTTCCTGCGCCGCGCGGTACGCGAACTGTCCGCGCTCGGCATACGGCAGTTCCTCGACATCGGCTCCGGCATCCCGGCCGAGGGCAACGTGCACGACGTGGCGCTCGCCGCCCACCCGGACAGCACGGTCGTCTACGTCGACATCGACCCGGTGGCCGTCGCGCACGGCCGGGCCCTGCTCGCCGACGAACCCCGGGCCGCCGTCTTCCAGGGCGACCTGTACAAGTCCCGGGAGATCCTGGACGCCGAGGACACCCGCCGCCTGATCGACTTCGACCGGCCGGTCGCCCTGATCCTCGCCGCCGTACTGCACTTCGTCCCGGACGGCGACGATCCGCTCGCCCTGGTGCGCCGGTACACCGAGCGGCTGGCAGCCGGCAGCGCCCTGGTGATCTCGCACGCCGGCGCGGAGGAGGTCCCGAAGGCGGCGCCGGAGGCGGCCGAGCAGTACCGGGGCGCGGTGAGCCGGGTCATCTGGCGCGACAACCGCGAACTCGCCTCGCTGTTCGAGGACTTCGAGCTGGTGGAGCCCGGCGTGGTGCGCGCCCCGCTGTGGCGACCCGAGCCGGCCGAGACCCCCGACCCGTCGCTCCCGATGCTGGCCGGAGTGGCGCTCAAACCGGCCGGGTGACCCGGGGTGGACACCTCCCTCACCCCGCAGGACCCCGCACCGGCCGCCCCGCCCGCCGCACCACCGCGGGCGGGCGGGCGCAGGCCCGGCTTCGGCACGCTGCTCGCGGTCGACCTCTGGGAGCGGTTCAGCTTCTACGGCATGGCGGCGATCCTGGTCCTCTACCTGACCGCCTCCGAGACGCGCGGCGGCATGGGCATGGCGCCGCAGACGGCCACCGCGATCTTCGCGGCGTACATGTCCCTCAGCTTCATGGCCGGACTGCCCGGCGGCTGGCTCGCCGACCGGGTGCTCGGCGCGCGCCGGGCCGTGCTGCTCGGCGGTGCGCTCATCACCTGCGGTCACGCGGTCCTCGCACTGCCGGTGACGGGCTCGCTCTACGCCGGTCTGCTGCTGGTCGTCACCGGGACGGGCCTGGTCAAGCCGGCCATGGCGGCCATGGTCGCGGGGGTCAGCGGGGACGGGAAGGGCCGCCGCGAGGCGGCCTTCTCGCTCTTCTACATGTGCATCCAGGTCAGCGCGCTCATCGCCCCCGTCGTCACCGGACTGCTGGCCGAGCGCGTCGCCTGGCACCTGGGATTCGCGGCGGCCGCCCTCGGCATGACGGCGGGACTGATCCAGTTCGCCCTGGGCCTGCGCCGCTACGGGGACGTGGGCGCGCGCCCGCCCCACCCGGTGCCCCGCCCCGAGGCCACCGCGATGCTCCGGCGCGCGGCATGGGTCATGGGGGCGGTGGGCGCGTTCGTCGTGCTGCCCGTGGCCCGCGGGCTGCTCCCGCTCCCCGCGGTGCTCGCCACCCTCGGCCTCACCACGGTCACACTCCCGTTCTGGTACCTGCGCTCGCTCCGCCGCACCCATGCGCGGGGCACGCTCCACCAGCGCCGCCTCGCCGGCTTCACGGTACTGATGGCCGCCTCGGCGGCCTTCTGGATGATCTTCGCGCAGAGCGGTTCGGTGCTCAGTCTCTTCGCCGAACGTCACACCGACCGGGACGTGCTGGGCTTCGAGGTCCCCGCAAGCTGGTTCCAGTCCGTGCATCCGCTCTTCGTCCTGCTGGTCGCCCCGCTCTTCGCCCGGCTCTGGCTCAGGGCGCCACGGGCGGACGTACCGGTCAAGTTCGCGGGCGCGCTGATCGCGGCGGGCCTCAGCTTCCTGCTGATGGCGATCGCGGCCGGACTCGCCGAGCACGGCCCGGTCGGCCCGCAGTGGCTGCTGCTGGTCTACCTCCTCTACTCCTGCGGCGAGGTCGCACTGGCCCCCGCGGGCCTGGCCCTGGCCGCGACGGTGGCACCTCCCGGCAGCACCAGCCGTCTGCTCGCGGTGAACGGCCTGTTCGGTGCGGTGGGAGTGGTGGTGGGAGGCCAGCTGTTCCGGCTGACCACCGTGCTGTCGCCGGCGGTGTACTTCCTGCTGCTCGGCGGCTTCGTGACGGCGGTCGGCGCGGCGGTCGCACTCGGCACACCACGCCTGCGGGGACTCCTCGACCTGCCGGCCGCTCCCGGCGCCTGACGCGGGGCGACATCCGCGGGGACTGGGGCGATGATCAGTAGTTCCTACGCATCTTCCCTTCGTGACGCAAGAGGTGTGCACGTGTTCTCTGCCTACAGGCGGCTGTTTTCCGAACCCGGAATCCGACCCCTCATGGCCGTGGGGCTGCTGGCGAAAATGCCGGGCCTCGGTATCTCCTCGGTCCTCATCCTGCACGTCGTGGGAAACATGGACCGCGGCTTCGGTGCGGGCAGTCTGGTGGCCGCGTCCTGGACGGCCGGCGCGGGCCTGGGAGCCCCTCTGCAAGGCCGCGGTCTCGACCGCTACGGTCTGCGCAGGGTTTTCGGCCTGCTGGTGATCGCCCAGTCGCTGTTCTGGGGGCTGGGGCACTTCCTGCCGTTCCCCGCCCTGGTGGCCACCGCGTTCATCGGCGGCCTGACCACGCTGCCGGCCTTCACGGTCATCCGACTGGCCCTCGCCGACATGGTCACCGAGGAGAACCGGCACACCGCCTACGCGGTCGAGGCGATCACCACCGACGTCGCCTACATGGCAGGCCCGTCCTTCGGCATCCTGCTCGCCTCCCTGGCGTCGCCCACGGTGGCGTTCCTGGCCATGGGTACGCTGCTGTTCGCGGCAGGCGCCGCGTACCTGCTGCTCGACCCGCCCCTCAAGACGGCACGCCCGGCGGCGGACGCCCCCAGGCCCCGGCTGCGCGACTGGCTGACCGCGCGAATGGCGTGCGCACTGAGCATCACCGTCGCCACCTCGATCGCGGTGATCGGCTTCGAGGTCGCCGCCATCGGCACCCTGCAGAAGTCCGGTCAGCTGCAGTGGAGCTGGCTGCTGCTGGTCGCGGCGGGCCTGGCCTCGGCGGTCGGCGGCTTCCTCTACGGAGGACTGCGCCGCCCGCCGTCGGTGTTCGCGATCGGCGCGCTCCTCGGGGTGTTCTGCATCCCGATCGGGCTGGCGACCCAGTGGTACTGGCTGTGCGTGCTCGCCGTTCCCGCCAACCTCCTTGTGGCACCCGCCCTGTCGGCCAGTGCGGGTGCCGTGAGCCGGCTCGCACCCGACGACAGCAAGGGCGTGGCCATGGGCACGTACGCCAGCGCGATCCTGATCGGCAACGTGATCGGCTCGCCGCTGGCCGGCACGGTCCTCGACCACGGCGGCCCCGCGGCTTCCTTCGCCGCGACCGGCACCACCGCCGCACTCACAGCCACCCTGGCCTACCTGTGTGACCTGCGGCTCCGGAGCAGGGGGAGGGACACCTACGGCGCCCGAGGGGAACACCCCGAGTCCTCGGGGGCCTTGCGGTGAGCGTCCACGTACGGAGCCAGGAGGCGCCCCCGCCCACCTGCTTCCCGCCTACATGCGGGACCAGGCACGACCGGGACAGCGCACACCACCGTCGACCACCCGTACGCCCCGGCCCTGCCTCACATGCCGGCACTGGCCTACCTCACTTTCCATGCCGGAAAGCCTTCACTTGCCACACCGGAATGTGAGGCCCTACTCTTTCCGCTATGGAAACTGGTGCGAGCTTCCCCGGCCGTTACGCCCCTCCCACGTCGGACGAGGCGCGTGCCGCGCTGGCCGAAGCCGCTCGCATCCGGGCGTCGGTCACCGCCCTGTCGGCCACGCCGTGGCCGGCCTGGTTCGCCACCGTCACCACCGCGTACGTAGCGGCCTTCCCCGTCGTGTACGGAGGGCTGCTCGCCGACCAGCGGTGGTTGCTGCCGGAGGCGGCCTGGGGGACGGCGCTGCTGATCATCACCGCGGTGTACCTGGTGCTCTCCGCGGTCGCCGCCCGCTCCTGGCGACAGCACACCGGCGTGGCGCTCCGGTTGGACGTGCTGCCCGCACGGGCGACCGTCCCCGTGGCGATCGGCCTGCCGGCGCTGTTGGTGGCGCCGGGCTGGGTGTTCCGAGCCACCGGCCAGGCCGGATGGCTCGCCGCCGCCTCGGTTGCCACGGCCGCGCTGTCCGTGGGTTTCCACATCGCCTTCGTGCGGTTGCACCGGAAGGCCTCGTGACCGCCCGGCCCGCCGACCCGATGGACGGCTTCGACAACCTCGTCCACTCGCCCAACCGGCTGCGCGTCTGCGCCTTGCTCGACACAGCGGGCGAGGCCGAATTCGCGGTGATCCAGGAGCAACTCGGCTTGTCGGCCTCCGCGTTGAGCAAACACGCGGGTGCCCTGATCGAGGCTGGTTACGTCGAGCAGCGCAAAGCCGTACGCGACACCCGACAACGCATCTGGCTGCGCCTGACCCCACAGGGGCGTAAGGCGTACCAGGGGCATCTCGCGGCACTACGAGCAATCGTCGGACAGTAGCCACCGCCATGACAGGGCCCCTGGAAACCGCCGACCGATGGAAGTGCGAAGTGCGCAGGGGTACTCGTCACACTGCCGTTCCGTTCGACCAGCCGGTGCAGCGGCTCCTTGGCCCCCGGAACACGAGTTCCACACGGGCTTGGGCTGCCGTTAGTAGTCGTCACCGGTCGCCACTGAGCACCCTCGAACGGGCCACGGCCTAGGTTCGATCACGCATCGGCTCCCGCCACTCGTCGAGCCGGACCCTGACCTGGTGGTGGCGGTCGTCGTGCCAGTAGACCTCACCACTGACCGAAGCCCCAAGGGCCGGAAGGTGCACCCCCAACGGCATGCGCGTGATCTCCGCCAGCGCTATGGCGCACGGCGCGCCCTCTATACGTATGAAGACACCGAAGGGCCGGCGGCCGATGACCGCTCCGGTGATCTGGCTCCGCACAGGCAGGGCCGCGACGGTCGTCGCCCAGCTCGCCCGCACTACCTCCGCGGCCGGCATTCCGGGGCTCGAGGCCCACCCGTACTCATCCATTCCTAGATCATGACGCAGCAAGCGCTGAGAAGATGCGGGCACGTTGTGGTGAGGCGGTCGGATAGTGGTCGGATCGTCCCGTGCCGCCACCGCAGCTGTCGGATGTGAGCTTGTGACAAGATCTCGGGATGCTGCGACTCACCGATTTCATTATCGACTGCCCGGACACGATGAGGTTGGCGGCTTTCTACTCCGAGGTGACGGGCCGTCCGATCAAGGAGGGCAGCTCCGAGGACTGGGCCGGCATCCAGTTCGGCGAGATCGAGTTGGCATTCATCCGGGTGGACGACTACCGCGCTCCGCAGTGGCCCGACAGCGAGCACCCCAAGCAGTTTCACCTCGACTTCGAAGTGGACGAGATCGAGCCCGAGCAGCGCCGCGTCCTCGACCTCGGCGCGACGCTGAGGCAGGACTTCATCGGCCCGAACGGCTACGGCTGGCAGGTCTACACCGACCCGTTCGGCCACCCCTTCTGCCTGTGCCGCAACAAGGGCGTCATCTGGACCGACCAGGGCCCGATCTGGCCCAAGCGTGATTAGAGGTGCTGCGGGACCACGAAGACGATCTTGCGATCGCGCCCACGGGCTACACCGTCGCCGACGCCGTGAACGACTGGCTTGCCTACGGCCTGGCGGGTGGTGCGGAGGTCGGGGCGGATCGGCGTCCGGCAAGCGCGGTCTGGAGCGGTAGTCACGCAGATGGACACGCACGCGAAACAGGTGAGGACCTCCGAAATTTCGGAGGTCCTCACCTGCTGTTTCACTGTCGGGGTGGCGGGATTTGAACCCACGACCTCTTCGTCCCGAACGCGATCAGGCCCCTTCATGACCTTTCTTTGTGGTCACTGCCCTGCTAGTTCGGCTCCGGATCCGTCCATTACCGTCCGCGGCGGTACTGGCTCGGCCGCCTCGTTTGGCCCCCCGTTTGGCCCCCAATGCCACTCTGCCAAGCCGTGTCCTGATGGACGTTGTGCGGTCACCGTACGCTGGCGGTGATGCTGATCTGTAGCCCCACGCATGGCTACGAGCCTCGGGCATTCGTGACGGCGTCTGTCCGTAGCGTGTCACTCAGACCCGCGCCAAATGCCACCGTCGGTGAGGTAACTTTCTTCATTCTTCCGCGCCTGGATTCTCGACTTGCCACTACGGAACACTCAAGTAGTCCGGAGTCGTATGCAGCCCTCAGCGGTGACCCATCTAGCGGGTCGGATACAAAAACGTACTTCTTGACAGACTGAGGGTCGACGGATATGTAGGCGGACAGTTCAGAGAGATCTGTGACATTCTCGTCGTCGCGTCGTATCCCGCTAGCGCGAAGAACGAGGGGCGATATTCTCCCGCCAGATGTTTTGAGGGCGGCATAAGGGCTGAGTATCGCGAGGCGATCGCCATGGTTAGTTATCGCCACTTCAAGAATGAACTGATCGCTTTCGAGCAAACCGTCGATTTTTGGGATGAGGGCCTCAGCCTGAGAGATCTCTTGTTGAAGGGATCGATTGGCGTACTCAAGGCACTGGCAAAGGGCGTCTTGATCAAAATATTTCACCGCTGCGATGAATGGACGAATTCTATCCAGCCCGAATGTTGTGGGTGCGCCCTTACTTTTGAACGCTCGCTCGGAAGTGGGGAATGCTACAACAATGGCTGGCTTTCCGTCTATCGTCGTTTCGGACGTCTCAACAAAATGTTCATCGCCCTGTGGGTGCTCTTGAGTGGGAAGCGAAAACTGCAAGCGTCGCAACCCGCTTGCAATCTCCGTAGCCATCTCTGTGCTTACAAGTTTCTCGAGAACTCTGACTTTTTCCTCGCGCGACCTTGCCATCCGTATTTCGTTGCCGAGGTCTCCGGCAGTTTCTTTAATGGTTGGAGCTATCTTATCGACGAATTCCTGCACTGAAGATCTAAGCCTTAGGATTTCTCCGTACTTCGATACTTCGGCAAGTCTTTTCCCCCATACGAATTCTCTCGTCGCCGTTACGATTTCGGGCGGAACTTCAACCGGCTCTGTCTCGCCCCTGCCCTTTCGGATGGATATGAGGCTAATGCGTGGGTGGGCGCGACCAAGCCAGCGCCCCAGCAGGATTCCTCCGATGCCGCCCAAGGCAATTGCGAGTATGACTCTGAGGGTATCCATAGCATCCCCCTGGAGATGCGCTCTACATTCCACCGTACGAACTCAAGGGGCGCGCCGCAACTGCGGGGATGGGAGGTATGCTGGCGTCTGTTGAATAGGGGACGAATGGCGCGTCCTCTTACCGAGGCATGAATCCTGGCTTCTGCTCAGCCAGCGAGTGAAGTCGCGCCAGGTAATCCTGTGCCCCTGGTTCGGAGCTGTAACGGCGCCTCATCTCGGCAGCGAGTTCGCGGCTGGTCATGATGAGCGACGGCACCGACTGACGGTCCCCTTCGAGGGCCCGTTCACCCATGATGAGTGCCTGCTCCAAGTCGCCCTCACGTGCCGACGTGACTCCGAGTGTGACCCGCGCTTCCGCGTTGCGCATGGGTGAGCGTTCGGTGCCGTCAAAGTCCGTTCCCGCCCTCAGTACCTCTTCGGCGAGCGTGCGGGCCAGCTTGTCCTCACCGACCAGGCGGTAGCAGTCCATCGCATAGAAGTCGAACTTGGCGGGGTCCACCACAAAGTGGTTGTCCAGGTTTTCGGGGTACGGCATTCCTTCGAGCAGCCGCCGTCCCTTGTCCAGAGCCACCTCGACTTGCCGACGGTCCCCGATCCGCGCCCAAGCCTTGGCCTCCTGACCAGCGAGCTGTACAGCCACGCCGGCATGCGGTGCCCTTCCGGCCCCGGCCTGGGCCGCAGCGATCACGCCCCGGTAATCGCCGGTAGTGAGAGCGAACCAGGCCCGCATCTCGTGCGCCCAACCGGCGACCTCCGCATGGTCGGCCTCAGTCGCGAGCGAGAGCGCGGCTTGCCGCGTCGACTCTGCCGCGTGGCGGGCGCCTGTGTCGTACTCGACACAGCCGACGAGTAGGGCGAGCCAACCAGACAGCGCGAGCACTTCACGGTGCTGCGCGAGCGTGAGGCTCTTCGTGTGGAGGTCGACCACACGTCGCAGCCACTGCCGCCCCTCGATCAGGAGCTGCTCGCTCGGCATGAACGGGTACTCCGATGCGAGCCGGTCCGCAGTGATCCGAAGGGCATCAAGCGTGGCGTTGTCGACGTCGGACCGGTTGAGGCGACTCACGATCTCCAGCGTCTCCATTCCGGAGGCTGCCAGAATCTCCTTGTCTCCGTCCCGCCGTGCCGGCGCCGGGAACAGTGCATGCGTCACGGTGCCGAACAGGGCCGCGATGATCGGTTGGTAGAAGTCGTTCGGCATCTGGCCTGACTCCCAGCGCTTCCACTGGCGAATCATGCTCTCTTCCGCAGGCAGCTCCGTGGGAGCGTGCGCCCGCAGCGCCTTGACCGCGTCACGCTGCGACCAGTCACGGGCCGCTCGTTCGGCAGCGATGCGCCGCGCCCATGCGGGCCTGTCGTCGGTCATGTGCCCTCCTTCGAGTGCCTACTCCGAGTCTCACCCGCGGGCCAGGGGGACAGGGAAGGTGACACGGGGGTGTCACTGGACATGTCCCCACCTCCGCTTCGGCGTCCCCTGGCTGTCACTTACCTCACAACTCCCGTTCTCTGCATGCTGGTTGCAGATCACGCACCACCCGGGGCGGAACGCTCTTCGAGCGCTACGACCCGTTCAGTCAACGCCTGAATCTGGGAGCGGATTTCCTTGATGTCGTCGCGCACGTCGCTGCTGGGGGAAGCCCCGTCGCTGACGAAGTTGCCGAGGTTCCCTGCCGACACGATCAACCCTTCGGCCCGAAGCGCCGCCAATCCGTTCTGGATGGTCTGGCTCGCGAACCCGAACCGGTCGATCAACTCGCGCTGTGAGGGGAGCTTTTCCCCCGGCTTCATTCTCTTGATGTCTTCGCGCAGTGCGTCCGCGACCTGCACCGCTTTCGGCTTCGGCCCTCCTGTGACAGTCATGCTCTGAGCGTACCCACCACAGCGAACTAGAGCGCATCACCTCACATGGGTTGTGCACCACAGCAGACTAGTGCAAGCTAGTTAGCAAGCGGTCGCCCGGAACTTCGGTTAGCGGCCGCTTGACCTGCACGAATGGTTCGGGATTGCCCGTAGCTGCCGCTTGCGGCGGTCGGAAGGCGGCTTAGGTCGCGCGCCGCGGGCCCCGCACTGACCGCACCTTGAGAACTCAACAGCGGACGGAGGATCTACCGCCTGTCCTCAGCACCAAGAAGGCGGCCCGCGCGGAGCAAGACCCGCGCACTCGATCATGCGGGCGGCCCCGACCTGGCATCTCATGCCTTCGGTTTCGCTCGCTTCCAGAACTGCCCCGATGGTCGCAGGCCGGGTTCGACTCCCGGCCGGGGCACTCACCCCTGCCGCGCTCGCGGCTGGGGCTCGGAGCAGTCGCCGTCTCACCAACACGCCTGCGGCTCTCCGGCTTCCTGTCCCTCCAACCAGGAGCCCCAACATGCGTACCTTCATCGGCCATCAGCAGGCCGTCACCACCGATGAGTTTGTGGAACTCGCGCTCGGCACTCCGATCGAACTGTGGCTCGGAGTCGAGGGCGAGACCGATGAGGAGCGCGCGGCCCGCGAGGACGCGGCCCGCGACATCCTCGCCGACAACCCCGGCCTTGCCGACGACGTAGCCCGCATCGCTGCCGAGGTCATCGACACGCACCCGGAGCTGTTCGACGTCGTCCCGCTGCCGCGCCCCGGCCGTCGCAGTGCGACGCGCAAGGCGGTGGCGGCATGACGACGGTGGCCCCCGCTCCCGAGGCACTGACCGACCACACCGGCAAGCCGCGCCCCATGTTCGACATGCCGCTGACCTACGAGCAGGCCCGGTTGGGCATGGCCTTCCACGAGGCTGGGCACGCCGTGCTGTCTATGGCTTACGGCATGCACATCGCCAAGTCCAAGGTCATTGCGTGGGAGCCGGAACCGGGCAAGTGGGCCGTCACTGGCAGCACCAGGAGCCAGGCCCACAACACTCCGCCGTGGCACTACGCCGCACAGTGCGCAGCCGGAGAGATTGCCCACGTGCAGTACCTCATGGCTTACGGGCTGTGGACGCCTGAGCGCGCCGCCGCATGCGCTGCCGACCATGACCGTGAGCTGGCCATCGACGTGCTCGCCCAATTCGGCTTCCGCCTCGGCCGCGACCACGTGCCGGAGGGCGGCAAGTCCTGGGGGATGGTGCGCGGGATGGCCCGCCGCAAGGTCTGCCACCTGTGGCGCGAGATCTGGACTGTGGCGCACGCCATGACCGAGCGCACGGTTCTGACCGGCGACGAGATCGCCGCCCTGACCGGACTGGTCAACCCGCCGTTCGAGGGGGTGCGGAATGACGACGCAGACCACTGAGCGTCCGGGCGTACCGCCGCTGACCCGCCCGGAAATGGGGCTCGCCGGAGTCGGCGCGCTCGCCGCGGCCGGTGTCGGCGCGCTGGGTCTGATCTCCTCGTTCGACGCCGTGTCCGCTGCTGCTGCGCGTTGGGGTTTCGGTGAGCCGTGGATGCTGCCGGTCGGTATCGACGTGGCCATTCCGGTGTTCACCGTGGCCAACCTTCTGTTGATCCGGATGGATATGGCGCTCGCGTGGGTGCGGTTCGTGCCCTGGGTCCTCACGCTGGTCACCTGCGGGCTTAACGTCGCGGCCGGACAGGGTATGTGGGCGAAGGTCGCCCACGGCACCATGCCGCTGCTGTGGGTGGTGTTCTCCGAGATCGGCGCGCACATCTACGCCGTACGGATCGGCGCGGCCACCGGTCGGCGCATGGAGAAGATCCGGTTCTCTCGTTGGCTTCTCGCCTTCCCCTCTACCTTCGCGCTGTGGCGCCGCATGACGCTGTGGGAGGTCACCTCCTACTCGGAGGCGCTGAAGCGGGAGAGGGAGCGGCAGTTGGCCCGCGCGGACCTGCGGGAGCGCTACGGCCGTAAGTGGCGCTCGAAGACCCCGCGGCGCGAGCGTGTGATGCTGCGCATGGGCGAACTCGCCCCCGCCACCGAGCAGGAGGCACCCACCCCGCCCCCGGCGGAGACTCCGCCGGCACCCCCTGCCGACCCCAAGCCGCGCCCGCGCCGCCGACCCGCCGCCAAAGGCAAGCCCAAGGCGCAGCGCACCTTCGACGAGCTGCTGACCGACGCCCGCGAGAAAACCGCCGACTGGCCGGACGCGGAGTTGACCGCGGACCGCATCCGCACCACGCTGCACGTCTCGCAGGCCAACGCCCGCACGCTGCGCGACACCCTGAAGCGCGAGCGCGCTGAGGGCCGCCCGCTGCACGCTGTGGACGCGCCGGAGGACGAGGAGTCAGAGACTGAGGCCGCCTGATGCCCGGGGCATTCGGCAAGTGCTTCGACCCTTCCGGTAGCCAGTTCGGCATCCCCACCTACCCGTGGCGCTACGCCCCCGACGGGCTCGCCACGCGCCGCCAGCTCCGCGCCCGCGGCTTACGTCCGGGCGGGCAGCCGATCGCGGCTCAGGTCCTGCGACCGCGCTACCGGCGCGGCCCGCTGGTCGCGTACCTCTACCGCGTCGACCGCGCCAAGCCGGTCCGCCCGATGACGCCGGGCAAGCGGGCCGCGCTCGCCAAGGCGATGCGCGCCCGCCGTACCTGCCCGGTGTGCCGGATGGAGGCCGGATACGTCATCCCTGGCTCGCTCGGCATGTGCGTGCCTTGCGCCTACCCCGAGGAACAGCGCGCCGCTTGAACTTCCCACCAACCATCCGGCAGGGCCGGTCCGCCCACCTCCTACAGCGACGGACCGGCCCTGCCTTCCTCCCCTTGGAAGGGAATCTCAGTGAAGCACCCCGACGACGACAACGAACTCTTCAACCGACTCGAAGCCGAGATGGCAGCCGACTCCGGCGGCGAAGTAGTCGACCTCGACAAGGCACGGTCGGCCCGTGCCGAGTCGGCCGACCCGACCACCCGACCCGACGCCGACCGGTCGCCCGACTCCCGCGCGGACGGGTCGGGCAGCGAGTCGGGCAACCCGACCGCCCGCGTGGTGGTCGACCAGCCGAACCCGACCGCCACCGGTCCGGGCTACCTCGGTCGGCTGCGCGGGGCGCAGCGCCGTGCGGTGGTTCCGCTGTGGCTGCGTTCGGTGGCGGAGCTGCGGACCGCCACGGCGTGGGTGGCCCGCCACTACGCGCACGCCGCCGGGTATCACGCGCTGCGTGCCCCGGTCTACGCCGCACGGCTCACGCTTCAGGCACCGACCGGTGCCGCCCGGTTCGTGGGCGGTACGATGCGGTGGGTGGCCGACCGTGAGGGGGAGCCGGTCCGACTCGCCGCGGTCCGCCGCGAGGACGCAGCCGAGTACCTGAAGCTGTCGCGGCAGCGCGACGGACGGGTCCGACTGCGCACGCTGGTGACCGTGCTCGCCATGTTCGTCGGGCTCGGCGCCGCGCTCGCCATGTACGTGCTCGCCCCCGGCTGGCTTCAGGCGGTGTCGGTGAGCGCGGTCCTAATGGCGCTCGGCTACGCCGGACAGCAGGCGGACGCCCCGGTCATCCACAGGGCTGTGGAACTTCCCAAGGCGGTCAAGCTCACCAGTGACATCGTGCTGCGTGCGCTCGGGGCGCTCGGCATCCCCGCCATCAACCAGGCGCAGGCCAAGGGCCGCGACGGGTTCGAGTTCACCGCCCCGATCACCCGCGACGGCCCCGGCTGGCGCGCGGAGGGCAACCTGCCGTACGGCGTCACGGTGACCGACGTCATCGAGCGTCGCGACCGGCTCGCTTCCGGCCTGCGCCGCCCGCTGGGGTGCGTGTGGCCCGAGGCGGTGCCGGATGAGCACACCGGTCACCTCGTGCTGTGGGTGGGGGATCAGGACATGTCCCGCGCCAAGCAGCCCAAGTGGCCGCTGCTCAAGTCGGGTTCGGTGGACCTGTTCAAGCCGGTCGCCTACGGCACCGACCAGCGCGGACGCTGGGTCGAAGCAACGCTCATGTACATCGCGGGTGTCATCGGCGCCATCCCGCGCATGGGCAAGACGTTCCTGCTCCGCCTGCTGCTGCTCATCGCCGCCCTCGACCCGCGGGCGGAGCTGCACACCTACGACATGAAGGGCACCGGTGACCTGGACCCGGTTGGTGACGCCGTCTCCCACCGGCACGCTGCGGGCGACGATGACGACTCCATCACCTACTGCCTGAACGACTTCCGGGCGCTGCGCGAGGAGTTGCGGCGCCGCACCAAGGTGATCCGCTCGCTTCCGCGGGACGTCTGCCCGGAGTCGAAGGTGACCAGCGCTCTCGCCGACAAGCGCTCCCTTGGACTGCACCCGATCGTGATCGGCGTGGATGAGTGCCAGGTTCTCTTCGAGCACCCCGAGCACGCCAAGGAGTTCGAGGAGATCGCAACCGACCTGGTCAAGCGCGGCCCCGCCACCGGCATCGTGCTGCTACTCGCCACGCAGCGCCCGGACGCCAAGGCGCTGCCCACCGGCATCAGCGCGAACGCTTCGGCCCGCTGGTGCCTGAAGGTCATGGGCCAGCTGGAGAACGACATGGTGCTCGGCACGTCCGCGTACAAGCGGGGCGTGCGGGCGACCATGTTCGCCTGGGGTGACAAGGGCATTCACTACTTCGTCGGTGAAGGCTCTGACGCCCGGATCGTGCGCTCCGTATATGTCGACGGACAGGGTGCCGACGCCATCGGCGCCCGCGCCCGCCGCTTGCGCGAGGAAGCGGGCACCCTGTCCGGTCACGCGCTCGGCGAGGCGCCCGAGCCGGTCACCAGCGCGTATGACCTGCTGCGCGACATCCTCGCCGTTGTGCCGGCCGGTGAGCCCAAGGTGTGGTCCGAGACCGTCGTTGCCCGGCTCGCAGAACTGCGCGAGGAGGTCTACGACGGCTGGGACCCCGAGGGACTGGCCGCGGCCCTGAAGCCTCACGGCATCTCCACCATCCAGGTGGGCCGCCGCGTGAAGGGCAAGGTCGTCAACCGGCGCGGCATCGACCGCTCCCACATCACCGCTGCGATTGCGGAGCGTGACGGAAAGCGGGACGCGGGCTGAGTGTCCGAGGCCGCTAGCGCTAGCGGCACGCCCCGCTAACGTTAGCGGCTCCGCTAGCGCCCCAAACCCGCTCTGAGCAGGCCGCTAGCTGATAGCGGCCCATCTGCGGAAACCCTTGAAACCCGCCTGGAAGGGCCCGTCATGACCCCTGTCCTGCTCGCTATCACCCTGATTCTCGGCGTAACGCTGTGTTATGTCGCGGTGTGTGCTGCCTCGCCGTTCGGCAACTGCCGCAAGTGCAACGGCTGGGGCTTCGCCATGAAGAGCGACCGCAAGGGCCGCATGAAGCGCGGCAAGGACTGCCGCCGCTGCAAGGCCACCGGCAAGCGCATACGCGTCGGCCGCTGGCTCTACAACCGCTGGGCCCGCATCTACCGCGCAGGCACCGCCGACTAGCGGCTCACGGAATCGGACCGGCGGCCACCCGCTACAGCGGAATCGCACGAGGCAAGTGCTCGCCAGCGCGACCGCCGATCCATGTCCCCAAGCTTGCGAGCACCTGGGGCCCGCGCAGCGTATCCCCCCGTCAACCTCGCCTGAAAGCGAGTTTCTCCCGTGATCCTCAACATCTCCGCCGTGCTGCTCTTCGGCGCCGCCTCCGCCCTCGCCGTCAAGACCAAGTCCGCCGGAGGCGGCGCGGCCATCGTCCTGTTCCTCTTCGGGTTCTTCGCCGCCGGAACCGGCGCCTACGAGCCCATCCACAACCTCGTGCAGGCATGCGCCGACACCCTCAACGTCAACGACCTCGACAACTGAGGAGACACCGCCGTGAACGAACCCACCGCCTACAGCCTCCCGGCGAGTCACGAGACGGCCGCCGTGGAAGTCCACCACCCCACCCCGATCGCGCCCGCGCACACCGCCCCGATCGTGCCCGTGCAGCCGGGCACCATCCCGACCGTGGCGAGCGTCATCCTCCCGGACGGCCGCATCATCACCGGCTACGCCGTAGCACCGGCTCAGCCGGAACCGGTCGCCGCCAAACCGGCCGTGTCCCGCACGGCGGTGAACGTCGCCCTCGGCGGTGTCGGGTTCCTCGCGGCGTGCGGCGGGCTGCTGCTGGTCACCTCGTTCATCGCCGCCCTGACCGCGTTCATCGGGCAGCTCATCATCCTCGCCGCCGTCATCTTCGGCGGCTGGATCGCCGTGCAGGTCTTCAGCGCGAGCGGCCATCGCAGCGGGACCACGGTCAATATCCGCAGGGCCGTCTTCAAGCGCAACCACTTCCACAGCTAGCTACGCCCGAGGCGGGCGCCGTCTCACCACAAGCCTGCGCCCGCCCCGGTTCTCCAGTCCCTCCAAGAGAGCAGGAGACATCCAGCATGACCCAACGAGCGCCGTTCGGCGAGGGCCGTCCGGCTCATGCCACCCCATCGAGCGCGCCGGGGGTGACGGCATGAACCGTCACCTCCTCTACGCCGCCCTCGACGCGGCGGAGCAGGGATGGGCCGTCCTCCCGCTGCGTCCTGGCGACAAACGTCCGGCCCTGCACGGTGAGGACGTCTGCCCCGGCATCGGGGACTGCGCGGGCGGTCACCGCAAGTGGGAAGAGCGCGCCACCATCGACCCGGACCGCATCCGTCGCGCGTGGGGCGACCTGCCGTTCAACGTCGGCATCGCGACCGGCCCGTCCGGGCTGGTCGTCGTCGACCTCGACGTGCCCAAGCGGAAGAGCAGTACGGACACGCCTAACGGCGTGACGACCTTCACGGCGCTCTGCGAGCGCGCCGGGCAGGCTGTGCCCACCACCCGCACGGTGCGGACCGCGAGCGGCGGAGTGCATCTGTACTTCACCGCCCCGCCCGGCGCCCGGCTCGGCAACACGGCCGGACGGCTCGGCAAGCGCATCGACACCCGCGCATGGGGCGGCTACGTCGTCGCCCCCGGCAGCCTCACCCCCACCGGCGCCTACGCAGTCGTCAACGACGCGCCGCTCGCGCCCCTGCCGGACTGGCTGCACAGTCGTCTGACGACACGTCAGGCTTCGCAGGCACTGATGGCTGCACCATCGGCCGTTCGGGCCTCTCGCTATGCCGCAGCGGGCTTGAACGCGGAAACCGCGTCCGTGCGGCAGGCCCCGGAGGGCGAGCGCAACGCCACCTTGCTGCGGGCCGCGCGAGCCCTGGGACGGTTCATCGCGTGGGGCGACCTCCCCAGGGAGCAGGTTGAGGAGGCTCTTCAGTGGGCGGGGGAGCAGACCGGTCTCTCGCCGCGGTCCTGTGAGGCGACCATTCGCAGTGGTCTGAACTGGTCGATCGCCCGCAACGGCCAGCGGAGGGCGGCATGAGCACCCCGCCCCGCCCCTCCCTGAAGAGCCTCCCCGACACCCCGAGCGGCCCGCGCTCCGCCGCACCCGCCACGTCCAATCTGGCCGTGGGCGAGCCGAAAGGTGCCGCCCGCAAGGGCGTCCCCTCTGCTCTTCGCCCTGACCCGCGCCAGGGTGACGGCCGGTGCCCAATCGCGTGGCTGTGCATCTCCGCACCGCGCGGCACCGTGCCCACGGCCACCTCGAAGTGCCTGTGCGGCCGCGACCGCAGCGCCGTCGGCCACAGGAAGGTGCTCGCCCTGATCGACGACCACACCGCCCACCGTGACGCATGCCCGCTCCGCACCAACCAGGAAGGGAGGCAGGCGGCATGAGCACCAATCCGCCGGCACCCGCCACCGATGGCGCCGCACTGCTCGACGAGGTCGAAGCCTTCCACCGGCGCTTCAACATCTTCCCCCTCGAAGCCGCCTACGTCGCCGTCACGCTGTGGGACGCGCACGCCCACCTGCTCGACTGCTTCGACTCCACCCCGCGACTCGCGTTCCTCTCCCCGGAGCCGGGCTCGGGCAAGTCCCGCGCGCTGGAGATCGTGGAAACCCTCGTGCCGCAACCTATGGTCGCGGTCAACGCCTCCGCCTCCGCGCTCTTCCGCGCGGTCTCCGGGATGGAGGGACGGCCCACGATCCTTTTCGACGAGATCGACACCGTCTTCGGACCCAAGGCCGGAGAGAACGAACAGCTCCGCGGGTTCCTCAACGCAGGTCACCGACGTTCCGGCGTCATGTGGCGCTGCGTCGGCGACGGGGCCAATCAGCAGGTACAGGAGTTCCCCTCGTTCTGCGGGGTCGCGGTCGCCGGTCTCGGCTCACTGCCGGACACGATCCTGACCCGCTCCGTCATCGTCCGCATGCGCCGCCGCGCCCCCAACGAGCGCGTGGAGCCGTTCCGGCAGCGCATCCACGAGAGGGAAGGCCACGCCCTGCGCGACCGGCTCGCCGCCTGGACACAGTCCGTCCGCCATACGGTCGATGGGGTCTTCCCGGAGCTCCCGGAAGGCATCAGCGACCGGCCCGCGGACGTGTGGGAACCCCTGCTCGCCGTGGCCGACGCGGCGGGCGGAGCGTGGCCGGAGCGGGCCCGCGCCGCCTGCATCGAGCTGGTCAACGCGGCCAAGACCAGCGACAAGGGCAGCATCGGCATCCGCCTGCTCACCGACCTGCGCGACTACGTGTTCAACGGCATCGACCGCCTGCCCACCGTCGCCATCCTCGACCGGCTCCACAGCCTCGAAGAGGCACCGTGGGCGGACATGAGCGGCAAGCCCCTCGATGCCCGCGGGCTGTCGCGGATGCTGCGGGAGTACATGACTGCCGACAACGCTCCCATTGCGGCCCGCAACATCAAGGCGGGTGGCAGCGTCATGAAGGGCTACTACGCGAGCGATCTGCACGACGCGTGGCAGCGCTACTGCCCGCCCCCCGCTGAAAGTGCGCTACTTCCGCTACCTCCGCTACCGGGCAGGTCAGAGCCCTAAAACCGGTAGCGGATACGTGCTCCGTGTCCGCTACCGCCCCGCCCCATCCGCTACCCGCCCCGCGGCCACGAACCCGGGGCCGGTAGCGGCTCCATCCGCTACCGCTACCCCTATCCGCTACCTCGATCATGCCCCTGACCAGGGCGGTAGCGGAGGTAGCGGAAGTAGCGGACCTGACAGGAAGGGGGCCACCGCCCCCAGAACCCTGCCGAGGAGGCACCGCAGCATGACCACGGTTGCTGAACCTGCCGAACAGCTTCTCTACCGGCCCGAAGAGGCGGCCAAAGCTCTCAGGATCGGACGGTCAATGGTCTACGAGGAGATACGCCTCGGACGCCTTCAGACCGTGCGCATCGGCCGTCGCCGACTCGTGCCGCCGGAGTACATCGCTCAGTACGTCGAACTGCTCAAGCGCGAGGCGGAATCCACCGCCTGAAGTTCCCCTCACCTAGTTCTACAGGGCCGCGTCCTTCAGGGCGCGGCCCTGTCCTATGGAGGCACAGCACAGCATGACCGAGACCCCGAAGCGCGCCCAAAGGGCTGGCCACGGTGCGGACACGATCTATTGGGACCCCGTCAAGAAGAGCTACGTGGGAGCCGTCTCCCTGGGGTACGCCCCGAACGGCAAGCGCCGTCGCCCCAAGGTGTACGGCAAGACGAAGACCGAAGTTCGCCAGAAAATCCGGGACCTGAAGAAGGAGTTGCAGACCGGCGTCAAGGCGCCGGCCAACTACACCGTGGCCGACGCGGTGAACGAGTGGTTGGAGCGCGGGCTAAAGGGGCGCGACGAGAGGGGCACCATCGGCAAGAACCGCTCGATGGCAAACAAGCACCTGATTCCGTTCATCGGCAAGGCCAAGCTGAAGGAACTCATCGCGGACGACGTGGACGACTGGTTGGACGGCAGGGCTGAATTCCTAGCAACACGAAGTCTGCGTGATCTGCTCGCCATCCTGCGCCGCTCCATCGAGCACGCTCAGCGTAGGGACAAGGCGGCACGGAATGTCGCCCTGCTCGTCACCGCACCGGAGGGGCGTCCCGGCCGTCCGAGCAAGGCGCTGAATTTGGAACAGGCGAAAGCCGTGCTCACCGCCGCGCGTCCCTCACGGCTGTACGCCTACCTTGTGCTCTCGCTCCTCAGTGGCGTGCGCACGGAAGAGGCGCGCCCCCTCACCTGGGATCACGTCTTCCTGGAGACGACAGACGGCATCCCGCCCCACGTCGCGGTGTGGCGCTCGGTGCGCAAGCACGGTGAGACCAAGACCAGGAAGAGCCGCCGGACCATTGCTCTGCCGAAGCAGGTGGTCGACGTCCTCGAAGAGCACATGCGATGGCAGAAGCAGGAGCGGGCATCGAGAGGGATGGAGTGGAGCCCGACCGGTCGTGTTTTCACGACTCGGAGCGGCGAGCCGCTGGACGCAGCCAACGTCCGGCGAGACTTCAAGGCCATAGTGAGGAAGGCCGGACTGAAGCCTGAGTGGACGCCGCGGGAGCTCCGGCACAGCTTCGTGTCCCTGCTCTCTGACCACGGCATCCCGCTGGAGCGGATCGCGATCCTGGTCGGTCACAGCAGTCAGGCGACCACAGAGGCTGTCTACCGGAAGCAGCTCCGGCCCGTGATCACGCAGGGTGCCGAAGCGATGGACGACATCTTCGCCGAAGATCAGGAAGGGGAGGCCGCGGAGGACGACGAAGAGGGCGACGTGGTGGCCTGATCAAATTCGTTTGGCCCCCTGTTTGGCCCCCGAGCACGACAAAGGGCCAATCGCGATCATGCGATTGGCCCTCTGACCAGCGTCGGGGTGGCGGGATTTGAACCCACGACCTCTTCGTCCCGAACGAAGCGCGCTGCCAAGCTGCGCTACACCCCGATGTCGCTGCTGTCGCGGCGACGACGTTTACTTTAGCCCACCGGTGGCTAGAGACGAAATCCGGTTTTGCCGCGGTGGCGGATGGGGTTCGGGCGGGCGTGATCGAGGGCCACGAGGAGGACGGCCAGGGCGTAGAAGGAGAGGCCCAGGAGGAGGGCGTTGCCGAGCACCCGCTTGAAGCCGTCCTGGCCGACGTCCAGGAAGGGGTAGAGGTAGCGGTCGGGTGTGCCCGGGAGGAGCAGCTCGCCCCGGGTGAGGCAGAACGCCAGGTAGGCCATCGGGTAGAGGAGCCAGGTGCTGGCCTGGCGGAGGTGCAGGCGGCCGGGGGACGTGAGCAGGAGCCAGTCCAGTACCGCCGCGATCGGGGTCACCGTGTGCAGCATCCCGTGGGAGACGGCCTGCCAGCCCGTCGGGGTGGCGGCCTCGCCCGTGAGGGAGAAGGGGCTCGCCTCGTTCGCCAGGAGCAGGTGGTGCACCAAGGCCGCGATCACGACGTAGAGCAGCGTCGCGCCCAGCACCGCACCCGGCAGGGGGCGCCGGGCCGTCCATGCGCGGCGGGCCGAGAGGGTCATGACCAGTGCCAGGAGCATGTTGCTCTGGATCACGAAGTAGCTCAGGACGCGGGGCGGGTCGCCGAGGAGTACTTCGAGTGTCACGCCCGCGGCCGCCGCGAGGGCGACCATCAGACGGAAGGTCGCGGCCGCGGGGCGGCGGACCGGGGTGACGACGGCCGTGGCGGGCACGGGGGCGGGCTTCAGTGCCGGCGGGGACGGTATCGCTGGGAGGTCCGGGATGTCCCGGGGTATCGGGGCGGTCATGCCCCCACGCTGACAGAAACGGACATAGGGGGCGATGCGGGCGCGGCTGTGTGGGTTACCCCATGCGGGCGGCTGATGGCGGTGCCGCCGGTCCCCCCGGCCCGAGGCCTTTCACCGGGGCCATCACCATGTCAGCGCCCCGGGACCGGCCCCCGCCCCCTTACCTCCCCACAGACTCCCGCCCGACCAGCGTCAGCAGCGTCGCCTCCGGCGGGCACGCGAACCGTACCGGCGTGTAGCGGTTCGTGCCGCAGCCCGCCGACACGTGCAGGTACGACGTACGGCCCTGCGCCGTGTGCGTGGACAGGCCCTTCACCCGCTCCGTGTCCAGGTCGCAGTTGGTGACCAGGGCGCCGTAGAAGGGGATGCACAGCTGGCCGCCGTGGGTGTGGCCGGCCAGGATCAGGGGGTAGGCGTCGGCCGTGAAGGCGTCCAGGCTGCGCAGGTAGGGGGCGTGGACCACGCCCATCGAGAAGTCCGCCGACTCGGACGGGCCACCCGCCACCTGCGCGTAGCGGTCCCGCTTGATGTGCGGGTCGTCGAGGCCCGTGAGCTCCACCGAGCCGCCCTCGAGCTTGAGCTCGCCGCGCGTGTTGGTCAGGTTGAGCCAGCCCGCCGCGTCGAAACCGTCCCGCAGGTCCTCCCACGGGTTGTGCACGACGCCCTCGGCCGGCGCGTTGCCGTTGAGCCCGTGGCGGCCCTGGGCCTTCTCGAGCAGATAGCGGGCGGGGTTGCGCAGCTTGGGGCCGTAGTAGTCGTTGGACCCGAAGACGTACGCGCCGGGGAACTCCATCAGGGGGCCGAGCGCGTCCAGGACCTCCGGGACGCCCTCCGGGTCGGAGAGGTTGTCGCCGGTGTTGATCACGAAGTCGGGGCGCAGGCCCGCCAGGGAGCGCAGCCAGCGCTGCTTCTTGCGCTGGCCGCCGACCATGTGGATGTCGGAGACCTGGAGCACACGCAGGGGGCGCATTCCCGGGGGCAGGACCGGGACGGTGACCCGGCGGAGGCGGAAGGAGCGGGCCTCGAAGCCCGCCGCGTACACCAGACCGGCGGCGCCAGCCGCCGCGATTCCCAGGGGGACTCCGTATCGCGCGCGCATACGACCATCGTGTCAGACCGCGGCCGTGGTCCGTGCCGGGCGGTGCACGAAATCCCCTGATCGCACCGGCCCTTCGGTCACGGCCCCCTAAATCGAGGGGCGCCGTTCCTTCCGGACCTGCGACAATCGACGCCATGACCACGCTCAAGTCGAAGCTGCAGGATGACCTCAACGTTGCGATCAAGGAGCGCGACGAGCTGCGCTCCTCGACGCTCCGGCTGACGCTCGCCGCGATCACCAAGGAGGAGGTCGCGGGCAAGGCGAAGCGCGAGCTCTCCGACGACGAGGTCCAGAAGGTGATCACCCGGGAGGCGAAGAAGCGGCGTGAGGCCGCCGACGCCTTCGCCCAGGGCGGCCGTGCCGAGCAGGCCGAGCGGGAGAAGGCGGAGGGCGAGGTCCTCGCCACGTACCTGCCGCAGCAGCTGTCGGACGAGCAGCTCCAGCAGATCGTCGCCCAGGCGGTCGAGGAGGCGAAGGCGGCCGGTGCCGAGGGGCCGCGGGCCATGGGTGCGGTCATGAAGATCGTGAACCCCAAGGTGGCCGGTCAGGCCGAGGGCGGCCGCGTCGCCGCCGCTGTGAAGAAGCTGCTGGCCGGCTGACCTGGTGATCGGCCCGGAGGCCCTGCCGACCGGCTGACCGTTCGACCGGACGACGGACGACGGACGACGGAACTGAGACGGCCCCTTCCCACCCACGCGGGTAGGAAGGGGCCGTCTGCGTTACGCCGGACCGCCGGACCACCGGACCACCGGACCACCGGACCGCCGGATCAGCCGAACCGGCCGCCGTTGCCGTTGCCGCCGTTGCCCTGGCCCCGGAAGAAGCCCTCCGGGATGGAGAACGAGGGCGTCGGGAAAGTCTCGCCGCCTCCGCCGTTGTTGTTGCCGCCGACCAGACCGCCGATGAAGCTGTCGTCGTTGTCGTCGTTGCCGCCGTCACCACGGCCGCCACCGTCGTCGTCCCCGTCACCGCGGTCCCGCGGCTTGCTGCTGGGGATGTGCACGGTGTTGAAGTCCTCGACGGGCTTGCCCTCCAGCGCGCCGGACATCATGTCGCCCCAGATCGGGCCGGGGACCTCGCCACCGAAGACCTTGCCGTACGACCGGCCGCCGATGGTGATGCCGACCATCTTGCGCTTGTGCGCGGGGTCGCCGACCCAGACCGCGCCCGCCATGTTCGGCGTGTAGCCCACGAACCAGGCGGCGTAGCGCTCGTCCGTCGTACCGGTCTTACCGGCACTGGGGCGGCTGCCGAGGCCGGCCTTCTTACCCGTACCGTCCTCGACGACGCCCTTCAGCAGCGTGTTGATCGTGTCGGCGGTGTTCTCCGACATCGCGCGGGAGCAGGTCGACTTCGGGACCTCGAGCGACGTGGTCTTGTCACCGACCCGCCGGCTGGCCGACTCGATGGCGACCGGCGTGCAGTGCATGCCCCGCGAGGCGAACGTCGCGTAGGCGTCCGCCATGGTCAGCGGGGACATCTCCTGGGTGCCGAGGGCGATGGAGGGCACCTGCGGCATCTTGTTGCCGTCGGCGCGCACGACGCCCATCTTCTTCGCCATCGTCGTCACCGGGCAGATGCCGATGTCGCTGATCATCTGCACGTAGTAGGTGTTGACGGACTTGGCGGTCGCCTCCCGCATGTCGTACGGGCCGACCTCGGAGGAGTTCTCGTTCTGCAGCTTGGCCGGGTTGGCGGGGTCGTTCATCCACCGCTTGCCGTCACAGGCCGAGACCGGGCTCGGGTACGCCATCTGGTACGGCGAGGAGTACACCTTGTTCGCCGGCATGCCGTCCTCGAGAGCCGCCGCGGCCACGATCGGCTTGAACGTCGAACCGGGCTGGTAGCCCATGCCGCCGCCCATCGACTGGTCGACGGAGAGGTTGATCTGCGTCTCGTTCTTCTTGAATCCGTACGGACGCGACTGGCCCATGGCGAGGATCTTGCCGGTCCCGGGCTGGACGATCGTGGCGGCGGTGGCCACCTCGTCGCTCTTGTAGACGTGGTCCTTGATGGACCGCTGCGCCGCGTTCTGGGCCTGCGGGTCCAGGGTCGTGCGGATGGTGAGGCCGCCCTGGTTCCAGATCTTCGCGCGCTTCTCCTTGGTCTTGCCGAAGACCGGGTCGGTCAGGAAGACCTCGCGCACGTAGTCGCAGAAGAAGCCCGCGCCCTTGACCGACGTGATGCAGCCGTTCTTGGGCTTGCTGACCTTCAGGCCGAGCGGTGCCTTCATCGCGTCGGCGGCCTGCGCCGTGGAGATGTCGCCGACGTCCGCCATGCGTTGCAGCACGGTGTTGCGGCGCTTGAGTGCCTCCGCCTCGTCGTTGACCGGGTCGTACCGGCTGGGCGACTGGACGATGCCGGCGAGCAGGGCCGACTGCTCGATGGTGAGGTCCTTGGCGGACTTGGAGAAGTAGCGCTGGGCGGCGGCCTCGACGCCGTAGGCCTGCTGGCCGAAGAACGTGATGTTCAGGTAGTTCTCGAGGATCTTCTTCTTGCCCAGCTCCTCCTCGACCTGGATCGCGTACTTGAGCTCGCGGATCTTGCGGCCGATGGTCTGCTGGGTGGCCTGCGCGACCTTCGTCGGGTCGTCGCCCGCCTCCTCGACGAAGACGTTCTTCACGTACTGCTGTGTCAGTGTCGAGGCTCCCTGGGAGACCTCACCGCTGCGCGCGTTCTTGTCGAGGGCGCGCAGGACGCCCTTCAGGTCGACGGCGCCGTGCTGGTAGAAGCGCGAGTCCTCGATCGCGACGATCGCCTTCTGCATGTACGGCGAGATGTCCTTGAGGGGGACCACCGTGCGGTCGCGCGAGTACACCGTGGCGATCTGGCCGCCGTCGGCGTCGAGGATCGTGGTGCGCTGACTCAGCGGCGGGGTCTTCATGTTGACCGGGAGATCGTCGAAGCTCTCGACCGATCCCTTGGCCGCCAGGCCCAGCGCGCCGACGGCGGGCAGTGCGATGCCGGCCAGCACGGCTCCCGCGAGGACACTGACTCCGAGGAACTTGGCGGCCTGTTGTGTGGGAGACAGACCACCGCCCGAGCGCTTGTTTGGCATGAGGGCAGCCTACGTTCTCATTCGCCGGACAGGCGTATAGGCCTTGGCCTAAGCTGCTCTCAACTGTCACAACAGTGAGGCCACGTATCAATACGTCCGGCGACCCCGAATCGTTCTGGGTGTTCCCCAACTTTTTTGTTGGGGCCGTGTCCGAATCCGCCTTGTGTGTCATACGGCGTCCGTTGTGACGCAACTGAACTGTCCTGGTTTGCCGGGAAAGTTACGTATGTCGCCAGCTCACTCCCCCGGGTGATCTGCCGCTTACCCATAGTCCGTTCGGGCCATTCAAGATTGGGCCCGCTGGGGGTGTTGCGCTGTGCCCACCTTCCGTAACGTCCTCAACTGGCGGCGGTGAATATGCCGCTGCCGCCGTGGGGGAGCCTCGATTCGGGAGAGGACGGCGCCGGTATGGGCTGGGTAGTCGACTGGAGTGCGCAGGCGGCCTGCCGCACTACCGATCCGGATGAACTGTTCGTTCAGGGAGCAGCGCAGAACAGGGCCAAGGCGGTGTGCACCGGATGCCCGGTGCGCACGGAGTGCCTGGCCGACGCGCTCGACAACCGCGTCGAGTTCGGTGTGTGGGGAGGCATGACGGAGCGGGAGCGCCGCGCACTGCTGCGCAGGCGTCCCACGGTCACCTCCTGGCGCCGGCTGCTGGAGACGGCGCGCTCGGAGTACGAGCGGGGGTGCGGTGTGCTGCCCCTCGACGACGACGAGATCTACGAGAACTACGCGGCGGTGAGCTGAGGAACCCCTTCGGGAACTCCCCAGGCCCTGTGCCAGAGGGCCCCTTTGCGCTCAGGCACTCGCCTCGGGCGGTTCCGGCAGGTCGGCGGGATCGGGAAGCTCACGCTCGTCGGCCGCTAGCCGGTCACCGATCTCGCGCAGGCCCGCGAGGTCGTGCACGTCTCCGGGCAGTGCGGCCACTTCCGTCACGGCCACCTCGGGGTGGAGCGCGGTGAAGCGGTCACGTGTGCGCTGCTCACGGGAGAGCAGCTGCATGCGATCGGCGTGCAGCCTCAGCAGGCCTGCCGTGAGCTGGTCGACGGACCGCTCGGGGTCCTCCGTGCGCTCCGTGTCCCCGGTGTCCCCGGTGTGCTCGGTGTCCTCGGCGCTGTCGGTGGGGGAGCCACCTTCGGGAGCCGTTGCCCGAGCTGGTGTTCCGGGCGTGGGAGAGTCTGAACTGGTCTGTGCGTCGGGGGAGTTACGAAGTACTGCTTTCCCGTCCTCCTGATCCACAATGCCGGGCTCTTCAAGATTTTCCGCGGCGGCGAGCGCCCGCTCGGCCGACAGCCCGTCGGCGGCGCTGCCGTGCACCCGGTTGAGCACCAGACCGGCCAGCGGCATGTTCTCGGCGGCCAGCCGCTCCACGAAGTAAGCGGCCTCGCGCAGCGCGTCCCGCTCCGGGGCCGCGACCACGAGGAACGCCGTGCCGGGCGCCTGGAGCAGCTTGTACGTCGCGTCCGCACGGGTGCGGAAGCCGCCGAAGGTGGTGTCCATCGCGGACACGAACGTCTGGACGTCCTTGAGGAGCTGACCGCCGAGCAGCTTGCCGAGGGTGCCGGTCATCATCGACATCCCGACGTTCAGGAACTTCATCCCGGCCCGGCCGCCCAGCTTCGCGGGCGCGGTCAGCAGCCGGATCAGCCGGCCGTCCAGGAACGAGCCGAGCCGCTTGGGCGCGTCCAGGAAGTCCAGCGCCGAACGGGACGGCGGGGTGTCGACGACGATCAGGTCCCATTCGTCCCGGGCGCGCAGCTGCCCGAGCTTCTCCATCGCCATGTACTCCTGCGTGCCCGCGAAGCCCGCCGAGAGCGACTGGTAGAAGGGGTTGCCCAGAATGGCGGCCGCCCGCTCGCCGTCCGCGTGCGCCTCGACGATCTCGTCGAAGGTGCGCTTCATGTCGAGCATCATCGCGTGCAGCTCGCCGCCCGCCGCGTCGTCGATGCCCTTCAC
This sequence comes from Streptomyces sp. NPDC126510, assembly GCF_040302345.1. Classification (NCBI taxonomy): domain Bacteria; kingdom Bacillati; phylum Actinomycetota; class Actinomycetes; order Kitasatosporales; family Streptomycetaceae; genus Streptomyces; species Streptomyces sp. NPDC126510. Next base: position 182,226 of record NZ_JBEORR010000015.1, on the reverse strand, counting down.
CCGGCGCGGGGTGTTGTCCAGGGAGTCGATGCCCATGGACTGGGCCAGCCTGCGGGCCGGGTCGATGGTCAGGACGACCACCTTGCGGCCCCGCTCGGCCGCACGCAGCCCCAGCGCCGCCGCGGTCGTCGTCTTGCCGACCCCGCCCGAGCCGCAGCACACCACGATTCTGGTCTTCGGGTCCTCCAGCAGCGGATCGACGTCGAGCAGGCGCGCGGGGGCGAGGTGAGGGCGGGCCGGATCGTGGGTGTGGGCCGGGTCCGGACGACTCATGACATCCCCTGCTTCCGACTCGTGACGGGCCTTGCCTGCCGGTCTTGGCTCATGACACGCCCTGCTCACGCAGCTCGCGGGCCAGTTCGTACAGCCCGGCCAGGTCCATGCCCTCGGCGAACAACGGCAGTTCGTGCAGTGGCAGGCCCAGCTCGGTCAGGACCGCACGCTGCTCGTGCTCCAGCGTGTAGCGCTCGGCGTACTCCTCGGCCTGCGTGAGCAGCGGGTCCACCAGCCGCTCGGCGTGCCCCCCGCGCCGCGCCCCGCCGAGCCCGGCGGACGACAGGGACCGCGCGACAGTGGAACGCGGGACCGACCGCACGAGTTCCAGGTCGGTCTCGTCCAGCACCTCGGGCCGGACCATGTTCACGATGATCCGTCCCACCGGCAGCCTTGCCGAACGCAGCTCGGCGATGCCGTCCACGGTCTCCTGGACGGGCATCTCCTCCAGCAGCGTCACCAGGTGCACCGCCGTCTCCGACGACTTCAGCACCCGCATCACGGCCTGCGCCTGATTGTGTATCGGGCCGATCTTGGCGAGGCCGGCGACCTCGTCGTTCACGTTCAGGAAGCGCGTGATGCGACCGGTCGGCGGGGCGTCCATGACGACGTAGTCGTAGACGAACCGCCCGCTGCGCTCCTTGCGGCGCACCGCCTCGCACGCCTTGCCGGTCAGGAGGACGTCCCTGAGGCCGGGCGCGATGGTGGTGGCGAAGTCGATCGCGCCGAGCTTCTTCAGGGCCCGTCCGGCGCTGCCCAGCTTGTAGAACATCTGGAGGTAGTCCAGAAGGGCCAGTTCGGGGTCGATGGCGAGGGCGTACACCTCCCCGCCCCCGGGTGCTACCGCGATTTTCCGTTCCTCATAAGGCAGCGCTTCCGTTTCGAAGAGCTGCGCGATGCCCTGACGGCCCTCGACCTCGACGAGAAGCGTCCGCTTCCCCTCCGTGGCCAGGGCCAGCGCTAGGGCCGCGGTCACCGTGGTCTTGCCGGTACCGCCCTTGCCGCTGACGACCTGGAGCCTGCTCACGTATTCGAGCCTAACCAGTCCGCGCCCGGACTACGCGGGAGGCTGTGGACAACCGCTGCGGTGGTGGGCCGCGAGCCCCTGCCCGCCAGGGGCTAGAGTCGGCCGCATGACCAAGTGGGAATACTCGACTGTGCCGCTGCTCGTCCACGCCACGAAGCAGATTCTGGACACCTGGGGCGAGGACGGCTGGGAGCTCGTCCAGGTCGTGCCCGGGCCCAACAACCCCGAGCAGCTCGTGGCCTACCTGAAGCGGGAGAAGCAGTAGTGGGCGCCGTCGAGGCGAAGCTCGCCGAGCTCGGCCTGAGCCTGCCCGACGTGGTCCCGCCGCTCGCCGCCTACCAGCCGGCCGTGCAGTCCGGCCCGTACGTCTACACCGCCGGGCAGCTCCCGATGGTGGAGGGCAAGCTTCCGGTCACCGGCAAGGTCGGTGCGGAGGTCACCGCGGAGGAGGCCAAGGAGCTGGCGCGTACGTGTGCGCTGAACGCCCTGGCCGCCGTGAAGTCGGTCGCCGGTGACCTGGACCGCATCGCGCGCGTGGTGAAGGTCGTCGGTTTCGTGGCTTCGGCCTCGGACTTCACGGGCCAGCCCGCGGTGCTGAACGGCGCGAGCGAGCTGCTCGGCGAGGTCCTCGGCGACAAGGGCGTGCACGCGCGCAGTGCCGTGGGCGTCGCGGTGCTGCCGCTGGACGCGCCGGTCGAGGTCGAGATCCAGGTGGAACTCGCGTAGCACCCTCCGGGGCCCGTCAGCGGGTCCCAGCTGCGGAATCCGTTCCCGGGGGCCACTCGAACATCCGCCCGTCACGGGATAGCCTCGCGCCCATGGCGAACGGTCAGTGGTACCCCCCGGAGTGGCCGGACCGCATCCGCGCACTCGCGGCCGGCACCCTCACGCCGGTGGCCCCCAAGCGCGCGGCCACCGTCATGCTCCTGAAGGACACCGGCAGCGGCACGGCCGTCCACATGCTGCGCAGACGCGCCTCCATGGCCTTCGCCGGAGGCGCGTACGCGTATCCGGGCGGCGGTGTCGACCCGCGCGACGACGACCGCCACGTCCGCTGGGCGGGCCCCACGCGCGCGTGGTGGGCCCAGCGGCTCGGCGTCGACGAGACGGCGGCCCAGGCGATCGTCTGCGCGGCCGTGCGCGAGACGTACGAGGAGGCGGGCGTGCTGCTCGCCGGGCCCGCTCATGACTCGGTCGTCGGAGACACGACGGGCGCCGACTGGGAGGCCGACCGGGCCGCCCTGGTCGCCCGGGACCTGTCCTTCGCGGAGTTCCTGGACCGCCGCGGTCTGGTCCTGCGCTCCGACCTGCTGGGCGCGTGGACCCGCTGGATCACCCCGGAGTTCGAGGCCCGCCGCTACGACACGTGGTTCTTCGTGGCCGCGCTCCCCGAGGGGCAGCGCACCCGCAACGCCTCCACGGAGGCCGACCGCACGGTGTGGATCGCGCCACGCGAGGCGGCGGCCCGCTACGACGAGGGCGAGCTGCTGATGATGCCGCCGACGATCGCGACCCTGCGCCAGCTGGCGGCGTACGAGACGGCCGCCGGGGCACTCGACGCGGCCCAGGGGCGTGACCTCACGCCGGTCCTGGCCACCGCCCGCCTGGTGGACGGGGAGATCGTTCTTTCCTGGCCGGGCCACGACGAGTTCACCAAGCACATTCCGACCGGTGGAGCCACCGCATGACGGACGCAAGCGCCCTTCCCGGCCAGCCCCGCGGCGGGGTCCTCTCAGGGCCCGCCACCGCGCGGGCCGTCAACGTCCTGGCCCCCAACGCGTCGGCGATGACCCTGGACGGCACGAACACCTGGATCGTCTCCGAGCCGGATTCGGACCTGGCCGTGGTGGTCGACCCGGGGCCGCTGGACGACGGACACCTGCGCCGGGTCGTGGCCACGGCCGAGCAGGCCGGCAAGCGCGTCGCCCTCACCCTGCTGACCCACGGCCACCCCGACCACGCGGAGGGTGCCTCCCGGTTCGCCGAACTGACCGGCACGCGCGTGCGTGCCCTCGATCCGGCCCTGCGCCTGGGCGAGGAGGGCCTGGCCGCCGGAGACGTGATCACCACCGGCGGGCTGGAACTGCGCGTCGTACCGACCCCCGGCCACACCGCGGACTCCCTCTCGTTCCACCTCCCGGCCGACCGGGCGGTCCTCACCGGCGACACGGTCCTCGGCCGTGGCACGACGGTCGTGGCCCACCCCGACGGCCGCCTCGGCGACTACCTGGACTCCCTGCGCCGCCTGCGCTCCCTCTCGGTCGACGACGGCGTCCACACGGTCCTGCCGGGCCACGGCCCGGTCCTTGAGGACGCCCAGGGCGTCGTCGAGTACTACCTCGCCCACCGCGCCAACCGCCTCGCCCAGGTCGAGACGGCCGTGGAGGACGGCTACCGCACCCCCGCGCAGGTCGTCGCCCACGTCTACGCCGACGTGGACCGCTCCCTGTGGCCGGCGGCGGAACTGTCGGTACGGGCGCAGATGGACTACCTGGAAGAACACGGGCTCATCTAGGGCCCTCAGGGCCGCGGCGCTTTGACGCCGTGCACGCGCGCGTACTCCCCGGCGAGCCAGGGGCCGAGATCGCCGACGTACGCCGCGAGCACGGCGGCGTCTCCGGCCGGCTCCAGCCCCAGGGCGGCCGCGGCCCGCATCTGCTCGCCACGCTCCGGGTAGTACCCCGCGAAGGCCTCGGCCATCTCGTGCAGGTCGCTGGTCCATCCGTTCCAGCGGGGCATGACGAGCGTGAAGCCGGTACGGACCAGGTGCCGGGACATGAAGCGGACCAGAGGCCGCCTGGCCTCCGGTGTGCCGTCCGCCTCGGCGATCCGCCGGCGCCAGCTCGGCAGGAGCAGGGCCAGGTCGCCGTTGGTCTCGCGGGCCAGCAGCGTGTCGGGGCGGTAGCGCGGCAGGTACACGGCCAGGTCCTCTCCCAGCAGCGGTGTGCACAGGCAGGCGACGAACCAGCCCAGGTCGTACCTCTCCAGGTCGCTCAGCAGCCGCGCCCGGCCGAACAGCAGGGTGCCGTGCCCGTCGATCTGCTCGAACTCAGCGTCCAGCGCCGCGCCGAGCGCCCGGGCGTCGTCCCGGTCCGCCCCGGTCGGCTCCTCGTGCAGGGCGAGCAACAGGTCCAGGTCGCTGCGGCCCACGCGCGCGGTGCCACGCGGTATCGACCCGTAGAGGTACGCGCTGTGCAGCCGGTGCCCGAACACCTCGCCCAGCCGGTCGCGTGTCGCGGTGACGACCGGACGGAAGGCCGGGGGCACGCGCGCGAGGGAGCCCTCCCGGGCGAGGAAGCCCTGCTCGTCGAGCCCCGGACGGTGGACGGCGCTGCCGGTCATGCGCTCACTGTGCCGCGAGCGGGACGCCGCGGGGCGTTCTTTCCGCTCCCCTTTCCGCTCCCTTTACGACGTCGGGCCCCGTCTCGCGAGGAGACGGGGCCCGATGACGTACGGCGGGGTGCGCGTCAGCGTGAGCGCTTGGCGAGGCGCTCCACGTCCAGGAGGATCACCGCACGGGCCTCCAGGCGGAGCCAGCCGCGCTGAGCGAAGTCCGCGAGGGCCTTGTTGACCGTCTCGCGGGACGCGCCGACCAGCTGGGCCAGCTCCTCCTGCGTGAGGTCGTGCACGACGTGGATGCCCTCCTCGGACTGCACGCCGAACCGGCGCGACAGGTCGAGCAGGGCGCGGGCGACGCGGCCTGGGACGTCCGAGAAGACGAGGTCGGACATCGCGTCGTTGGTCTTGCGCAGCCGGCGCGCGACGGCGCGCAGGAGGGCCGTGGCCACCTCCGGGCGGGCGTTCAGCCAGGGCTGGAGGTCGCCGTGGCCGAGGCCGAGCAGCTTGACCTCGGTCAGGGCCGTGGCCGTCGCGGTGCGCGGGCCCGGGTCGAACAGCGAGAGCTCACCGATGAGCTCACCGGGGCCGACCACGGCCAGCATGTTCTCGCGGCCGTCGGGGGACGTGCGGTGGAGCTTCACCTTGCCCTCCGTGACCACGTACAGGCGGTCACCGGGGTCGCCCTCATGGAACAGCGAGTCACCGCGGGCGAGGGTCACCTCACTCATGGAGGCGCGGAGCTCCGCGGCCTGCTCGTCATCGAGCGCCGCGAAGAGCGGATTGCGCCGCAGAACGTCGTCCACGAGTTCTCTCCTTGTCGACCTGCTCAGGGGATCTTGCTCCCCCGTGTACCGAGGGACCGTGGTGCCCATTTTGTCGGGCGGTCCAAACAGTGTGATCTGTCACAAGGATGCCGCACACGTGTCCCGGGGTACGCGGCAGGGGTCCAATTGGGCGCCGATCTTCAGGGGCCGGGGCGGATGTCGGTGCCGGGCCTTAGGCTGGCCGGGTGTCCAAATCGCCGGTGAGAGCACAGGCCGAGGGGGCTGCGCGGGTGGTTGTACGTCGCGATTCCGCTGTGGGCGAACAGAGCCCCGATGGCGGCAGGAAAACGGCGAAAGAGAACAAGACGGAACCGGTGAAGAGGACGGCTTCCACGGAGCAGGCCGGGCCCACGGAGAAGAGCGGGTCCGCGAAGAACGCGGCCTCGAAGAAGGCTGTTTCCGTGAAGAAGGCGGCCTCCGCCAAGAAGGCTGCTTCCACGAAGGCGGCGGCCTCCGCCAAGAAGGCTGCTTCCAAGGCATCCGCCGCCGAGAAGCCCACCAAGAGTGCTTCCAAGGGCGTCTCCAAGAGCGCTGTCGTGAAGAAGGCGCCCGCCGCCAAGAAGGTCGCGGTCGCGCCGAAGAAGGCCACGGCCCGTCTCAAGGGCACCGCCCCCGCCAAGGCCGTCGTCCACCCGCCGGGCGACGAGTCGCGTACGGCCCTGGTCCGCCGGGCCCGCCGTATCAACCGCGAGCTCGCCGAGGTCTTTCCGTACGCGCACCCCGAGCTGGACTTCGCGAACCCCTTCCAACTGGTCGTCGCCACGGTCCTGTCCGCCCAGACGACCGACCTGCGCGTCAACCAGACGACACCCTCCCTCTTCGCGAAGTACCCGACCCCGGAGGACCTGGCCGCCGCCAACCCCGAGGAGGTGGAGGAGATCCTCCGCCCGTGCGGCTTCTTCCGGGCCAAGACGAAGTCCGTCATAGGGCTGTCGAAGGCCCTGGTGGAGGACTTCGGGGGCGAGGTGCCCGGCCGGCTCGAAGACCTGGTCAAGCTGCCCGGCGTCGGCCGCAAGACCGCGTTCGTCGTGCTCGGCAACGCCTTCGGCCGCCCCGGCATCACCGTAGACACGCACTTTCAGCGCCTGGTGCGCCGCTGGCAGTGGACCGGCGAGACCGACCCCGACAAGATCGAGGCCGCCGTCGGCGCGCTCTTCCCGAAGAGCGACTGGACGGATCTCTCGCACCACGTGATCTGGCACGGCCGCCGCATCTGTCACGCCCGCAAGCCCGCGTGCGGCGCCTGCCCGATCGCTCCGCTCTGCCCGGCGTACGGCGAGGGCGAGACCGACCCGGAGAAGGCCAAGAAGCTCCTCAAGTACGAGAAGGGCGGCTTCCCCGGCCAGCGTCTGAACCCGCCGCAGGCCTACCTGGACGCGGGCGGCAAACCGGCGCCGCCGCTGGGGGCCGGATGAGCCACCCGAGTCACCGAAGGGGCTCGCTGTTCCACCGGGCGGGCTCCCTGCACCACCCGCTGGATCCGATGCGCCGCCCCGAGAGCCCGGCGCGCCGCCCGTTCAGGGGATCCGAGGGGTTCGCGGAACGATCTCAGGGCCGTCGTGCGTTGGATGCGGCAGGACGACGGGGGTGGCGATGACGCGTGCGAGCGATACACAGGGTGGCCCGGTGACCCTGAGCAAGGACGGGCTGCCCGGCTGGCTCGACCCCGTGGTGCACGCCGTGGAGACGGTCCGGCCGACGCAGCTGAGCCGGTTCCTGCCGCCGGAGGACGGGGCGGGGCGGCAGTCCGCCGTGCTGGTCCTCTTCGGTGAGGGCACGCGCGGCCCGGAGCTGCTGCTCATGGAGCGCGCGAGCTCCCTGCGCTCGCACGCCGGGCAGCCCTCCTTCCCGGGCGGCGCCCTCGACCCCGAGGACGGCGACCCCGCCGGCGACGGCCCCCTGCGGGCCGCCCTGCGCGAGGCCGAGGAGGAGACCGGCCTCGACCCCTCCGGCGTACAGCTCTTCGGTGTCCTGCCGCGGCTCTACATCCCGGTCAGCGGCTTCGTCGTCACACCGGTACTGGGCTGGTGGCGCGAGCCGAGTCCGGTCGGAGTCGTCGATCCGAACGAGACCGCCAGGGTCTTCACCGTTCCCGTGGTGGATCTCACGGATCCCGCCAACCGGGCGACCACCGTTCACCCCAGCGGCCACCGAGGTCCGGCATTTCTGGTCGAATCAGCCCTTGTCTGGGGTTTCACGGCCGGAATCATCGACCGGCTGCTGCACTTCGCGGGCTGGGAGCGGCCCTGGGACCGCGAGAAGCAGGTCCCCCTCGACTGGCGCGCATGACAGGGTGGCCTTCGTGAACGTGCTGGACATCTTGTTGCTGGTCGCCGCCGTGTGGTTCGCGGTCGTGGGGTACCGCCAGGGGTTCGTCGTCGGCATCCTGTCGGTGATCGGCTTCCTGGGCGGCGGCCTCGTCGCGGTCTACGTGCTGCCCGTCATCTGGGACGCGCTGACCGACAACGCGGAGGTGAGCACGACCGCCGCCGTCGTCGCGGTCGTCGTGGTCATCGTCTGCGCCTCCGTCGGTCAGGCCCTCACCACCCACCTCGGCAACAAGCTGCGCCGGCACATCACCTGGTCCCCGGCCCGGGCCCTCGACGCCACCGGTGGCGCCCTGGTCAACGTCATGGCGATGCTCCTGGTCGCCTGGCTGATCGGCTCCGCCCTCGCGGGCACGACCCTGCCGACCGTCAGCAAGGAGGTCCGCAACTCCAAGGTCCTGCTGGGCGTCTCGCAGGCCCTGCCCGACCAGGCGGCCACCTGGTTCGCGGACTTCTCCTCCGTCCTCGCGCAGAACGGCTTCCCGCAGGTCTTCAGCCCCTTCTCGAACGAGCCGATCACCGACGTCCAGCCGCCCGACCCGGCGCTCGCGAACAGCCCCGTGGCCAACCGCGCCCAGCGCTCCATCGTCAAGGTCATGGGCACGGCCCCGAGCTGCGGCAAGGTCCTGGAGGGCACCGGCTTCGTCTTCTCCGGCCGCCGTGTGATGACCAACGCGCACGTGGTCGGCGGAGTCGACGAGCCGACCGTGCAGATAGGCGGCGAGGGCAGGAAGTACGACGCCAGGGTCGTGCTCTACGACTGGCGGCGTGACATCGCCGTCCTCGACGTGCCGGACCTGAAGGCGCCCGCGCTGCGGTTCACCGAGAAGGACGCGACCAGCGGCGACAGCGCGATCGTCGCGGGCTTCCCGGAGAACGGGTCGTACGACGTGCGCGCCGCCCGCGTGCGCGGCCGCATCACGGCCAACGGCCCGGACATCTACCACCGCGGCACGGTCCGCCGCGACGTCTACTCCCTCTACGCGACCGTCCGTCAGGGCAACTCGGGCGGCCCGCTGCTCACACCCGACGGCAAGGTCTACGGCGTCGTCTTCGCCAAGTCGCTCGACGACGCCGCGACGGGTTACGCGCTGACCGTGGACGAGATCCGGGAGGACATCACCAAGGGGCGCACCGCCGTCCGGCAGGTGGGCAGCGACAGCTGCGCCCTCTAGGAACAGCGGCCCCGGAGCGGCAGGTGTCGGGGTGTCACTCGCGCGAGTGATGCCTCAGTCGCGTGTGTGGCGAAGACGTACGGAGACCCAGCGGGCGCGGCGGCGAAGGATCCGCGGAATCCCGACCCGGGGGTCCCTGGTGGCCATCTGCGGTGCGCCGCTTCGATGGTGGGGGTTCGCACCGCCCGCCGAGCGGCGATTGCGGGTTGCGTCACTGTAGTCGTGCGTCCAGCCCATACCCCGACGTGTGCCCCCGCCCCATGGTCGATAACCGCGCCCGGAGCGTCCAATTGGCCTATGCGCCGGGCAAGTGGCCGTTCGTAGGACAAGCGTTCACCAGCCGGTACCGGGCGCGGTCGACCGGTCACCGGTCGGGTTCGGGATCCCGCAGCCAGTTGATAAGTTCCGAGGAGAACGCGACCGGGTCCTCCTCGTGCGGGAAGTGCCCGAGACCGTCGAACAGGCGCCAGCGGTAGGGCGCTTCGACGTACTCGCCGGACCCGGCCGCGCTGCGGGTGCGCATCACGGGATCGAGCGAGCCGTGCAGATGGAGGGTCGGCACCCGCACCGGCCGCTTCATCCGGCGGTTGAACTGGATGCCGTCGGGGCGGGCCAGGGAGCGCACCATCCAGCGGTACGGCTCGACCGCGCAGTGCGCCGCGGAGGGGATGCACATGGCGCGGCGGTACGTCTCCAGCGCCTCCTCCTCGGGCGGGCGGGGCCCGGACCACTCCTGGATCAGGTCCGCCACGAGCGCCCCGTCGTCGGCGGTGAGCTGCCGCTCCGGGATCCAGGGCCGCTGGAACCCCCAGATGTGTGAACCGGCGCGGGTCTGCTTGACGTCCCGCAGCATGGCCGAGCGCCAGCGGCGCGGGTGCGGCATGGACGCGACCGCGAGGCGCCGCACCAGCTTGGGGCGCATCGCGGCCGCCGTCCACGCGAGGTATCCGCCGAGGTCGTGGCCGACCAGTGCGGCGTCGGACTCGCCGAGGGAGCGGATGACGCCGGTGACGTCGAGCGCCAGGTTGGCGGGGTCGTAGCCGCGTGGTGTGCGGTCGCTGCCGCCGACGCCCCTGAGGTCCATGGCGACGGCCCGGAAGCCCGCGTCGGCGAGTGCCACCAGCTGGTGCCGCCAGGTCCACCAGAACTGCGGGAACCCGTGCAGCAGCAGCACCAGCGGTCCGTCGCCCAGCTCGGCGATGTGGAAGCGGGCGCCGTTGGCGGCGACGTCGCGATGGCTCCAGGGGCCGTCCAGGAGGACGGCCGAAGCCGGTTGAGCAGGGGGCGGGGCAGGGTCCGTCATGACGACGAGCGTGCCACAGCCTCGATGGCCTCGGGGACCCGGTCCTGCCCGAGCTCCGGCCGCGGGTGCGGCTTGGCCTTCTGCAGCACGACCGCCGTCTCCTTCATCGACGCGGCGACCTTCTGCGGGCCCTGGCTCTTCTTGGCCTTCTTCGCGAAGGTCACGCCGATCAGCGCGAGCACTCCGGCCACCAGCACGTTCGCCGCGAACGACAGCAGGAAGCAGACCGCGAGGTTCCAGTCGCTCCAGGTACGGATGCCGTACGCCAGCGCGAAGTTCAGCATCGGCAGGGAGAAGATCAGCACCGCGCCGGCCGCCGAGAAGGCGCCGCCGCTGGTCGCGCCGCGCTTCACGTCCTGCTTGAGCTGAGCCTTCGCCAGCGCGATCTCGTCGTGCACCAGCGCCGACATTTCCGCCGTCGCCGAGGCGAACAGCTGGCCGATGCTGCGTTCGGCGCCGACCGGGCTGCCGTCGGGTGCGCTCATCGCGGGTCTCCCTCTTCTGCGTACGGTCCGTTTTCCGCGTCTTGTTCCTGACCCGCCGCAGTCGTCCGACTGGGTACGGCCTGACTGCGTACGGTCCCGTCTTTTGTACCGTCTCGTCAGATCATGCCGGACGGTGGTGGTCCTCGCCTGCCCCGCCCGGTACTTCGGCAAGCGCGTGGCGCGCCGCTGCCTTCTCCTGGGCGATCCTGCGGTGTTCGGCGGCCTTGCGCTCGTAGAGGGCGGCGAGCCGCAGGTGGTACGCCGGGTCGTCCTCCTCGTACACGTCCGGGATGCCGTCGGCGTCCTCGTCGCGCTCCTCGTCCTCCCACAGCCGGCGGTACCTGGCGTTGCGGATCTTCAGCAGGACGGTCGCGAGTGTCGTGGCGCTGAGCGAGCCCAGCAGGACGGCGGCCTTCACCTCGTTGGTCATCGTCTGGTCGCCGTCGAAGGCGAGTTCGCCGATGAGCAGCGACACGGTGAAGCCGATGCCGGCCAGGGTCGCCACCGCGAACACGTCCGCCCAGGCGAGGTCGTCGCTGAGCGATGCCCGGGTGAATCGCGCCGTCAGCCACGTCCCGCCGAAGATGCCGAGCGCCTTGCCGACGACAAGACCGAGGACGACACCGAGGGTCTCCGGCTGGGTGAACACGTCGGCGAGCGCCCCGCCGGACACCGCTACGCCCGCACTGAACAGCGCGAACAGCGGCACCGCGAGCCCCGCCGACAGCGGCCGTACGAGGTGCTCGATGCGCTCGCCGGGGGAGCGGTCCTCGCCCTCGTGGCGGTGGCAGCGCAGCATGAGGCCCATCGCGACACCGGCGACGGTGGCGTGGATGCCGCTGTTGTACATCAGCGCCCAGACGACGAGGCCCAGCGGCACGTACACGTACCAGCCGCGCACGCCGGTGCGCAGCAGCAGCCAGAAGAGCACCAGGCCCGCGACGGCACCGCCGAGCGCGGCGAAGTTCAGGTCGGCCGTGAAGAACACCGCGATGATCAGGATCGCGAAGAGGTCGTCGACGACGGCGAGCGTGAGCAGGAAGGCCCGCAACGCGCTCGGCAGGGAGGTGCCGATCACGGCGAGTACGGCGAGCGCGAACGCGATGTCGGTCGCGGTCGGCACGGCCCAGCCGTCCAGGGAGCCGCCGCCGGTGACACTGGTGACCGTGTAGACGAGCGCCGGTACGGCCATGCCGCACAGCGCGGCGACGACCGGCAGCGCGGCGGCCTTCGGGTCGCGCAGGTCGCCCGCCACGAGTTCCCGCTTGAGCTCGATCCCGGCGACGAAGAAGAAGATCGCCAGCAGTCCGTCGGCGGCCCAGTGCGCGACGGACAGGTCGAGGCCGAGGGCGGCAGGGCCCAGGTGGTAGTGGGAGACGCTCTCGTAGCTGTCGTGCAGCGCGGGGATGTTCGCCCAGAGCAGCGCGATGACGGCGGCCGCGAGCAGCAGCACTCCGCCGACGGTCTCGGTGCGCAGCGCGTCCGCCACATACGTCCGCTCGGGCAGCGACAGCCGGCCGAGGACCTTGCGGGGGGTGGTGGAGCGGGGCGCGGTCACGAGGGAGACCTCCGGTCGGTGGGCAGGACGGAACACATGCCGACCAGACTTCCCGGCGCACCATGGAGCACTTGTTTTGCTGAGTTTAGGTAGACCTACGGCTGTGCGCATCCGGCGGTCTTCGCCGCCGGTGCGCCCCGACCGAGGGCACCCGGACATGGGTGCCCTCGGTCGGCCTTGTCATGCGGGTGCCGTGCTCAGTCCTCGCTGGGCGCGGCGGGCAGCTTGGACTGGATGAGGTCCATGACCGTGGAGTCGGTCAGCGTCGTGACGTCACCCAGCTGGCGGTTCTCGGCGACGTCCCGCAGCAGCCGGCGCATGATCTTGCCGGAGCGGGTCTTGGGCAGCTCCGCCACCGGCAGGACCCGCTTGGGCTTGGCGATCGGGCCGAGGGTGTTGCCGACGTGGTTGCGCAGCTCGGCGACCAGGTCCTCGGTCTCCGAGGCCGTACCGCGCAGGATCACGAAGGCGACGATCGCCTGCCCGGTCGTCTCGTCCGCGGCGCCGACCACGGCCGCCTCGGCGACCGAGGGGTGGGAGACGAGCGCGGACTCGACCTCCGTGGTGGAGATGTTGTGCCCCGAGACGAGCATGACGTCGTCGACCCGGCCGAGCAGCCAGATGTCGCCGTCGTCGTCCCTCTTGGCACCGTCACCGGCGAAGTACTTGCCCTCGAAGCGCGACCAGTAGGTGTCGAGGAACCGCTGGTCGTCGCCCCAGATGGTGCGCAGCATCGACGGCCACGGCTCGGTCAGCACCAGGTAGCCGCCACCGCCGTTCGGCACCTCGTTGGCCTCGTCGTCCACGACCGTGGCGGAGATGCCGGGCAGCGGCGTCTGCGCGGAGCCGGGCTTCGTCGCGGTCACGCCGGGCAGCGGGGTGATCATCATCGAGCCGGTCTCGGTCTGCCACCAGGTGTCGACGACGGGGGTGCGGTCGCCGCCGATGTTCTTGCGGTACCAGATCCACGCCTCGGGGTTGATCGGCTCGCCCACGGAGCCCAGCACACGCAGGCTGGACAGGTCGAACTTGGCGGGGATGTCGTCGCCCCACTTCATGAACGTGCGGATCGCGGTCGGCGCGGTGTAGAGGATCGTCACGCCGTACTTCTGGACGATCTCCCAGAAGCGGCCCTGGTGCGGGGTGTCGGGCGTGCCCTCGTACATGACCTGCGTCGCGCCGTTGGCCAGCGGGCCGTAGACGATGTACGAGTGGCCGGTCACCCAGCCGACGTCGGCGGTGCACCAGTAGACGTCCGTCTCCGGCTTGAGGTCGAAGACGGCGTGGTGGGTGTAGGCGGTCTGCGTGAGGTAGCCGCCGGAGGTGTGCAGGATGCCCTTGGGCTTACCGGTGGTGCCCGAGGTGTAGAGGATGAACAGCGGGTGCTCGGCGTCGAAGGCCTGCGGGGTGTGCTCCGTGCTCTGCCGTCCCACCAGGTCGTGCCACCACACGTCGCGGCCCTCGGTGAAGGCGACCTCCTGGCCCGTGCGGCGGACGACCAGGACGTGTTCGACGATGCCGGCCTTCTCGACCGCCTCGTCCACGGCCGGCTTGAGCGCGGACGGCTTGCCGCGCCGGTAGCCGCCGTCGGAGGTGATGATCACGCGCGCGTCGGCGTCCTGGATGCGCGTGGCGAGCGCGTCGGAGGAGAAGCCGCCGAAGACGACGGAGTGGGCGGCGCCGATCCGGGCGCAGGCCAGCATCGCGATCGCCGTCTCGGGGATCATCGGCATGTAGACGGCGACCCGGTCACCCGCCTGGACTCCCAGCTCCAGCAGCGCGTTGGCCGCCTTGGAGACCTCGTCCTTGAGCTCCGCGTAGGTGATCGCGCGGCTGTCGCCCGGCTCGCCCTCGAAGTGGATGGCGACCCGGTCGCCGTTCCCGGCCTCCACATGGCGGTCGACGCAGTTGTAGGCGACGTTGAGTTCGCCGTCCTTGAACCACTTGGCGAACGGCGGGTTCGACCAGTCGAGGGTCTCGGTGGGCTCCTTGGCCCAGGTCAGCCGGCGGGCCTGCTCGGCCCAGAAGCCGAGCCTGTCAGCCTTGGCCTGTTCATACGCCTCCGCGGTGACGTTGGCGTTGGCGGCCAGGTCGGCGGGGGGTGCGAACCTGCGCTCTTCCTTGAGCAGGTTGGCCAGGCTCTCGTTGCTCACGGCATCTGCCTTTCCCAGGGTGTCCGTTGTGTCCCAGGCCACAGCTCATCAGACCCGGGGGTGCGATGACAAGGGCCGACCGCCGATTGGTTTAGACCTGTCGGGGCGGTGCTGTCGGGGACCGGGGTCATCCGTATCCACGGACGCCGACCTGGGAAAGTTCAGTGCGTGTGCTGCCCGAGATATGTGCCGTGACGGGGCCGGGGTGGGGCCCGTGCGCGCCGTGGTGGTACCGGAGCGGGGCGTGCGTTTGTTTTGGGGCCCCTGGGACCGGGCGGCGGCAGCGGCGCGCCCGTCGGCAGCCCCCGCCGGCGCGGTCCGGTCCGGCGGGGGCCCTGGGCTGTGCCCCGGCGGACGACCGAGGCAGCCCCTCCTCCGGTGCCGGGCGGGAACACATCCCGGCCCGGCGCCTGGCTCACGCCGTCAGATCCGGCTCCCGGACCCGGTCGAAGACGCCTCCGGCGTCCGTCCCGGTGAGCAGGTACGCCTCCGCCTCGCCCACGTGGAAGTACATCCCGTGCAGTTCCAGGCTGCCCTCCCCGATGGCCCGGGCCACCGAGTCGTGGGCACGCAGGTGCTCCAACTGCTGGACCACGTTGGTGAGGCAGAGCTGTTCGACCGCGTCCTCGGGGGAACGCCCGGCCAGTCTGCCCCGGGGCAGACTGTCGTCGGCCATCCGCTCCAGGCTGGGCAGCCCGTGCCGCAACCATCGCTTCAACGGGCTCCGGGCGCTGCCGGGCTCGGAGGTGAGCAGCGCCTGCATGGCGCCGCAACCCGAGTGCCCGCACACCGTGATGGACCGCACCCGGAGCACGTCCACGGCGTACTCGATCGCCGCCGCCACCGAGTCGTCACCGCTCTCCTCGCCCGGGCGCGGGACGAGGTTGCCCACGTTGCGCACGACGAACAGGTCGCCCGGACCACTGGAGGTGATCATCGATGTGACCAGCCGGGAGTCGGCGCAGGTCAGGAACAGCTGCGAAGGCCGCTGGCCCTCTCTCGCCAGCCGTGCCAGCTCGCCGCGCACCAGGGGCGCGGTGTTGCGCTGGAACGCGCTGATGCCCCGGGCCAGTTCGTGTCCGCTGGCTCCGCCGGTGGCCGTCGGGTCCGGCTCGGAGCGGTCCGGCCCTTCCGCGTTCTGCTCGGCAGGGGGTACAAACCGGGGGCCGTCGCACTGGTGGTTGCGCCACGGCGTCCAGGGCCGGCAGCGGCAGTCGCCGGAGGTCTGCGGCTCGGAAATACGGGTGCCGGGATGCCGGCCGGTGATCTCGACGGTGCCGCCCTGCGCGGTGTGCGTCTTCTGCCAGTCCTGCAGCGTCTCGTACGCCGCGTGGTCCATGAACGACCCGTCCAGCTCGACGACGGTGTCGGCACCGTGCGGCACGAGATGCAGGGTCCGGCTGAGCCGTGGCACCGCGAGGAACGTCAATTGTCCTCTGACGTGTACGTGATGGGCTCCTTCCGTCTCTTCGTGCGTGATGCGGGTGCGGGTGAGGCGGTGCAGGGCGACGCCGACGGCCGTGGCGATGCCGAGCGCCACGCCCTCCAGGACGCCGAGGGAGACCACGCCGAGGGTGGTGACGGCGTAGACCCACACTTCGCGGTGGCGGGTCACCGTGCGGATGTGGTTCAGGGACACCATCTGGATGCCGACGGCCATCACCAGGGCGGCGAGCGAGGCGAGCGGGATGAACTCCAGGATCGGGACCATCAGCAGCGTGGCGATCACTACGAGAACGCCGTGCAGCATCGTGGAGTTCCGGCTGACCGCGCCGGCGTGCACATTCGCCGAACTTCGCACGGCGACACCGGCGATGGGCAGTCCGCCGAGCGAGCCGGAGACGATGTTGGCGGCGCCCTGCCCGAGCAGTTCGCGGTCGAGGTTCGAGCGCCCGACGCGGGGCGACAGACCGGGGCGGCCGGCAACGAGCTTGTCCACGGCGACCGCGCCGAGCAGTGACTGCACGCTGCACACCAGCGTGGTGGTGAGAACGGCGGCGACCAGGCCCAGCACGGGCCCCTCGGGCAGACCGGCCAGGGCGTGGTTGCTCCAGGACGGCAGGTCGACCTTGGGCAGGCGGAGCCCGGCGAGAGCGGCGGCCGCGGTGGCTCCGGCGACGGCGACGAGCGCCGCCGGGACCTTGCGCAGCAGGCGTCCGGCCCGGCCGGGCAGTCGCGGCCAGAGCAGCAGCAGCGCCAGGGTCAGCACGCTCACCGACACGGCCTCGGGGCGCATGTGCGCCAACTGGGCAGGGAGCGCACGGAGGTTGTCCGGGACGGAGCTCTGCGGTGTGCCGCCGAGCACGATGTGCAGCTGGGCGACGGCGATGGTGACGCCGATCCCGGCGAGCATGCCGTGCACGATCGCGGGGCTGACGGCGAGAGCGCCACGGGCCACCCGCAGGCAGCCGAGGCCCAGTTGGGCGAGGCCTGCGAGGACGGTGATGGCGCAGGTCGTCCGCCAGCCGTAACGCTGGATGAGGTCGGCGGTGACGACGGTGAGTCCGGCGGCCGGTCCGCTCACCTGAAGCGGGGAGCCGCCGAGCCGCCCGGCGACCAGCCCGCCTACGGCGGCGGCGACGAGACCGGCCTGGAGGGGGGCGCCGGTGGCCAGGGCGATGCCCAGGGACAGGGGCAGTGCGATCAGGAAGACCGCGATCGAGGCCGACACGTCGGCACCCGCGATCCGGAATCGGCGGGGCCCTGACGGCGGCGGACTGTGGGGCGGATGGGTGCGCTCGGTCCGGTTCGGGTCGGCGGCGCGTGTGGGGACGCAGGCTGACATGGTTTTCCCGTCTCCTCCGGGGCTGCGCGGTCGCGTAACTGGGGGTCCTCGCTCGGGGCGGGGTGTCGGTCGCGGCGGTCACGGTGTAAATCGGCGGGATGAATCAACACTCGGTAAACGGATCGTAATGCAGAGTAAAGGACGAGCATGGACTTCACGGGCAAATGGGTGAATAGATCACCCTGAAGAGTGGAGTGGTCATTTGATCGGCTTGTCCTACTAATTCCTTCTCGGTCTCGTGCGAATTTGGCGGCGCTGTCCGCACCCGAGAGAAGGAAGAAGGTGGACGGAACATGGCCGCCACCCACAGGATCGCCGCGAGTTCCGTGATCGCCGCGGTCTGCGCCGCATCGCTCGCCGGCTGCGTGACCGAGACCCCCCGGCAAGAGGCCCCCGACCCGCCGAAGGCGCCGCCCGCGCAGGCGCCGAAGAGCGCGGTCCGGCTGATCGGGGACGGTTCCACCGCCTACACCGGGGCCCAGCCGCACTTGCCCCGCCCCGAACGCCTGCGGCCCGGCCAGAAGCCCCCGCAGTTCGTCGTCTTCTCCTGGGACGGCGCGGGCGAGGACAGCCAGAAGCTGTTCTCGCACTTCCGCAAGGTCGCCAGGAAGAACAACGCGACCATGACGTACTTCCTGAGCGGCGTGTACATGCTGCCGGAGGACAAGCGCGACCGGTACCGGCCGCCGCAGCACTCCCCGGGCCGCTCCGACATCGGTTTCAACGACCGCCGCGGCATCGCCGCCACCGCGAAGCAGCTGCGCCTGGCGTGGCTGGAGGGCAACGAGGTCGGTACCCACTTCAACGGTCACTTCTGCGGCAGCGGCGGCGGCGTCGGCGAGTGGTCGGTGCAGGACTGGAAGGACGAGATCTCCCAGGCCAAGCAGTTCGTGAAGACCTGGAAGACCAACACCGGCCTGAAGGGCGCTTCCCCGCTGCCCTTCGACTACGACAAGGAGCTCATCGGCGCCCGCACACCCTGTCTGGAGGGCCAGCGCAACTTCATGAGGGCGGC
Source organism: Streptomyces sp. NPDC126510 (assembly GCF_040302345.1). Classification (NCBI taxonomy): domain Bacteria; kingdom Bacillati; phylum Actinomycetota; class Actinomycetes; order Kitasatosporales; family Streptomycetaceae; genus Streptomyces; species Streptomyces sp. NPDC126510. The sequence continues at coordinate 163,962 of NZ_JBEORR010000015.1, read as the reverse complement.
CCGCGACATGGGCTTCCGCTACGACACCAGCGGCGTGAACGACCAGGTCTGGCCGAGGAAGAAGATGGGCCTGTGGGACGTCTCCATGCAGCTCGTGCCGTTCCCCGGCCACTCCTTCGAGCAGCTCACCATGGACTACAACTTCATGGTCAACCAGTCGGGCACCACCACGCAGGGCAACCCCGCCAAGTTCGACTTCTGGGGCGACCAGATGCGGGACGGCCTGCTCAGGGGCTTCTCACGGGCCTATGAGGGCAACCGCGCGCCCCTGATCATCGGCAACCACTTCGAGTCCTGGAACGGCGGCACCTACATGCGGGCCGTCGAGGAGGTCATCGAGTCGGTGTGCACCAAGGAGGAGGTGCGCTGTGTCTCGTTCCGGCAGCTCGTGGACTGGCTCGACGCCCAGGACCCGAAGACGCTGGAGAAGCTGCGCACCCTGCCGGTCGGCCAGGCGCCCAGGGCGGGCTGGGCGTCCTTCCTGTCGGACCGGCCCGTCCCGGCACCCAGGGGTGTGCCCGGGGCTCCGGCGGCCGGGAGGTAGCCCTCCGGGCGGACGCCGGGTGGTGCACGCGCGCGTGAAGAAGGCCACTCCGCCGCGGGGCGGGGCCCCGGGGTGCGTAGGGTCGTACTCATGAGTACAGCAGGCGCGACCGCCGATCCCCTCGCGGCCCTGGGGGCGCTGCCCGGAGTGGCCGATTCCGTGGAGTCCGTGCGCAAGGCCGTGGACCGGGTCTACGGACACCGGGTCATGCGGCGGCGCAGCAACGCGATCACCTCCGAGGCCGCACTGCGGGGCGCCCGCGGCTCGGCCGCGCTGTCCGGAGCGGACTGGGTCCTGGAGGAGGTGCGCCGGCGCACGGACTTCAGCGGTGACGACGAGGCCCGCACCGTGGGTGCCGCCCTGCGGCTCACCGCGGAGGCGGGCCAGCTGCTGTCGATCTGGCGGCAGTCACCCCTGCGGGTGCTGGCCCGGTTGCACCTGGTGGCCGCCGCGGACAAGGGTGACCAGGTGGGCCGGCCCCGCAAGGAGGGCGAGTTGGTCGACGAGCCGCTCGTCGGGCTGCCGCTGCCGAGCGCCACCGAAACGCACGGCAGGCTGGACGGACTGGCCGGGCTGATCATCACGGGCGGCTCCGCCCCGGCGCTGGTGACGGCCGCCGTCGTGCACGGCGAGCTCCTCGCGCTGCGTCCCTTCACGTCCCACAACGGTCTGGTCGCGCGCACGGCCGAGCGCGTCGTCCTGGTCGGCAGCGGGCTGGACCCGAAGTCGGTCTGCGCGGCCGAGGTCGGTCACGCGGAACTGGGACGTGACGCGTACCTGGAGGCCCTCGCCGGGTATGTCTCCGGTACCCCGGAAGGCGTCGCCGCCTGGATCGCCCACTGCGGCAGGGCGGTCGAACTGGGGGCGCGCGAGTCGATGGCGGTGTGCGAGGCCTTGCAGCGCGGAGCTGCGTGACATCGTTCGGCCGGAAAATCAATGCGGCGGTACGAGTTCTCGTACCGCCGCTGGCATGAGCATCGGGTTACCAAGCGTCCTCGATATGTGCCCATCAGGTCGGGAGCTCTGCCCGTCCCCTGGTGCGGCTGGCCCGTATTCGACGGGTCGACGTCGCGTGGGTGCCCGGTGTTCATGCTCGGTCCGTGGGGCCAAATGCGTAAAAAGGTGATCCTCTCGGATGTCCTTGGTCTCGCGGGCCGTTGAGTCCTTTGTACTCCTGCCCCGCGGTAAGCGGAAGTCCAGGCCCTGCTTCTTTACTTTCGGGTTCACACAGGAAGGGCGATCGCCACAGGTCAAGCGACCGTCGACCGACGCCGGTTCGCATACCAGACGAGTCCCGCGGTGGCCGCGGCGGCGCCTATCGCGGCGACCGCGACGAGTGCCGGGCGCGGCGGTACGGAGAACGCGGGGATGCGCTGCTTGAGCCGGACCGGGCGGTGGAAGTCGAGGATCGGCCACCCGCGCGCGAGGGCCTCGCGGCGCAGTGCCCTGTCCGGGTTCACGGCGTGCGGATTGCCGACGGATTCCAGCATCGGCACATCGGTCGCCGAGTCGCTGTAGGCGTAGCAGCGGCTGAGGTCGTACCCCTCGGACTCGGCTAGCTCCCTGACGGCCTCCGCCTTGGTCGGGCCGTACGCGTAGTACTCCACCTCGCCGGTGAAGCAGCCGTCGTCTCCCACGACCATGCGGGTGGCGACCACGCGGTCCGCGCCCAGCAGCTCGCCGATCGGCTCGACCACCTCCGCGCCCGACGTGGACACGATCACCACGTCACGGCCGGCGGTGTGGTGCTCCTCGATGAGGGAGGCGGCCTCGTCGTAGATGATCGGGTCGATCAGGTCGTGCAGCGTCTCGGCGACGATCTCCTTGACCTGCCGCACGTTCCAACCACGGCACAGGGCGGAGAGATATGCGCGCATCCGCTCCATCTGGTCGTGGTCGGCGCCGCCGGCGAGGAAGACGAACTGGGCATATGCGGTGCGCAAGACGGCCCGGCGGTTGATCAGACCGCCTTGGTAGAACGACTTGCTGAACGTGAGCGTGCTCGACTTCGCAATGACCGTCTTGTCCAGGTCAAAGAAGGCGGCTGTGCGGGGCAAGGAGTGGTTTTCCACGCCCCAGAGCATAGGGGCAGCCCATTCGGCGTAAGGTGGGGCGCGTGGGTTTGCCTGAGAAGGCTCTCGGGTACACCATGGAAGTCACGGATCGTTCGCGACCGTGCTAACCCGGCCCGACTCCTCCCCCCCCGAGTCGGCCGTGGGGACGACCCCCGCTCTCCCCCCCGGCGGGGGTCGTCGCATGTCCGGGTGGGTTTTCCCGTCTTCGCGCGGCCTGAAGGCTTCTCTGCTACGGCTCTCGTGTGCAGCGTTGTCATGCTCATGGCTTATCACGGTGTGTAGCCGTCGCGCTGCTCTGTGAGGCCTGTGCGCAGGGCCCGCGTGGCTCACCGGTATGGGTGATGGCGCTATTCACAACTCCCGGGACGTCCACAGTTATCCACCAAGATCCACACGATTTCCGGGATCGCTGCACCTTGATTCCGACGCGTCCCGCTCGCGGCGAGTTCATGGCCGGTTCCGAGTACCCGGGGGCGTTTGGCCGGATTCTGTCGGCCGTTCACAGGGAGGCCGCTTGTCGGCTCTTCCGACCTATGGGAATCGCGGGGCCGCAGGGGTCGCGCGAGTCGTGCAGCGAAGGGGGTTGAAAGCCGTGGCCGGGACCGTCACACACGATCCGCCGTCGGCCGCCGGAGGGCGGCAGGGAGGGCCGCTGATCGTCACCGAGGACACCGAACTCCTCGACGATCTGCTGCGCTTGTGCGCGGCAGCCGGCGCCACACCCGAGGTGCACCACGGGGTGCCGGAGCGCAGAGGCAGCTGGGAGGCCGCACCGCTCGTCCTGGTCGGCGACGACGCCGCGCGGCGGGTTCGCGGGGCCGCGCGCAGAAGGGGCGTCGTCCTCGTCGGCCGGGACCAGGACGACTCCGGGGTGTGGCGGCGGGCCGTCGAGATCGGCGCCGAGCACGTCCTGATGCTGCCCGACGGCGAGCAGTGGCTGGTCGACCGGATCGCCGACGTGGCCGAGGGCGTCGGCCGGCCCGCCCTCACCGTCGGCGTCATCGGCGGCCGGGGCGGGGCCGGAGCGTCCACGCTCGCGTGCGCCCTCGCCGTCACCTCCGCGCGGGAGGGACTGCGCACCCTCCTCGTGGACGCCGATCCGCTGGGCGGCGGACTCGATGTACTCCTCGGCGGTGAGACGGCCGAAGGACTGCGCTGGCCCGCCTTCGCGTCCTCGCGCGGACGGGTGGGCGGCGGAGCCCTGGAGGAGTCGCTGCCGGAGCTGCACGCACTGCGGGTGCTCAGCTGGGACCGCGGCGATCGGATCGCGGTCCCGCCGCAGGCGGTGCGCGCGGTGCTCGCGGCGGCCCGGCGCCGGGGTGGCACCGTCGTGGTCGACCTGCCACGCCGGATCGACGACGGCGTCGCCGAGGTCCTCTCCCAGCTGGATGTGGGCGTGCTGGTGGTGCCCGCCGAGCTGCGGGCCGTCGCGGCCGCGGGGCGGGTCGCCTCGGCGGTCGGCATGGTTCTCCGGGACCTGCGGGTGGCGGTCCGCGGGCCGTACCCGCCGGGGCTCGACGACCGCGAGGTGGCCCGGCTGCTCGGACTTCCCCTGGTCGGTGAGGTGCCGGCCGAGCCGGGGCTGTCGCGCCCGGACGAGGGCATGGCACCCCCGGGTGCCGCCCCGCGCGGACCGCTGGCCCGGTTCTGCAAGGAGTTCTGGGAGCGCGCGCTCGTCGAGGCGGGTACGGCATGAGCACCCTGGCCGGGCTCGAGGGCGCGGCGCTGCTGGACGGGGTGCGGCGGTGGCTGGCCGAGAGCGGGGCAGAACCGACCCCCGCGCGCGTGGCGCAGGCCCTGCGGGAGCAGGGACGGGTCCTCGGGGACACCGAAGTCCTGGGGGCCGCCGCGCAGTTGCGGTCCGAACTGGTCGGAAGCGGACCGCTGGAGCCGCTCCTCGCCGATCCGGCGGTGACGGACGTGCTGGTGTCGGCCCCGGACCGGATCTGGGTGGACCGGGGCGGCGGACTGGAGCTGACGCGGGTGCGGTTCGCGGACGCGGCGGCCGTGCGACGGCTCGCCCAGCGTCTCGCCGCCGTGGCCGGGCGACGCCTGGACGACGCCCGGCCCTGGGCCGACGCCCGGCTGCCCGACGGGACGCGGCTGCACGCGGTGCTGCCGCCGGTGGCCGTGGGCTGCGCCTGCCTGTCGCTGCGGGTCGTGAGGCCGCGCGCCTTCACGCTCGGCGAGCTGGTCGCGGCGGGCACCGTGCCGCCGGGCGGGGACCGCATGTTGCGCGCCCTGCTCGACGCCCGGCTGTCCTTCCTCGTCAGCGGCGGCACGGGCACCGGCAAGACCACGCTGCTGAGTGCCCTGCTGGGTCTGGTGGGGCCGGGGGAGCGGATCGTCCTCGCCGAGGACTCGGCGGAGCTGCGGCCCGACCACCCGCACGTCGTGCGACTGGAGACCAGACCCGCCAACCAGGAGGGCGCGGGCCTCGTCACCCTGGAGGACCTGGTGCGCCAGGCGCTGCGGATGCGGCCCGACCGGCTGGTCGTGGGCGAGGTGCGCGGGCCCGAGGTGGTGCACCTGCTGGCCGCGTTGAACACCGGCCACGAGGGCGGCTGCGGGACCGTGCACGCCAACGCCGCCGCCGATGTACCGGCCCGGCTGGAGGCGCTCGGCACGGCCGCGGGGCTCGATCGGGCCGCACTGCACAGCCAGTTGGCGGCCGCCCTCTCCGTGGTGCTGCACCTGGTGCGCGACCGGGCCGGGCGACGGCGGATCGCCGAGGTGCACGTGCTGGAGCGGGACGCGTCGGGCCTGGTGCGGACGGTGCCGGCGCTGCGGTGGGGAGCGGAGGCGTTCGTGCGCGAGCGCGGCTGGGAGCGGCTGAGGGGGCTGCTGCGGGGCGGAACGCAGGAGATCGAGCCGGGTGCTGACGAGGGAGGAGAGGCATGACGGGGGCGCCTGAGATGACGGTGGGTGCGGCCGTGGCGTGTATGGGGGCGGCTGTCTGGCTGCTGGCCGAACGGGAGGAGACGGCACGGCGGGCGCGGTTGCTGCTCGCGGAGGGCGGCCCCGTCGGGAGAGGGCCCCTCGGCTGGCGACGCACGGCCGGTGAGCTGCGGCGCGTCCGTGGACGGCTGCGGGCCGAGTGGTGGTCGGCGGTGGCCGGGCTGGTGCTGGCGGTGCTCGGGACGTCGGTGCTGCCGGTCGTCCTGGGGGCGGCCGGGGTGCCGCTGCTGAGGCGGGCCAGGCTGGCCGGCCGGGCCCGGCGGGACCGAGAGCGCCGGACCGACGCGGTGATCGCGTTGTGCGGGGCGCTCGGCGGCGAGGTGCGGGCCGGACGCCAGCCGGGTGAGGCGCTGCTCCGGGCCGCCCGGGACTGCGGCGGACTCGCGGAGGCGCAGTCCACGGTGCTGGCCGCGGCGCGGTTCGGCGGTGACGTGCCGGACACGCTCGCCACGGCGGCACGGCAACCGGGCGCCGAGGGCCTGCGCGGACTCGCGGCGTGCTGGCGGGTGGCCGTGGACCAGGGCGCGGGGCTCGCGGCCGGACTCGACCGGCTCGCCGCCGCCCTGCGCGCCGAACGCGACCAGCAGTGCGACCTCCGGGCCCAGTTGGCGGGAGCCCGGGCCACGGCGGTGATGCTGGCCGGGCTGCCTGCTCTGGGGCTTCTCATCGGAACCGCCCTCGGGGCCGACCCCCTCCACGTCCTGCTGCACACCGGGGCGGGTCTGGGCTGTCTCGCGGCCGGCGGGGCGCTGGAGGGCCTGGGGCTGTGGTGGGTGCGGCGGATCGTGCGGGGCGCGGAGGCGGCGGCATGAGCGGGGACGTCGTCCACAGGCTGGGGGCGGCCGTGGGGATCGTGCTGGCCGCCGGATGGCTGGCGCGCCGGCTGGTGCAGGCGCGTCGCCGTCGGAGAATGCGCCGGCGACTGGCCGAGCTGTCAGTGGTGCGCGAAGCGACTGGTCCCGCCCAGCGGCCGGCATGGCGTGCGGCCGCACGGACCTGGCCGGCTCCGGTGGGTGTGGCGTGCGCCGGATGGGTGCTGATCGGAGGCCTCGCCGGGGCCGCCGTGGGACTGGCCGGGGCGGTGGGGGTGTGGCGGTGGCGGCTGAGCCGGGAGGCGGCCGACGCGGACCCGGGCGCCCTCGACCTCGCGGAGGCGGCGCGGCAACTTCCCCTCGCCGCCGACCTGCTGGCGGCCTGCATCGCGGCGGGCGCCGGCCCGGTGATCGCGGCACAGGCGGTGGGTGAGGCCTTGGGCGGACCTGTCGGCGACGCCCTGGCCCGAGGTGCGGCGGAGGTGCGGTTGGGCGGCGAACCGGGCTCGGCCTGGCGGCGGTTGGGCGCCGTGCCGGGCGCCGAAGGGCTGGCCCGGCTGCTCGAACGCGCCGATGTGTCCGGGCAGCCCGCGGCAGTGCCGGTCGCCCGGCTCGCCGCTGAGGCCCGGGCCGACTGGGGCCGAGCCGCCACGGCCAGGGCCCGTCGAGCGGGCGTGACGGTCAGCGCCCCGGTCGGCTTGTGCTTCCTGCCCGCGTTCATCGCGGTCGGTGTGCTGCCCGTGGTGATCGGACTCGCGGGCGGGGTGCTCGGAGGGGGTGGTGGGTGACGCGGCGACGGAATGGGAGCAAGTGAGCGACAAACGATGGTGGTTCGGACTCTTTCCTACGGGGGTTGAGATGTATCAGGCGGTACGGGCACGGCTGTGTGCCCTGGTGTGCGGGATGCGCGCGGCGAGGCGGGACGGGGGGATGGTCACGTCCGAGTACGCGATGGGAATCGTCGCGGCGGTCGCGTTCGCCGTGGTGCTCTACAAGGTCGTCACGAGCGGCGCGGTCAGCGCGGAACTGCAGAAGATCGTGAAGGACGCCCTCAGTGCGCGGATGTGAGCGGGGCGCGGACCGGGGGTTCGTCACGGCGGAGTCGGCCGTGGTGCTGCCGGTGCTGGTGATGTTCGCGATGGCGCTGGTGTGGGGGCTGCTGGTCGTGGCCGCGCAGATCCAGTGCGTGGACGCGGCGCGGACGGGCGCGCGTGCGGCGGCCCGGCAGGACCCGCCCGGCGCGGTCGTGAAGCTGACCCGCGAGGCGGCGCCGCCCGGCGCGAAGGTGACGGTCAGCCGGGACGCGGAGCACGTCCGGGTGACCGTCGTGGCCGAGCCGCCGGTGCTGCGGGGCCTGTCCTTCGCCGTGCGCGAGGAGGCCGTGGCGTCGGTGGAGGAGGCGGTGGGCACGTGAGAGTGCGCCGAGCGGTGGTGGGGTCGGACAGGGGCTCCGCCACCGTCTGGAGTGTCGGGGCGATCGCCGTTCTGTGCGTGGTGTTCGGCGTCGTCCTCGCGCTCGGGCAGGCCGTCGTCGTCCGGCATCGCGCGGCGGGCGGGGCGGATCTCGCGGCGCTCGCCGCGGCGGACCACTGGGCCGAGGGCGGCACGACGGCCTGCGCCCGAGCGGGACGGGTGGCCCGGGCGCAGGGCGTACGGCTGGTGCGGTGCGAGGTCGCCGGGGATGTTTCCGACGTGACGGCGGCGTCGGGCCGGGGACCGTTCACGGCGGAGGTCAGGGCGCGGGCGGGGCCTCCGACGGCTCCGCTGGCGCTCTCGGCGGCTTCGGAGGAGAAGGCGCCTCGTCCCCCGGCTCCTTCTCCACCGGCGCCCCTTCCAGCAGCACCGTGAGGAGCCGCACCGCCCCCCTCTTGTGCAGCGGGTCGTTGCCGTTGCCGCACTTGGGGGACTGGATGCAGGACGGGCAGCCGGCGTCGCACTCGCAGGACGCGATGGCCTGGCGGGTGGCGGTCAGCCAGGTGCGGGCGGTGTGGAAGGCGCGCTCCGCGAAGCCCGCACCGCCCGGGTGGCCGTCGTAGACGAAGACCGTGGGCAGGAGCGTGTCGGGGTGGAGCGGGATCGAGACGCCGCCGATGTCCCAGCGGTCGCAGGTCGCGAAGAGGGGCAGCAGGCCGATCGACGCGTGTTCGGCGGCGTGCAGGGAGCCGCCGAGGATCTCCGGGTTGATCCGGGCGCGGTCCAGCTGGTCCTCGGTGACGGTCCACCACACGGCGCGGGTGCGCAGCGTACGGGGTGGGAGGTCGAGCTTGGTCTCGCCCAGGACCTCACCCGTCATGAGCCGGCGGCGCAGGAAGGAGACGACCTGGTTGGTGACCTCGACGGAGCCGTAGCAGAGGCGGCCGTCGCCCCAGGGGATCTCCACGTCCGTCTCCAGGACGGATATGGACGTGGTGTCGCGGGCGACCGTGGAGTAGGGCGGGGCGGCCTCCTCGACGAGGGCGACGGAGTCCTCCAGGTCCAGCGACCGCACCAGGTACGTGCGGCCCTGGTGGAGGTGGACGGCCCCCTCGTGCACCGTCGAGTGCGCGGCGCCGGCGTCGACCGTGCCGAGCAGCCGGCCCGTGCCGGTCTCGACGACCTGGACCGGACGCCCGCCCTCACCGCGGATGTCCGTCAGGTCGGCGGCGCGCTCGCGGCGGGTCCAGTGCCAGGCCCGGGTGCGGCGGCGCAGCAGCTTCGCGGCCTCCAGCTGGGGCAGCAGGCCCTCGCTGGCCGGGCCGAACAGGCCGAGGTCCTCGTCCGTCAGGGGCAGCTCCGCCGCTGCCGCGCACAGGTGCGGGGCCAGCACGTAGGGGTTGTCGGGGTCGAGGACGGTCGATTCGACGGGCTGGTCGAAGAGGGCTTCGGGATGGTGGACGAGGAAGGTGTCCAGCGGGTCGTCGCGGGCGACCAGGACGGCCAGCGCCCCCTGCCCGGACCTTCCGGCCCGGCCCGCCTGCTGCCAGAGGGACGCCCGGGTGCCCGGGTAGCCGGCGATGACCACCGCGTCGAGGCCGGAGATGTCGATGCCGAGCTCGAGGGCGTTCGTCGCGGCGAGGCCCAGGAGTTCACCCGAATGGAGGGCTTGTTCGAGAGCGCGGCGTTCTTCCGGGAGATAGCCGCCCCGGTACGCGGCGACACGCCGGGCCAGAGACCGGTCGACCTCGGCCAGACGCTCTTGGGTAATGACCGAGATCAGCTCGGCGCCGCGCCGGGAGCGGACGAAGGCGACCGAGCGCACCCCCTGCACGGTGAGGTCGGTCAGCAGGTCGGCGGCCTCGGCGGTGGCCGTGCGGCGGACGGGGGCGCCCTTCTCGCCGTGCAGCTCGGTCAGCGGCGGCTCCCAGAGGGCGAACACCAGTTCACCGCGTGGGGAGGCGTCGTCGGCCACCTCCAGCACCGGCAGGCCGGTGAGGCGGCGGGCGGCCACCGAGGGTTCCGCTGCCGTCGCCGAGGCCAGCAGGAACACGGGCGACGCGCCGTAGCGGGCACACAGGCGGCGCAGCCGGCGCAGCACCTGGGCGACGTGTGAGCCGAAGACACCGCGGTAGGTGTGGCACTCGTCGATGACGACGTACTTCAGCGACTTCAGGAAGGAGGACCAGCGGGGGTGGGAGGGCAGGATGCCCCGGTGCAGCATGTCCGGGTTGGTCAGGACGTAGTTGGCGTACTGGCGGATCCACTCGCGTTCCTCGAACGGAGTATCGCCGTCGTACACGGCTGCGCGCACCGAATGGCCCAGCGGGTGTGAAAGTTCCTTCACCGACCGGCACTGGTCCGCCGCGAGCGCCTTGGTCGGAGCGAGGTAGAGGGCGGTCGCACCACGGCCGTTCGGGGCCTCCGCGCCCTCCAGAAGGGTGGACAGGACCGGCACGAGGTAGGCCAGGGACTTGCCGGAGGCCGTGCCGGTGGCGACGACGACGGACTCGCCGTCCAGGGCGTGCTCGGCCGCCCGTGCCTGGTGGGCCCAGGGATGCTCGATGCCCGCCGCCCGCACGGCCGCCACGACCTCCGCGCGGATCCGGTCGGGCCAGACGGCATGCCGACCCTCACGCGGGGGCAAGTGCTCCGTATGAGTAATGCGCGAAGCCCTGCTCGGACCGGACGCGAGCCGGTCCAGGACCGCGCCCGGCGCGGGCCGGGAGGCGGGGTCCGTCGGGGTTCGATCGGATCGGTGATTCTTGGCCATCGGCACCGAGTGTGTCACTGGAGTGACGGACAATGGAGCCAAGGCGTCGTGCACGCCTGCCGGTAAGTGATTGAATGCCATCGCGGCTGGCGAAGCGTCCAGGGGCTGAAGCCGAATGCCCCAAGGGCGACCGCTCGATAGCAAGGTGCTGGAGGATCCGTGGACCTGTCCCTGTCGACCGAAACCATGGGCGATCGCACGATCGTCAGGGTCGGTGGCGAAATCGACGTATATACCGCGCCCAAGCTGCGCGAGCAGTTGGTCGAGCTGGTGAACGACGGCAGTTTCCACCTTGTCGTCGACATGGAGGGCGTGGACTTCCTCGACTCCACCGGACTCGGCGTACTGGTCGGCGGCCTGAAGCGCGTGCGGGCCCATGAGGGCTCCCTGCGCCTGGTCTGCAACCAGGAGCGCATTTTGAAGATCTTCCGTATCACCGGCCTCACCAAGGTGTTCCCGATTCACACCTCGGTCGAGGAAGCGGTTGCGGCCACCGACTGACGCCGGTCCCGGGCCGTGTGCCCGGGACGGCCGATGGTCGGCGAAAGAAGACCGAGGGGGCCCGGGCTTCGGCGGCCCGGAGCCTCGCACCAGCACGCCCGTAGTCGCGAGGGGGATGCATGGCCACCGTTGAGCTCCGCTTCAGCGCGCTGCCCGAGCACGTCAGGACCGCCCGGCTGGTGGCGGCAGCGGTGGCGCGCAGGGCCGGAGTGGACGAGGCCGTCCTCGACGAGGTCAGGCTCGCCGTCGGCGAGGCGTGCAGCCGGGCCGTCGGGCTGCACCAGGCCGTCGGGATCTCGGCACCGGTGAAGGTGCTGCTGATCGAGGAGGAGAAGCAGTTCTCCATCGAGGTCGGCGACGAGGCCCCGCACGCGGTGGCCGGCGAGCGCGCCCCCGGCGCGGGACCCGGCGACCCCGACGGCGAGGCCGACGAGGACGAGATGGGCCTCGCGGTCATCAGCGGACTCGTAGACGACGTCGAGGTCAGCGCGGGCGAGCACGGCGGGCTGATCAAGATGACGTGGCCGACCACGCCGCCGCCGACGATTCTGGTCTGACACCGCCACCGAACACACCCGTTCTTCCGGAGGGCCCCACTCGTGGGGCCCTTCGTCGTGTGCGGGTGTCAGTGGTCGCCTTTACAGTAGTTGCTGTGCCGTTCAACGCGTGAATTCGTTCACGATCATTCGCGCGCTCACGGCAGTCCCAGAATGCTTTCAGGGCATTACCTCGGAAGGCCAATTCCGTTTATCGGGCTCTGTTTTGATCAGGTTCCGGTACCTACAATCCCGTCCACATCTTGAGCTCAGCCCAAGCGTCAAGGAGGACGAATGGCGGGGCTTTCTCTCTCACAACAGTCGGGCCATCCCACAGACCTCGCAGCCGCCGTGCTGACCGATGGCAACCGCGTTCTCATCGTGGTCATCGCGGTCGTCGCACTGGCGGCGCTGGCGGTCGCGGGCGTCCTGGTGCGCCAGGTGCTCGCGGCCGGCGAGGGCACCGACAGCATGAAGAAGATCGCGGCAGCGGTCCAGGAAGGCGCCAACGCCTATCTGGCCCGTCAGCTGCGCACGCTCGGCGTATTCGCCGTGGTCGTGTTCTTCCTGCTCATGCTGCTGCCCGCGGACGACTGGAGTCAGCGTGTCGGACGGTCGGTGTTCTTTCTGATCGGAGCGGCGTTCTCGGCGGCCACCGGCTATATCGGCATGTGGCTCGCCGTGCGCAGCAATGTGCGTGTCGCCGCGGCGGCGCGTGAAGCCACCCCGGCTCAAGGCGAGCCGGAAAAGGATCTGACCGCGGTCTCGCACAAGGCGATGAAGATCGCCTTTCGCACGGGTGGCGTGGTCGGCATGTTCACCGTGGGCCTCGGCCTGCTCGGCGCCTCCTGCGTGGTGCTGGTCTACGCGGCCGACGCGCCCAAGGTGCTCGAGGGGTTCGGTCTCGGGGCCGCGCTGATCGCGATGTTCATGCGTGTCGGCGGCGGCATCTTCACCAAGGCCGCCGACGTCGGCGCCGACCTGGTCGGCAAGGTCGAACAGGGCATTCCGGAGGACGATCCGCGCAATGCCGCGACCATCGCCGACAACGTGGGCGACAACGTCGGCGACTGCGCGGGCATGGCGGCCGACCTCTTCGAGTCGTACGCCGTGACCCTGGTCGCCGCGCTCATCCTGGGCTCGGCGGCCTTCGGGAACGCGGGGCTCGGCTTCCCGCTGCTCGTGCCGGCGATCGGTGTGATCACCGCCATGATCGGCATCTTCGCGGTGGCGCCCCGGCGCGCCGACCGCAGCGGCATGAGCGCCATCAACCGCGGGTTCTTCGTCTCCGCGGTGATCTCGCTGGTGCTGGTGGCGGTGGCCGTCTTCGTCTACCTGCCGGGGAAGTACTCCGAGCTCGACGGCGTCACCGACTCCGCGATCCTGGGCAAGGACGGTGACCCGCGGGTCCTCGCGCTGATCGCGGTGGCCATCGGCATCGTGCTCGCCGCCCTCATCCAGCAACTGACCGGCTACTTCACCGAGACCACCCGCCGGCCCGTCAGGGACATCGGCAAGACCTCGCTCACCGGCCCGGCCACCGTCGTCCTCGCCGGTATCTCCGTCGGTCTCGAATCGGCCGTCTACACCGCGTTGTTGATCGGACTCGGTGTGTACGGGGCGTTCCTGCTCGGCGGCACGTCGATCATGCTGGCGCTGTTCGCGGTGGCGCTGGCGGGCACCGGCCTGCTCACGACGGTCGGTGTGATCGTCGCGATGGACACCTTCGGGCCGGTCTCCGACAACGCGCAGGGCATCGCGGAGATGTCCGGCGACGTCGAGGGCGCGGGCGCGCAGGTGCTCACCAACCTGGACGCCGTCGGCAACACCACCAAGGCGATCACCAAGGGCATCGCGATCGCCACGGCCGTGCTCGCGGCGGCGGCGCTGTTCGGGTCGTACCGCGACGCGATCATCACCGGCGCACGGGACGTGGGCGAGAAACTCAGCGGGGAAGGCGCCCCGATGAGCCTGATGATGGACATCTCGCAGCCCAACAACCTCGTGGGTCTCGTCGCAGGCGCGGCGGTCGTCTTCCTCTTCTCGGGATTGGCGATCAACGCCGTGTCGCGGTCGGCGGGTTCGGTGGTCTACGAGGTTCGCCGGCAGTTCCGTGAGAAGCCCGGGATCATGGACTACAGCGAGCAACCGGAGTACGGCAAGGTCGTCGACATCTGCACCAAGGACGCCCTGCGCGAGCTCGCCACGCCCGGTCTGCTGGCGGTGATGGCGCCCATCTTCATCGGGTTCACGCTCGGCGTCGGAGCGCTCGGGGCTTTCCTGGCGGGCGCGATCGGTGCGGGCACGCTGATGGCGGTGTTCCTCGCCAACTCCGGTGGCGCCTGGGACAACGCCAAGAAACTCGTCGAGGACGGCCACCACGGCGGCAAGGGCGGCGAGGCCCATGCGGCGACCGTGATCGGCGACACGGTCGGTGACCCCTTCAAGGACACCGCGGGCCCCGCGATCAACCCGCTGCTGAAGGTCATGAACCTGGTGTCGCTGCTCATCGCGCCCGCGGTGATCAAGTTCTCCTACGGGCCGGACAAGAGCATCGGCGTGCGGATCCTGATCGCCGTCCTGGCGTTCCTCGTGATCGCCGGGGCGGTGTACGTCTCAAAGCGGCGCGGAATCGCCATGGGTGACGAAGACAACGCCGGGTCGGAGCCCAAGTCCGCCGATCCGGCGGTGGTTTCGTAGGGAGGGTTCTTCGGCCCCAGTTCAAGGTGCGGGCGGACGGCACGCGTTGGCGTGTCGTCCGCCCGCGCCGTTTGGGTACACGCTCACGCGTGAGCCTTCTCTCGCTTGGTGCAAAAGGTTACAAAACGGTCTTAATAGACGTCTGGCGTGCGGTTGCCGTGCATCTGGCGTGTATGTTCCGGGGCCGAGAGCCATGGAAGGGACCAAACCGGTGAACAAGAAGCTCGCGGCCGCACTGTCCGGCGGTGCGGTACTGGTACTGGCGCTGTCGGGCTGCGGCGGCGACGACGGCAACGACAAGCTGGACTCCTGGGCCAAGCAGGTCTGCGACGCCGTCCAGCCGCAGGCCAAGAAGATCGAGTCGGCCAATGCCGCGATCCAGAAGGAGACCTCGGACAACAGCACGCCGAAGGACGTCCAGAAGACCGACGCACAGGCCTTCCAGGACATGTCCGACGCCTACAAGGCGATCGGGACCGCTGTGAACAAGGCCGGGGCACCCGACGTCGAGAACGGCGAGAAGAAACAGAAGGACGCGGTCAAGGAACTCAACGCGATCTCCGCCTCGTACGCCTCCCTGAAGAAGCAGGTCGACGAGCTCGACACCAAGGACCAGGGCAAGTTCGCCGACGGTCTGAAGGACATCGCCACCGAGCTGGACAAGCTGAGCCAGAGCGGGAACGACGCCCTCAGGAACCTGGAGGAGGGCGAGGTCGGCCAGGCAATGGCCCAGCAGTCCAGCTGCAAGGCGGCCACGGCGTCGGCGGGGGCCACCCAGAGCTGAGGGAGAACGAGCCACAGGGGCAGCCCGCCCCTGCACGGGCACGCGCGCCGGCCGTCCCGGCGGCCACAATGGGGGGCGTGAGTAACGCCAGCCAGACACCCCTGCCCCCGCTGCCCTCCTCCGACCGTCCCGAGGTCGCCGCCCGGCTCCGGGACGCCCTGCTCGCGGCCTCCTTCACCGCCGACGGACTGCTCGAACTGCTCGGCGCCCCCGCGTACGCGGCGCTCGCCCGGAGCGAGACCGTGCCCGCGCTCCGGGCGACCCGCGGGGACACGCCGCTGGAGACGCTCGTCCGGCTGTTCCTGCTCCAGCAGCCCGTGCCGCACGCACGCGTGGCGGAGGTCCTGCCCGTGGACGCCTGCCTGGAGACCGGCTGGCTGGCCCGGACCGGCGGGAACGACATCTCCGCGACGGTCGACGTCCGGCCCTACGGCGGTTCCGGCGGCGAGGACTGGTACATCGTGTCGGACCTCGGCTGCGCGGTCGGCGGCGCCGGCGGTATCGGCCGGCGGGACGAAGGAGTCGTCCTCGGAGTCGGCGGCGCCTCCACGACCCTCGCGGGCATCACCGTACGTACGCCCGTCGCCGCGGCACTCGACCTCGGCACCGGCTCCGGTATCCAGGCCCTGCACGCCGCGCAGCACGCCACGCGCGTGGTGGCCACCGACCTCAACCCGCGCGCCCTGCACATCACCGGCCTCACGCTGGCGCTGTCCGGCACCGCGGCCGCCGACCTGCGCGAGGGCTCCCTCTTCGAACCGGTCCGGGGGGACGAGACGTACGACCTGATCGTCTCGAACCCGCCGTTCGTGATCTCGCCCGGCGCCCGGCTCACGTACCGCGACGGCGGGATGGGCGGGGACGATCTGTGCCGCACGCTCGTTCAGGAGGCGGGGGAGCGGCTGAACCAGGGCGGGTTCGCGCAGTTCCTCGCCAACTGGCAGCACGTGGAAGGGGAGGACTGGCAGGACAGGCTCCGGTCATGGGTGCCCCGCGGGTGCGACGCGTGGATCGTGCAGCGCGAGGTGCAGGACATCAATCAGTACGCCGAGCTGTGGCTGCGGGACGCCGGTGACCACCAGGGCGACGCGGCGGAGTACCAGGCGCGGTACGACGCATGGCTCGACGAGTTCGAGGCACGCAAGGTGAAGGCCGTCGGCTTCGGCTGGATCACCCTGCGCAGAACGGACGCCGCCGTGCCCTCGCTCACGGTCGAGGAGTGGCCGCACCCGGTCGAGCAGCCGCTCGGCGACACGATCCGGGCCCACTTCGACCGGCTCGACCACCTGCGCGACCATGACGACGCCGCCCTGCTCGAAGGACACTTCCGGCTCGCCGCCGAGATCGTGCAGGAGCAGGTCGGGCTGCCCGGCGCGGAGGACCCCGAGCACGTCGTGCTGCGCCAGAACCGCGGCATGCGCCGGGCGACCCGGGTCGACACGGTCGGCGCGGGCTTCGCGGGTGTCTGCGACGGCACGATGAGCGCCGGCCGCATCCTCGACGCCATCGCCCAGCTGATCGGCGAGGACCCGGTGCTGCTGCGCGACCGCACCCCGGCCCAGATCCGGCTGCTGGTCGAGCAGGGGTTCCTGGAACCGGCCCGCTGAGGGGCGACCGCCGCGGGCGTCGAGGAGCCCCGCCAATAAATTCGAGTCGATTTGAACACCTCGACCGAAAGGGGTCACGAGGAAGCGGACGCCCTTGATCCACCGTCGTATGGCTCCGGCGTTCACCTCGGGTTCGCCTGCCCGCCGCCCACGCGTGTCAGCCTCCCGTCGCTGGGGAAGCACGACAGGGGAAAAGGGGCACGACGGGTCATGGAGAGCGAACCGGCGATCTTCGCGGGAGTGGTGTTCTCCCTGTTCGGAGGGGCACTGCTGGCCTGGACCGTGCTGCGCGTGCGCCGGCACCTGCCCGTCGCCGAGGGCGTGAGGCCGGCCCCCTCGGCGGCCCTCGCGAGCGTCGTCGCGGTGCTCGCCCTGGCGCTCGGGGCGTGGTGCTTCAGCCGCCTGTGAGGCCCGCGTCGGCGACGTAGCCGCCGGTGACCGGGTGGTCGCGCTCCGCACAGGGTCGAGCCAGGCCCCGATACGCCGGGCGGCAGGATCGGTGGTAGTCGGGTTACCGTTCGAGTGGCCGTTGCGGGCTTTTCCCGTTTGACACGGGGGCGGGATGTACCGTCACACTCCGCAGCGTCACCACGTACCCAGCCCCGGTAAGCGACTCCGGGGAGGCCCAGCGTCGACCGGAGAGAAGAGCGAAGTTGTCCCCGACCAGCGAGACCGCAGAGGGCGGCCGCCGACTCGTCATCGTCGAGTCGCCCGCCAAGGCGAAGACGATCAAGGGCTATCTCGGCCCCGGATACATCGTCGAGGCGAGCGTCGGGCACATCCGCGACCTTCCCAACGGCGCCGCCGAGGTGCCCGAGAAGTACACCGGCGAGGTCCGCCGTCTCGGTGTGGACGTCGAACACGACTTCCAGCCGATCTATGTGGTCAACGCCGACAAGAAGGCGCAGGTCAAGAAGCTCAAGGACCTGCTGAAGGAGTCCGACGAGCTCTTCCTCGCCACCGATGAGGACCGCGAGGGCGAGGCCATCGCCTGGCATCTCCAGGAGGTGCTGAAGCCCAAGGTCCCGGTCAAGCGGATGGTCTTCCACGAGATCACCAAGGCCGCGATCCAGGCCGCCGTCGCCAACCCGCGCCAGCTCAACCAGAAGCTCGTCGACGCCCAGGAGACCCGCCGCATCCTCGACCGCCTCTACGGCTACGAGGTCTCGCCGGTCCTGTGGAAGAAGGTCATGCCGCGGCTGTCCGCGGGCCGTGTCCAGTCGGTCGCGACCCGGCTCGTGGTGGAGCGGGAACGCGAGCGCATCGCCTTTCGTTCGGCTGAGTACTGGGACCTGACGGGCACCTTCGCGACCGGCCGCGCGGGAGACTCGTCGGACCCGTCGTCGCTGGTCGCGCGCCTGCAGACCGTCGACGGCAGGCGGGTCGCGCAGGGCCGCGACTTCGACTCCCTGGGACAGCCGAAGAGCGCGAACACCCTCCACCTCGACGAGGCGAACGCCCGCGCCCTGGCCGCCGCCCTGGAGCAGACGCGGTTCGCCGTGCGCTCCGTCGAGTCCAAGCCGTACCGCCGCTCGCCGTACGCCCCGTTCCGTACGACGACGATGCAGCAGGAGGCCAGCCGCAAGCTCGGCTTCGGTGCGAAGGCCACCATGCAGGTCGCGCAGAAGCTGTACGAGAACGGCTACATCACCTACATGCGTACGGACTCCACGACCCTGAGCGACACGGCGGTCTCCGCCGCCCGCGCCCAGGTCACGCAGCTGTACGGCGCCGACTACCTGCCGCCGCAGCCGAGGACGTACGCCGGGAAGGTCAAGAACGCGCAGGAGGCCCACGAGGCGATCCGCCCCTCGGGCGATCGTTTCCGCACTCCCGCCGAGACCGGACTGACCGGTGACCAGTTCAAGCTGTACGAGCTGATCTGGAAGCGGACCGTCGCCTCCCAGATGAAGGACGCGACCGGCAACAGCGTCACGGTGAAGATCGGCGGCACGGCGGCCGACGGCCGGGATGTCGAGTTCAGCGCGTCCGGCAAGACGATCACCTTCCACGGCTTCCTCAAGGCCTACGTCGAAGGTGCCGACGACCCGAACGCCGAGCTGGACGACCGCGAGCGCAGGCTGCCGCAGGTCTCCGAGGGCGACGCCCTGAGCGCCGAGGAGATCACGGTCGACGGGCACGCCACCAAGCCCCCGGCCCGCTACACCGAGGCCTCCCTGGTCAAGGAGCTGGAAGAGCGCGAGATCGGCCGTCCGTCGACCTACGCGTCGATCATCGGCACGATCCTGGACCGCGGCTACGTGTTCAAGAAGGGCACGGCCCTGGTGCCGTCCTTCCTGTCCTTCGCCGTGGTCAACCTCCTGGAGAAGCACTTCGGGCGGCTCGTCGACTACGACTTCACCGCGAAGATGGAGGACGACCTCGACCGCATCGCCCGCGGCGAGGCGCAGTCCGTGCCGTGGCTGAAGCGGTTCTACTTCGGCGAGGGCACGGTCAGCGGCGCCGCGGCCGACGCCGGCAACGGCGACGGGGACCACCTCGGCGGCCTCAAGGAGCTGGTGACGGACCTGGGCGCGATCGACGCGCGCGAGGTGTCGTCGTTCCCGGTGGCCAACGACATCGTGCTGCGGGTCGGCCGCTACGGGCCGTACATCGAGCGCGGCGAGAAGGACACCGAGCAGCACCAGCGCGCCGACATCCCCGACGACCTGGCGCCCGACGAGCTGACCGTCGACCTCGCGGAGGAACTGCTCGCCAAGCCGAGCGGCGACTTCGAGCTGGGGACGGACCCGGCCACCGGCCACGCGATCGTCGCCAAGGACGGCCGCTACGGCCCGTACGTGACGGAGGTCCTCCCCGAGGGCACCCCGAAGACGGGCAAGAACGCCGTCAAGCCGCGCACGGCGTCCCTGTTCAAGACGATGTCCCTGGACACGGTGACCCTCGACGACGCCCTCAAGCTGATGTCGCTGCCCCGTGTCGTCGGCGCCGACGCCGAGGGCCAGGAGATCACCGCGCAGAACGGCCGCTACGGCCCGTACCTGAAGAAGGGCACGGACTCGCGCTCGCTGCAGGCCGAGGAGCAGCTCTTCACGATCACGCTAGAGGAGGCGCTGGCGATCTACGCCCAGCCCAAGCAGCGTGGCCGGGCGGCCGCCAAACCGCCGCTGAAGGAGCTCGGCACCGACCCGGTGAGCGAGAAGCCGGTCGTGGTCAAGGACGGCCGCTTCGGCCCGTACGTCACGGACGGGGAGACCAACGCGACCCTGCGCTCCGGCGACAGCGTCGAGACGATCACCCCGGAGCGCGGCTTCGAGCTGCTCGCCGAGAAGCGCGCCAAGGGGCCGGCGAAGAAGACCGCCAAGAAGGCGGCCAAGAAGGCGCCGGCGAAGAAGACGACGACGGCCAAGAAGACCGCGGCGAAGAAGACCACGACCGCGAAGAAGACGACGGCGAAGAAGACCACCACCGCGAAGAAGACGGCCGCCAAGACGGCGACCGCCGCAAAGTCCGCGGAGGACTGAGCGACGGATCGTCCCGAGTCCGCGGAGGACTGAGCGACGGATTCGCCTCAAGTCCGCCGAGGACGGAGGCCGTTGCAGCCTGTCCGGAAACCGGACCGTCGCGTCCGGTTATTCGCCCAGGGTTCGGAAAGCGAACGCCCCGGCAACACTTCGGTGTCGGGGCGTGCGCATGCCAGCCCGCGCCCCCCGGGGTGTCGGCGGCTCCCGATAGGCTGAACGCATGACGCGAGCCGACCACTCAACGGCCCCTCAGCCCGCCCCCGACGACGCCCTGGTCGCGGACTCCCGCGAGCGTGCCGTCCGCGCTCTGCTGCGACGACCGCAGCTGAAGCGGTTGTGGAGCGCACAGCTCGTGGGCGGCGTGGGGGACACCCTCGCCCTTCTCGTGCTGGTCCTCCTGGCACTCCAGGCCGCCGTCGCCGAAGCTTCGTTCGGGGGCGGTTACCGAGGCGCGGCGTTCGCAGTGGCGACCGTTTTCGGAGTGCGCATCCTCGCGACACTCCTCTTCGGCGCCGTTCTGCTCGGCCCGCTCACCGCCCTCACCTCGCAGGACGGCCCGCTCGACCGCCGCTGGACCATGGTGGGCGCCGACGGGCTGCGCGCGGCACTGCTCATCGTCGCGCCCCTGTGGATCGACTGGACGCCCGACAACGCACTGCCCCTCCTCCTCGTCACGGCGTTCGTGACGGGGGTCGCCGAGCGGTTCTGGACGGTGTGCCGCGAGAGCGCGGCCCCGGCGCTGCTCCCGGCCCCGCCGCCGGAGGGGGCCACGGTCCGGCCGCTGCCCGACCACATGGACGCCCTGCGCCGCCTGTCGCTGCGCACCGGCTTCGCGGCGATCCCGCTCGCGGCCGTCGTGCTGGTCCTCGCGGCCCTGTTCAACAACCTGCTGGGCGCCGGCATCGACTGGTTCGGCCAGCACCAGGCGGCCCTCGCCTCCTACGTGGCCGCCGGGCTGTTCGCCGCGTCCCTGTCCCTGCTGACCTTCCTGGAACTGCCCGGCACCCGCACCCCCCGGGCGCGGTCGCCGCTCGAGGGACTGCGCCGCCCGAAGAGCACCACCGGCGCCGACAAGGGCCGCACCGGCGCGATGCCGCTGCTGGTCCTGTCCTGCGCGGCCGTCGCGGCGGCGGTGTCGGCCGCCGTCGCCGTGGCCGTGCTGCACGCCAAGGACCTGGGCGGCGGCCCGGTCCTCTACGGCCTGTTCGTGGCCGCGCTCACCGGCGGCGTGGTCGTCGGCATCCGTACGGCGCCCGCCCTCGTGCCCGCCCTGTCGCGCCGCCGGCTGCTCGCGCTGACGATCGCCTTCACCGGCGTCGCCCTGCTGGCCGCCGGGCTGGTGCCGGACGTCACCACCGTGCTGCTGATCCTCGTGCTGGCCGGCGTCGGCGCGGGCCTGTCCGCCAACATCGGGCACACCCTGCTCGACCAGGAGACCGAGGAGAACCGCCGCGCCCGTACGACGGAGCACCTGCACGCGGTCGTCCGGGTCTGCGTGGCGCTCGGCGCGGTGATCGCCCCGCTGGTGGCGGCGGCGATCGGACCGCACCGCCTGGAGAGCGGCAAGTTCGTCTTCGCGCACGGCGGCGCGGCCTTCACACTCATGCTGACCGGCGCCCTGCTGCTGCCCGTCGCCGCGCTAGTGCTGGCCAAGGTCGACGACCGCTCCGGTGTGCCGCTGCGGAAGGACCTGAAGGACGCCCTGCTCGGCGGTGACGACCCCGACCAGGGTGCCGCGGCCTCCGGCTTCTTCATCGCCCTGGAGGGCGGCGACGGGGCCGGCAAGTCCACCCAGGCCGAGGCGCTCGCGGAGTGGATCCGCGCCAAGGGCCACGAGGTGGTGCTGACGCGCGAGCCGGGGGCCACGCCCGTGGGCAAGCGGCTGCGGTCGATCCTGCTGGACGTGTCGAGCGCGGGCCTGTCGCACCGCGCGGAGGCGCTGCTGTACGCGGCCGACCGGGCCGAGCACATCGACACCGTCGTACGGCCCGCCCTGGAGCGCGGCGCGGTCGTCATCTCCGACCGGTACATCGACTCGTCCGTCGCCTACCAGGGCGCCGGCCGCGACCTGTCGCCGACCGAGATCGCCCGGATCAACCGCTGGGCGACCAACGGGCTGGTGCCGCATCTGACCGTGCTCCTGGACGTCGCCCCGGAGACCGCGCGCGAGCGGTTCACCGAGGCGCCGGACCGGCTGGAGTCGGAGCCCGCGGAGTTCCACGCGCGCGTGCGGGCCGGCTTCCTGACCCTGGCCGCCGCCGACGCCGGGCGGTACCTGGTGGTGGACGCCGGACAGGAGCCCGAGGCCGTCACGACCGTCATCCGGCACCGCCTCGACCAGGTGCTGCCGCTCTCCGAGGCCGAGATCAAGGCCCAGGAGGAGGCACGGAAGAAGGCCGAGGAGGAAGCCCGCCGCAAGGCCGAGGAGGAGGCCGCCCGCAAGGCCGAGGAGGAGCGCCTGGAGCGCGAGCGCCAGGAGCAGCTCGCCAAGCTGCGCGCCGAGGAGGAGGAGCGCAAGCGCCGCGAGCTGGAGGAGGCGCAGCGTCGCGAGGCCGAACGGCAGGCGGAGGAGGCCCGGCGCCGGGCCGAGGAAGCGCGCAAGAAGGCCGAGGAGGAGCGGGCCCGGCTCCTCGCGGAGGAGAAGGCCCGCGCCGAGGAGGAGGCCCGCCGCAAGGCCGAGGAGGAGCGACGCCGCAAGCAGGCCGAGGAGGAGGCGCGACTGCGTGCCGAGGCCGAGGCGCTCCGCCTGGAGAAGCAGCGCAAGGCCGAGGCGGCGCTGCTGCGGGCCGAGGAGGCCCGGCGGCTCGCGGAGGCGGCCGCCGCGGCGGCCGAGGCCGGCCCGAAGAGCTCCGCTCCGAAGAAGGGTGCCGCGGGTCCGGCGGCCGCTCAGGACGCGGTGACCGTGCCCACGCCGGTGGTGACACCGGGTGGTGCGGCCGACGACACCACCGTGCTGCGCCCGGTGCGCGACGAAGAGCGGCCCGCCGGCCGGGGCCGGACCTCCGGCGAGTCCGATGCGGAGGTGACGGCCGAGCTGCCGAAGCCGCCGGTTCCGCCGGCCGCCGGGTCGGAGACGGAGGTCCTGCCTCCGTTCTCGCCTCGCCCCGGGGACGAGACCGAGGTGCTGCCGCAGGTACGCACATCCGACGCCTCCAGCGCGGCCGACGAGACGGCGGTGCTGCCTCCGGTCCGGCCGGGGGACGCCGAGGAGACGGCGGTGCTGCCCCCGGTCCGGTCCGCGGACGCCGAGGAGACGGCCGTACTCCCGCCGGTACGCGGGGACCAACCGGCGGACCGGGTTCCGCCCGGCTACTTCCGGAAGGACGCCCCGGACTCCCGGCCCGACGGAACCGAGGACCGTACGCGGGAGATGCCCCAGGTCGACGCCGAGGGGACGCCGCGCCGCCGCCGGTCCGACTGGGCGGAGGAGACACCGCTGGACGACCTGCCCTCGCTCGCGGACGAGCTGCTCGGACCGCACGACGACGAGCCGGACCAGGGCCGCGGGCGCCGCGGCAGGGGCGGCCGGGGGCGCTGAGGCCTCCGGCGGGCCGATGCGTCGGCCCAGGGCTCCGGTGGGGGCGGCGGGCGTTGTCGGTGGTCGCCCCCACAATGGATCCCGCAACGCGGAACGTGACGGAAGGGCGGCGTGACCCATGACCGTGTGGGACGACCTCGTCGGGCAGGAGAGGGTGAGCGAGCAGCTGGCCGCTGCCGCCCGGGACGCCGACGCGCTGGTCACCGCGGCCGCCACCGGCGCCCCGCCGCCCGAGGCGTCGAAGATGACGCACGCGTGGCTGTTCACGGGCCCGCCCGGGGCCGGGCGGAACCAGGCGGCGCGTGCGTTCGCGGCGGCGCTGCAGTGCGTCAGCCCCGACCGGGCCCTCGGCGGCTCCCCGGGCTGCGGCTTCTGCGACGGATGCCACACGGCACTCGTCGGCACGCACGCCGACGTCACCACCGTCGCCGCCGTCGGCACACAGATCC
This sequence comes from Streptomyces sp. NPDC126510, assembly GCF_040302345.1. NCBI lineage: Bacteria > Bacillati > Actinomycetota > Actinomycetes > Kitasatosporales > Streptomycetaceae > Streptomyces > Streptomyces sp. NPDC126510. Next base: position 139,787 of record NZ_JBEORR010000015.1, on the reverse strand, counting down.
TCGCCGACGACATGCGCGACACCGTCCGCAAGTCGTTCACGTCACCGGCGAACGGCCGCTGGCAGATCATCCTCGTCGAGGACGCCGAGCGGCTGAACGAGAAGTCGGCCAACGCCGTCCTCAAGGCCGTGGAGGAACCCGCCCCGCGCACGGTCTGGCTGCTGTGCGCACCCTCCATCGAGGACGTCCTGCCGACCATCCGCTCCCGCTGCCGCCACCTGAACCTGAGCACGCCGAGGGTCGACGCCATCGCCGACATGCTCGTACGCCGCGAGGGCATCGAGCCGGACGTCGCCGCCGCGGCGGCCCGCGCGACCCAGGGCCACGTCGACCGGGCGCGCCGCCTGGCCACCGACCCGGCCGCGCGCGAACGCCGTGCCGCCGTGCTCAGGCTGCCGCTGCGCGTCGAGGAGATCGGCGGCGCGCTGAGGGCCGCCCAGGAACTCGTCGACGCGGCCGCCGAGGACGCCAAGCAGCTCGCGGAGGAGACGGACGCCAAGGAGACCGAGGAGCTGAAGGCCGCTCTCGGCGCCGCCCAGGGTGGTCGCATGCCGCGCGGCACAGCGGGCGTGATGAAGGACCTGGAGGACAAACAGAAGCGCCGCAGGACGCGCACACAGCGTGACAGCCTCGACCTCGCCCTGACCGACCTCACGGCCTTCTACCGCGACGTCCTCGCCCTCCAGCTCGGCTCGCGCGTGGCCATCGCCAACGCGGACGCCGAGGACGCCCTCGAGCGCCTCGCCCGGGGCAGCTCCCCGGAGGCCACGCTCCGCCGTATCGAGGCGATCGCGGCCTGCCGGGACGCCCTCGACCGCAATGTGGCGCCGCTGCTCGCCGTGGAGGCGATGACGATGGCCCTCAGAGCGGGCTGAGAGACCGGCAGGGACCCGGGCCGGGCATCCGATTGACGCCGTAACTCGTACGAGGCACGACGTGCACGCAGGGCATCCATCCTGTCGCCCAGAGTTACGATCGCTGGATGGACACACGGCGTACCCCCCGTTCCGCCTCCGGCTCACGGGGTCTCCACCGCAGGACACGCAACCGGGCCGAGACCGCCGTCGGTCTCCTCGCCACGGCCGCGCTGCTCGTCTCCGCCTGCTCCTCGGGGAGCGCGACGACCTCCGCAGCCTCCGCGGCGCAGGAGGCGGCCCTGGTGGCGCTGCCGAAGGCCACGCCCGCGGCGCTCTCGTCGTACTACGGGCAGAAGCCGGCCTGGCGCGGCTGCGGTGCCGGTTTCGAGTGCGCCACCCTCAAGGCGCCGCTCGACTACGCGGAGCCGTCCGCCGGGGACGTCCGGCTCGCCCTCACCCGCAAGAAGGCCACCGGCCCGGGCAAGCGGCTGGGCTCGCTGCTCGTGAACCCGGGCGGGCCGGGCGGCTCGGCCATCGGCTACGTGCAGACGTACGCGGGCATCGGCTACCCGGCCGAGGTGCGGGCCCGCTACGACATGGTGGCGGTCGACCCGCGCGGCGTGGCCCGCAGCGAGCCCGTGAAGTGCCTGGACGGGCCGGGGATGGACACCTACACGCGGACGGACATCACGCCCGACGACGCGAAGGAGACGGGCGGGCTGGTCGCGGCGTACCGGACGTTCGCCGAGGGCTGCGGTGCGGACGCGCCCCGGCTGCTGCGCCATGTGTCGACCGTGGAGGCGGCCCGGGACATGGACATCGTGCGGGCGGCGCTCGGCGACAAGAAGCTGAACTTCGTCGGGGCCTCGTACGGCACGTTCCTCGGAGCGACGTACGCCGGGCTGTTCCCCGAGCGGGCGGGCCGGCTGGTGCTGGACGGGGCGATGGACCCGTCGCTGCCGGCCCGGCGGCTGAACCTCGAACAGACGGCGGGCTTCGAGACGGCGTTCCGGTCGTTCGCGAAGGACTGCGTGCGGCAGACCGACTGCCCGCTGGGTGGCAAGGGCACCTCGCCCGAGCGGGTGGGCGCGAACCTCAAGGCGTTCTTCGAGAAGCTCGACACCCGGCCCCTCCCCACCGGTGACGCCGACCGCCGCAGGCTCACCGAGTCGCTCGCCACGACCGGTGTGATCGCGGCGATGTACGACGAGGGTGCCTGGGAGCAGCTGCGTGAGGCACTGACGTCCGCGATGAAGGAGAACGACGGGGCCGGACTCCTGGTGCTGTCGGACGGCTACTACGAGCGGGACGCCGACGGCGCCTACAGCAACCTGATGTTCGCCAACGCTGCGGTGAACTGCCTGGACCTGCCGGCCGCCTTCGACACCCCGGAGCAGGTGCGCCGGGCCCTGCCCGACTTCGAGAAGGCGTCGCCGGTGTTCGGTGAGGGCCTCGCCTGGGCTTCCCTGAACTGCGCCTACTGGCCGGTGCGCGCCACGGGTGAACCGCACCGTATCGAGGCGAAGGGCGCGGCACCCATCGTCGTGGTCGGCACCACCCGCGACCCGGCGACCCCCTACCGCTGGGCGCAGGCCTTGGCCGGCCAGCTCTCCTCGGCGCGCCTGCTCACCTACGAGGGCGACGGCCACACCGCCTACGGCCGTGGCAGCTCCTGCATCGACCGGACGATCAATGCCTACCTCGTGCGCGGCACCCCGCCCACGGCCGGAAAGCGCTGCTCATAGCCCTGTTGCCGGCCCCGGAAGGGCTGCCTCCGGGGCTGGTGCGGAGCACCCTTGGAAACTGTGTAGACTTACCGTCGTTGCTGATCGCACCATAGTGCGGACAGCGCGCCGCCTTAGCTCAGATGGCCAGAGCAACGCACTCGTAATGCGTAGGTCTCGGGTTCGAATCCCGAAGGCGGCTCCGGCAAAGGCCAGGTCACATAGCCCGTGACCTGGCCTTTTGTGTTGCTCGGGGTATGACGCGTCACACGGCCGGCGTGCCGCGAGATGGCTTGCGTGAGCGATGCGTGAGCGGAGCGGTCCGGTGCCCTACTTCTTGGGCTTCGGGTGGCCAGTCACCGGGCGGACTCCGGCGCGACTGCCGGTTGTTCGGCCTCGGAACCAGACGGGACGCCGATGCGCAACTGCCCGGGCCGCTGTGCTCTGTCGGTGCGGGCCAGGGTGAGCGCGGCACTCATGGCCAGAACGACGAGGGCGGCGCCCGAGAGGAGGAAGGCGTCCTTGACTCCGGTGAGTGCGATGGTGGTCGAGGCCACGAAGGGGGAAACGGCCAGGGCTCCTGCCACTCCGGCCTCCCACAGACCCAACGCCTTCGCCAGATGGTGGCTCGGTATGCGCTGCTGCACCAGCGCGATCAGCGGGATGTCCGTGAGGGCCGAGGCCAGCCCGGTGGCGATCAGGAGTACTGCGGCCCCGGCTGTGGAGGTGACGATTCCGAGCGGCGCACGGAAGATTCCGAGCAGGGCCCAGGCCAGCACCGCCGCCAGGGCGAGTCTGCGCATCCGCAGGCCGGCCAACAGGAGTGCCCCCACCACCTCTGCGACCCCGGCGACGCCCAGCAGCAGGCCGTAGCGGCCGCCCTGTCCCACGACGGCGACCAGCCCCACCGTCAGGAAACCGCTGGTCAGAGCGAGGGCGAGCACGAAGGTCACGATGACCACCAGCACGTCGGGAGCGGCCCGCACGGCCTTGAGCCCGGCGGCGAGATCGGCCCACAGGCCCGCCTGGCCGGCGGGCAGGACGGGGCGGGTCACGCGGATGGCGGCCACGGCGCCCGCCGAACCGAGGAAGGTCAGTCCGTTGACCACCAGCGCTGCCCGCATGGAGCCGTAGGACAGCAGCGGCGCGAGCATGAGCGGGCCGACGAAGAAGGCGGCCCGGAAGGCGACTTGCAGCAGCCCGTTGGCCTGTTGCAGACGGTCGGCCGGGACGATCTGCGTGACGATGGCGTTGCGGGCCGGGGCGAACGGGGCGCCGATCAGGGCCAGTAGCGCCGTTGTCACCACGAGCAGGGGCAGGTTCAGCAGACCGAGGGACAGCAACACCGCGGCCACCGCCACCACGGCGACCCGGGCCAGATCGGTTGCGATCATCAGCTTGCGGCGGTCGTAACGGTCGGCGTACGAGGCGGACACGAACGTGGCCAGGAACGCGGGCGCGAACGCGGCCACGCTGACCACGGCGACGGCCGTCGGGTCCTTCGTCAGCGACCAGGCCAGCCAAGCGGTCGCCGCGGTGTACAGGCCGTCGCCGAAACGTGAGACGGCCTGACCGGCGAAGAGGAGCAGGAAATTGCGGTCCCTGAGCAGTGACATGCCGCCACTGTCGGATCTCCTCGAGCGCCTGATCCACTTATTAGGCAGATGGCTAATCAATGGGGTCGGTGGTGTGAAGAAAGCTCTCCAGGCTGGGAGCGAGACCCGCCACCTGCCCGGGCAGGAGCCGGTACAGGACGTAGTAGCCCTCACGGCGGCGTTCGAGCAGGCCCGCGTCCGCCAGGACGCGCAGGTGCTTGGACAGGGCGGCCTCGCTGACGCCGACGAGTGGAGCCAACTCCTGGGTGCTGCGCGGGCGTTCGGCGATCAGCCGGAGGGCACGCAGGCGGGTGTCGTCGGCGAGCGCACGGAGCATGGCGACGAGCTGTGCGGGAGGAATCCTGGGGCGGGCTTCCCGGGCGATCGACGAGACGGGAAAGACGAGGCCGAGGGGCCAGGGGCCGTCGCAGTTGACCCGTACGTGCGGCCACACATAAGCGCTGGGGGCGAGCAGCAGGGTGTCTTCCGGGCCGATGGCGACCTCATGATCGTGCGGGCGCTCCAGCCAGAAGCGTTCGGCCTGCCGGTCGCTGCGCACCTCCGGCCACAGGCCGCGAAGCATGCCGTACAGTCCGCGCTGTTCGATCTGGTGCCCGGCCTCGCTCACCCCGGCGGCCAGTTCCGGTTCGATCCGGGCCCATTCCTCCTCGAACGCCTCCCGCCAGTAGCGTTCCAGCAGGCTCAGGAACCTTTCGAGGAGTGCGCGGGGGTCGTTCAGGACCATCGCGGCCATCGCTTTGTCGCTTTCCCGCGCGAGACGCTCCCGCAGCAGGGCGCGTACGTCCGGTTCCCGCAGCGTGTGGGGATCCCTGCCCTCGCCGCCACCCGGCCACGGCGAAAGCAGCGGGATGGCGAACTCCAGCCGGACCAGCTCCGGGTCCGCCGTGCGCAGGCCGGCCAGTTCGCTGCCGAAGTCCGCCAGCCCACCGGTCGGCCGCGGAAAGAGGAACTCGGGAAAGTACGAGCGCACCGCGTAGGAGAACGCCTCAATCTCCCGCTTCAGCGCCGGCGACAGCTTGCGCATCGCGCGTACCCAGCCGTGCTGGACGGGGTGGTGCTTGGGCTCCACTAGCACATGAAGGCTCAGTACGGCTTCCATCGCCGGCGAGTATGCGAACCCCACCCGCTCAGCACCACCGGCGGGCACCCGGAAAACGATCGTCATAACTCGTCATCCTCGCCGTCTGGCGTCCCCGGAGGGAGCGTGCCGCGCGAGACGGTGGTCGGCGCAACCGCGCGAAGCAAGCCCTAGGCACCGCAGGTCAGAGGCACTCGAGCTCACCGCCTCGACCTCCTGCCCCCGACCAGCCCAACAGTGGCAAGCCGCGTCGCCCGATTGCTCCGGGGCCGACGCGGCTCCATGATGAACCCCAGGTCAGGCTTCTGACCTGGGGTTTCTTTGTTTCATTGGCCTTGCAGTCCGGTCTGATCAGACACTCGGGGTCTACGCATCACAATGCGTAGATCGTCCCAGTTGTAGCTCGTGCCCGCGACTGTCGCCGATCATCCATCCGCCGGCAGCCAGATCCTTCCCGCGGCGTTCGGCGAACCCGCCCGACACCCGTGATCAGAGGTCACGAGATGGACGGGGTCCAGGGCGAGTTGGGCGAACCGACTCGGTCGCCCCATCGAGAACGCGGGCGCCCTGGGTGGCCGTCCGGCGCGTGCCCCGAACGGCTACCCCGATCGGGATGCCTTCCGACACTCCGTTGTAGCCAGTCGAACGATCTACCGCCTACTTCAATCGCATGGTGAAGATTGAACGCCCAATTGGATGACGTCGTGATAGTTGGCAAGGTCGAAGGAAGGTCCCATGAGCCTGCCTGAGCATTGGTGGAGCGCAAGTCGAAGTTATGTCTCGGAGATCCTCTCGCTGCTGGCAGCCACGCCGGATCGAGATGTCGTTCATTGGCGTGGCGAGGCCTTCTCTGGTGGTGACCTGATTCGGTCCGTCACGGAAACATTCCTTGCGCTGCGAAACCGCGGAGTGGGTGAGGGGGATGTGGTAGCGATTCTGGTCGCATCCAACAGCCCTGAGATGCTCACCGTGCGGTACGCGACACATCTGCTCGGCGGCGCCGTGTGCTATCTGCGAACCACTAATCCTGGTACCAGGACAACGGTCCTTCCGCTGGATCACCAGATCCAGATCCTGCGCGAAACCGAAGCCGTGACCGTCTATGCCGACGCCGAAAGTTCGGAGCGCGCGGCGGAGCTCGCTGTTGGTAGTGGGATCCCCGTAACGCGTCTTCAGCAGGGGGAAAGCGGTGAGGTCGGCCGGGTCGATGGTGCCGATACTCCGGATGCCGTGTCATGGCATCCGGACGCGCTGGCCTTCATCGGCTTCACGAGTGGCAGCACGGGCCGGCCCAAGGGCATCCGGTTGTCGGGCCGCGCATGGGAAGCCACGATGCGTGCATGGATGGGCGTCGGTCGTGAATACGACTGCGCGTCGATTCTGGTGTCGACCCCTCTGAGTCATGGCGTTGCCGCGATGGTGGACGCAGTCTTCGCCCTGGGCGGAGCGCTCTATCTCCATGAGAGCTTCGATGCCGAGAAATTCGTGGACACCGTCTCTGCGGAGAAGGAGGTCTCGTGGACGTTCATGGCGACGAATCACGTGTTCCAACTCATCGACCATCTGGCCGAGCGAGGAATTCGTGACACTGCTGCTGTGGAAGCCGCTGGCCTGTCTTCGCTGAAGCGGATTGTCTACGGCGGCAGCCCGGCGGCGCCCGCGAGAATTGCACAGGCTTTTCAACTCTTCGGCCCTGCTCTGGCGCAGGGGTATGCCACGAGTGAGAGCGGTCGGATCACGATCCTGACTCCTCAGGAGCACGGAGACCCGGAGCTCGCTGCCACTGTCGGTCGGCCCTTTCCTGAGGTGGAGGTCGTCGTCTGCAACTCGAATTCGGGTGCGCAGCTGGCGGCAGGAGAAATCGGCGAGGTTCGTGTCCGCTCGCCTCAGATGATGGACGGCTATAACGGCAACCCGGAGTTGACCGAACAAGTTCTTCGTGACGGTTGGTACTTCACCGGAGATATCGGTCGCCTCGACGAGCGGGGCTATCTGACTCTCTTGGGCCGGGTAGCCCATGTCATCAAAGTCGGCGGCGTCAAGGTTCATCCAATAGTTCTCGAGGCGGAAATTCTTTCCCACCCGGGTGTCCGGCACGCCGCCGTCTACAGCGTGCAGGACAAGGACGGAAGCGATCACATCCACGCCGCGATCGAATGCGATCCGGCTGAGGTGGTTGAGGTGGAAGAAATCCGCGCGAGGATTTCTGAGGCCCTGTCGCCGATTCATGTGCCCGAGAAGATACACGTCTTGAGCGCTCTGCCGATGAACAGCAACGGCAAGCCCGACAAGGTGCTCCTGAAGTCGCAATATTCCTAGTCGGGTGGACCTTTCGGTTCGCAGGTCAATCCAACCGCAACGTCGAGAAGGCGAGTGAATGAACGTTCATCTGGCATCGTACCTGAGTGGGGAAACCGCTGACGATCTCGCTGGAAGCAAGCGTGAGTTCCTGGAGATCGGTCGTCGTTCCGGTGATTACCCCATGGCCGCTGCTCGGCGCGACGGGGTGGAATCGGAAGTAAGCGTCTGGTGCAGCAACGACTATCTGGGAATGGGTCAGAACCGCCAGGCCGTCGCGGCCATGCAAGCCGCGATAGATACCCATGGCGTAGGCTCCGGAGGTTCCCGGAACATCGGTGGAACCAACCACTATCACGTCCTTCTCGAAAATGAGCTGGCGGATCTGCACGGCAAGGAATCCGCTCTCCTTTTCACGTCGGGATACACGGCGAACGAGGGATCCCTCACCGTGCTGGCTGGGCTGCCGAAAGACACCGTCGTATTTTCCGATGCGAAGAACCACGCCTCGATCATCGACGGTCTCCGGCACAGCGGCGCGAAGAAGCATGTCTTCAGGCACAACGATGTCGCCCATCTGGAAGAACTGATCGCGGCCGCTCCCGCCGACTGCCCGAAGCTCATCGTGGTGGAAACGGTCTATTCCATGTCGGGCAACGTCGCACCGCTCGCCGAGATCGCCGACATCGCGGACAAGTACGGTGCGACGACCTTCATCGACGAGGTCCACGCGGTCGGCATGTACGGCCCGCAGGGCGCCGGCATCGCCGCGCGGGAGGGCATCGCCGACCGGTTCACGGTCGTGATGGGCACCTTGGCGAAGGGGTACGGGACGGTCGGCGGCTACATCGCGGGACCGGCGGCCCTGGTGGACGCGGTGCGGACCTATGCGCGTTCGTTCGTCTTCACGACCTCGCCGCCGCCCGCGGTCGCCGCCGCTGCGCTGGCGTCGGTTCAGTACCTGCGGTCCTCTGATGTCGAGCGAAAGGCTCTCTCGGAGAACGCGCGGCTTCTGCACAGCCTTCTGATCGCGGCCGACATCCCGTTCATCTCGACGGACTCCCATATCGTCGCGGCCTTCGTCGGTGATGACGAGCTGTGCAAGCGGGCGTCCCAGTTGCTGTTCGAGCAGCACGGGATCTACGTGCAGTCCATCAACGCGCCCAGCGTGCCCGCGGGCGAGGAGATCCTGCGGATCGCTCCATCCGCCGTGCACGACCAGCAGGACGTCGCGACTTTCGCCGACGCCCTTCATGGGATCTGGAAGGAACTGAACATCCCGACCGCGAGTGCCCGGGACTGGTCGACGACCGAGCTCCGCGGCGGCGGCGCCAGCACCGCCGGATGACCATGTCCGTTGCCGGCGTGCTGGCCGACACCGCGGCGCAGCGACCCGACCACTCGGCCGTGATCCACGAGTCCGAGCACTTCACCTACGGGTGGCTGTGGGATCAGGCGCGTCGCCACGCTGCCGTGCTGCGAGCCAACGGGGTCCGGCCAGGAGACCGGGTCGCCATGCTCCTGGTCGACACCCCGCAGTTTCCCGTCGTGTATTTCGGCGTCCTGGCGGCCGGAGCCGTCGCCGTCCCGCTGAACGTCATGTCGACCGCGTCGGAGATCGGTCACGTACTGACCGATGCCGATGCCCGCTTTCTGGTGTGCGCCGCCTCCTTGCTCGCCCAGGCGAGTAAGGCGGCGGAACCGCTCGGCACGGTGCTCCTCACCGTCGGCCCCGGCCCCGCGGGCACTGTCGACCTGGAGAACGCGGCACAGGACACGGCACCGATCGACGATTCCGTGGCGCGGGAACCCGACGATGTCGCGGTCGTGTTCTACACGTCCGGCACGACGGGGGAGCCGAAAGGGGTGATGCTCACCCACCGGAACCTTCTGTACAACGTCGAGAGGATGGTCGCCACTCCGTACGTGTTCCGGAGTGACGACGTGTTGCTCGGGTGTCTGCCGCTGTCTCACGGCTTCGGTCAGATCTGCGGCATGCTGACCGGCTTCCGCGCCGGTATATCCATCGTCATGATGCCGAGATTCTCCGGGCGGGAGGCCCTCGCGCTGATGACGAAACACCGTTGCACGGTGTTCATGGGCGTGCCGACCATGTATTTCAAGTTGCTCGACGCGGTGGCCCAAGGAGAGCAGGTTCCTCGACTCGACCGCGTGTACAGCGGGGGATCGGCGCTTCCGACCAAGACCCTCGAAGAGGTCCGAAATACGTTCGGATGTCCCGTGTATGAGGGTTACGGGATGACCGAGACCTCCTGCAGCGTCGCATATCACTATCCGGGCGTGACTTTTCGATCCGGGACAGTTGGCATTCCGATCACCGGCATCACCGTCGGTATAGCCCGGCCGAATGCCGACAGGATCGAACTCCTGCCCGTCGGTGACGTGGGCGAGATCGTGGTGCGCGGTCCGAACGTCATGGCCGGATATCTCGGTCGCCCGGATATCACCGCCGAGGTTTTGATGGATGGCTGGTTCCTCACCGGCGATCTCGGCAGGCTGGACGGCGACGGTTACCTTTCGGTCGTGGGCCGTAAGAAGGACTTGATTCTGCGTGGCGGCTACAACGTCTATCCGCGCGAAATCGAGGAGATCCTCGTCGGGCATCCGGCCGTGGCGCAGGCGGCGGTCATCGGTGTTCCGCACCCTGAGCTCGGTGAGGAGGTCTGGGCGATTGTCGTGCCTGCCCGGCCGGAGGACCTCACCGCTGGATCGGGAGACGAGATCATCGAATGGGGCAAACAGCGTCTCGCCGCATATAAGTACCCTCGGCGAGTCGAGTTCACCGACACTCTCCCATTGGGAACCAGCGGAAAGGTTCTCAAGCGGATGCTCGTCGCGAAATACGAGCCGGCCGTCAACGCGTAACTGCAAACGAAAAAGAATCACATCGGCGTAGCACCCGTGGCGCGGCTGCGGGTGCTACGCCTCCGCTCAGGCATCGTACGTAACAATAGGTGGGGCGTACTCGACCATGGTTGAATTCCAAGCTGACACGTCGACATCGACCGAGGCAGTCGCCATCGTCGGTATGTCCTGCCGACTGCCGCATGCGGGCAACCCCGCGCAACTGTGGCAGCTGCTGCGCGACGGCCGCAGTGCGATCGGCGCGCCCCCGGCAGGGCGCCCCGAACTGCCCTCTCGGCCGGGGGGCTACCTCGAGGACGTCAGCGGCTTCGATGCAGGCTTCTTCGGCATCAGCCCGCGTGAGGCATCGTCGATGGACCCGCAGCAGCGGCTGATGCTTGAGCTGGCCTGGGAGGCACTGGAGGACGCCAGGACCCTCCCGTCCGATCTTGCCGACAGCCGGACCGGTGTCTTCGTCGGCGTTATCGCCGACGACTACGCCGCTCTCACGCGTCAGCACGGGTCCGAAGCCGTCACCCGCCACACCCTGACCGGTCTCAACCGCGGCGTCATCGCCAACCGGATCTCCTACACCCTGGGTCTGCACGGACCGAGTGCGGCCGTGGACACCGGCCAGTCCTCCTCACTGGTCGCTGTGCACCTGGCAGTCGAGAGCCTGCGCCGCGGCGAGTCCGCCATGGCCATCGCCGGCGGTGTCAACCTCAATCTGGTGCCGGACAGCACCATCACCGCGGAGCGGTTCGGCGCACTTTCACCAGACGGTCTCAGCTTCACTTTCGACGCGAGGGCGAATGGATATGTACGCGGTGAGGGCGGCGCGTTCGTGGTGCTCAAGCCGCTACACGCCGCCATAGCGGACGGTGACCCGGTCTACTGCGTGCTGCACGGCAGCGCGATGAACAACGACGGGACGACCGAGGGTCTCGCCGCACCGGGCCCGGTCGGCCAGCAGGATGTCCTGCGGCAGGCGTACGAGCGTGCCAAGGTGTCCGCGGAGCAGGTGCAGTACGTCGAATTGCACGGCACGGGTACCAAGGTGGGCGACCCGATCGAAGCGTCGGCTCTGGGCGCGGTGCTCGGTGACGGCCGCGTGGACGGAGCCGAGCTGCGGGTCGGATCGGTGAAGACCAACGTCGGACACCTTGAGGGTGCCGCCGGCATCGTCGGCTTGCTGAAGGCGGCGCTCTGCATCCGTAACCGCGAGCTTGTGCCGAGCCTGAACTTCGAAACCCCCAACCCGGACATTCCGTTCGACGAGTTGAAGCTTGCCGTACAGCGAAGCCGCGAGGCATGGCCGCGGCCGGACGAGCCGCTCTACGCAGGCGTCAGCTCGTTCGGTGTAGGCGGTACCAACTGCCACGTCGTGCTTTCGGACTGGCGCACCGAGCCGTCGCAGGAGGAGGAGTTGCCCGGCGCCGGGTCCGGCTCGGGTGTGGTGCCGTGGGTGGTGTCGGGTAAGTCGGCCGAGGCCCTGGCCGATCAGGCGGAGCGGCTGGTGTCGTTCCTGGAGGGGCGTCCGGGGCTGGACGTCGCGGCGGTGGGTCGCTCGCTTGCGATGTCGCGTACTCGCTTCGATCACCGTGCGGTGGTTGTGGGGGAGACTCACGAGGAGCTTCTGGCGGGTGTTCGGGCGCTGGCCGAGGGTATGCCTGCGGCCGGAGTGGTGTCGGGTCGTGCGGTGCCGGGCGGCTCGGGCAGGACGGTGTTCGTGTTCCCGGGTCAGGGTTGGCAGTGGCAGGGCATGGGGCTGGAGCTTTTCGACTCCTCCCCGGTGTTCGCCGCCCGGCTGGTGGAGTGTGAGCGGGCGCTGGCGCCGTTCACGGACTGGTCGCTGCTGGATGTGCTGCGTGGTGTGGAGGGTGCGCCCGGTTTCGACCGGGTGGATGTGGTGCAGCCGGCGCTGTGGGCGGTGATGGTGTCTCTGGCCGCGTTGTGGCGTTCGGTGGGCATCGAGCCGGACGCGGTGATCGGTCACTCGCAGGGGGAGATCGCGGCGGCCGTGGTGTCGGGGGCGCTGTCGCTGGAGGACGCGGCGAAGGTCGTGGCGTTGCGCAGCCGGGCGATCGTGAAGCTGGCGGGTACGGGCGGGATGGTCTCGGTGGCCCTGCCGGCCGACGAGGTCCGCGAGCTCGTCACCCGTTGGGACGGCGCGATCGACATCGCCGCACACAACGGCCCCGAAAGCACGGTCGTCTCCGGCGATCCGGAGGCCCTGGCCGACCTCGTCGCTCAAAGTGAGGTCAAGGGATACCGTGCCCGCACCATTTCGGTCGACTACGCATCCCACTCCTCCCACGTCGACTCGTTGGAGGACGAGCTGCGGGCGCAGTTGGCCGGCGTCACGCCGCGTACCGGTGACATCAGGTTCTTCTCCACTGTCACCGCGCAGCCGCTGGACGGCACCGAGCTCGACGGCTCGTACTGGTTCCGCAACCTCCGCCGGACCGTCCAGCTGGAAGAGGCCACCCGTGCTCTGCTCGGCGACGGGCATCGCGTCTTCATCGAGGTCAGTGCCCACCCGGTGCTCACCTCGGCCCTCAGTGACACGGCCGACGAGGCCGGCGTCGGCAGCACTGTTGTCGTCGGATCGCTGCGGCGCGACGACGGTGGACAGGGTCGTTTCCTGGCCTCGGTCGCGGAGGCGCACGCCAACGGTGTGGGGGTGGAGTGGGAACACTTCCTGCCGGGTTCGGGTCTGGTGGATCTGCCCACGTACGCCTTCCAGCGTGAGCCCTTCTGGCTGGAAGGTCCGGCGATCGGGCCGGTCCAGGTCCGGACCGGTGCGGCACGGCGGAGCGGTCCGAAGCGGTCCGCGCCGCGAGGCGAAGAGCTGGAGCTGGTGCGTGCGCACGTGGCAGCGGTGCTCGGCCACGGATCGGCGCGCGACGTGGACATCGCCACGACCTTCAAGGACCTGGGCTTCGACTCCCTCTCGGCCGTCGAGCTGCGGAACGCGCTGAACAGGGCCACCGGGCTCTCGCTGCCCTCCGGCCTTCTTTTCAACTACCCGACCCCGGCCCTGCTCGCCGAGCACCTCCGGGGTCAGCTCCTCGGCCTCGACCAGGGCCAGGACGACGATGCGTACGAGGCGACAGCCCTTGACGAGCCGATCGCGATCGTGGGCATGGCATGCCGACTGCCGGGCGGGGTCGCCTCTCCGGAGGACCTGTGGCGTTTGGTCAGCGGCGAGGTCGACGCGGTCGGCGGATTCCCGACCAACCGAGGGTGGGACCTTGATGCGCTCTTCACCACCGATCCGGACAGCCCCGGCAAGACCTACGCCACCAAGGGTGGTTTCCTGCACGACGCGGACCGGTTCGATGCCGAGTTCTTCGGCATCAGTCCCCGCGAGGCGGCGGCGATGGAGCCCCAGCAGCGGCTGCTGCTGGAGACGGCCTGGGAGGCCTTCGAGCAGGCGGGCATCGACCCCGCCGCGCTGCGCGGCACCAGCACCGGTGTGTACGTGGGCGCGATGGCACAGGAGTACGGGCCGCGGCTGCACGAGTCGTCCGGCGGATACGACGGCTACCTGCTGACGGGCAACACCGCCAGCGTGGCCTCGGGCCGGCTGGCCTACACCTTCGGCCTTGAGGGCCCGGCGGTGACGGTCGACACCGCCTGTTCGTCCTCGCTCGTCGCGCTCCACCTCGCGGCGCAGTCGCTGCGCCAGGGCGAGACCTCCATGGCCATCGCCGGCGGTGTGTCCGTCATGGCCACGCCCGGCATCTTCGTGGAGTTCTCCCGGCAGCGCGGGCTGTCGCCGGACGGGCGTTGCAAGGCGTTCTCGTCGTCGGCGGACGGTACGGGCTGGGCCGAGGGCGTGGGTCTGCTGGTGCTGGAGCGGCTGTCGGACGCGGAGCGCAACGGGCACCAGGTGCTCGCGGTGATCCGGGGTTCCGCCGTGAACCAGGATGGTGCGAGCAACGGTCTGACGGCCCCGAACGGGCCTTCGCAGGAGCGGGCCATCCGCGCCGCGCTGGCCAACGCCCGCCTGTCGGCGTCCGAGGTGGACGCGGTGGAGGCGCACGGCACAGGCACCAAGCTCGGCGACCCGATCGAGGCGCAGGCGCTGCTGGCCACCTACGGCCAGGACCGCGAAGAGCCGCTTCGACTCGGCTCGCTGAAGTCGAATATCGGTCACACGCAGGCCGCGGCGGGTGTCGCGGGCGTGATCAAGATGGTCATGGCCATGCGCAACGGGGTTCTCCCGGCGACGCTGCACGTGGACGAGCCGACCCCGCACGTCGACTGGTCGGCCGGCGCGGTGGAGCTGCTGACGCAGGCCCAGGAGTGGCCGGAGCTCGACCGTCCGCGCCGGGCGGGCATCTCGTCCTTCGGCATCAGCGGTACCAACGCACACCTCATCGTCGAGCAGGTCACGGAGACCGAAGCTCCGGTGGAGGAGCCGGCGGTGCCGGGTCCGGTGCCGTGGGTGGTGTCGGGCACGTCGGGGGCTGCTCTGTCGGAGCAGGCGGACCGGCTGGTGTCATTCCTGGAGGAGCGGCCTGAGCTGGACGTCGTCGCTGTGGGCCGTTCGCTGGCCGTATCGCGTGCTCGTCTCGATCACCGTGCGGTGGTCGTGGGGGAGACCCGTGAGGAACTCCTGGACGCTCTGCGGGCGCTGACCCCGGGCGAGGCCGTCTCGGCGGGTTCGGTGGCGTTCCTGTTCTCCGGGCAGGGTAGCCAGCGTGTCGGTATGGGCCGTGAGCTGTATGTGGCGGAGCCGGTGTTCGCGGCCGCGTTCGACGAGGTCGTCGGGGCGTTGGACGTCCACTTGGACCGTTCGCTCGCCGGGGTGATCGAGGGCGAGCCGGAGCTGCTTCAGCGGACGCTGTTCACTCAGCCGGCGCTGTTCGCGGTCGAGGTGGCCCTGTTTCGTCTGCTGTCTCATCACGGGGTGACCCCGGATTACCTGGTGGGCCATTCGGTGGGTGAGCTGGCGGCGGCCCATGTGGCGGGTGTGCTGTCGCTCGAGGACGCCGCGCGTTTGGTGTGTGCGCGGGCGCGTCTGATGGAGGGTGTAGCCGAGGGCGGGGCGATGGTTGCCCTGAACGCGGGTGAAGCGCGCGTCGCCGGGTGGCTCGAGGGTCGTTCCGGCGTGGATGTGGCCGGGTTCAACAGCCCTGCCGGCACCGTGATTTCGGGTGACGAGACGGCCGTGCTCGAAGTCCTGGAGCTGGCTCGCGGGGAGGGCGTGAAGGCGACGCGGCTGAAGGTGAGCCATGCTTTCCACTCCGCGCACCTGGACGGAATGCTGGCGGAGCTCACCGACGTCGCCCGGACCCTGACCCATTCGGCTCCCCTGATCCCGGTCGTTTCGAACGTCACCGGTGAGGTGGTCGAGGAGTTCACTGCCGAGTACTGGGCTGCTCAGGCCCGTTCGGCGGTCCGTTTCGCCGACGGCATCGCCACGCTGGCCGGTCTTGGTGTGACGGCGTTCGTGGAGCTGGGTCCTGACGGGACGCTTGCGGGTCTGACGGGCGAGTGCCTGGCCGACACCGAGGGCATCGTCGTGGTTCCGGTGCTGCGCAAGGACCGTGCCGAGAAGCGTTCCCTCCTCGCCGCGCTGGGCGCCGTGCACGCACATGGTGTGGGTGTGGACTGGGAGGGGTTCCTGCCGGGTTCCGGTGTGGTGGAGCTGCCCACGTACGCCTTTCAGCGTCAGCGTTTCTGGCTTGATGCGCCGCGTTTCGGTGATGCGGCGGGCCTGGGTCTGACGGCTCTGGATCATCCGTTGCTGGCTGCGGTGATCACGGAGCCCGATGGTGACGCGGTGCAGTTCTCGGCCTCGGTGTCGTTGTCTTCGCATCCGTGGCTGGCCGATCACGCGATTGGCGGGGCGGTCCTGGTGCCGGGGACGGTGTTCCTGGAACTCGCGGGCACCGCAGCCGAGCAGCTGGGTTACGCCACCGTCGAGGAACTCACCCTCCAGGCACCCCTGATCCTCTCGGAGAAGGCGGGCGCTCAGCTGCGGCTGATGGTCGACCGGGCCGACGCACGCGGCGATCGTCAGTTCACCATGTACTCGCGGACCGGCGAAGAGCAGTGGACGGCCCACGCGGTGGGCCTGCTCACGTCCTCCGTCTCCTCGCCGGGCGTTTCCCTGGAGCAGTGGCCCCCGGCCGATGGCACTCCCCTCCCGCTGGACGGCGTCTACGAGCGCCTCGACGAATTGGGCTACGGCTACGGGCCGTCCTTCCACGGCCTGCGCGCCGCCTGGCGTGCCGGCGACGACCTTTTCGCCGAGGTCGCCCTGCCCGACCACCTCCACACCGAAGCCGCACGCTTCGGCGTGCACCCCGCCGCCCTCGACGCGGTTCTGCACCCGCTCGTACTCGTGCTGGAGGACGCGGCCCCGGCGCAGGACGACAGCACGATCCGTCTGCCGTTCTCGTTCTCGGGCTTCGTGCTGCACGCGGTCGGTGCCACGGTGCTGCGTGTCCGCTGGAGCCGTACCGGCCAGGACACGGCCCGTCTCGCTCTCGCCGACGGCGCCGGCGCTCCGGTGGCGGCGATCGAGTCGGTCGCCCTGCTGCCGGTCGCCCGCGATCAGCTCGCCGTTGCCGACCCGGCCGTGGAGTCCCTGTACCGGCTGGCCTGGGAGGCCGTCCCGGCGGTCGAGCCGGTCGCCGACCATCGGTGGGTCCGGCTGGGCGAGGCGCCCTACGCCGACCTCGCCACGCTCAGCGCCGCGGCCGACGCCGGATCTGCCGTACCGGAGTTCGTGGTGATCGGCGAGCAGGAGCTCGTAGTCGGCACCACTGGTGATGTACTTGACCAGACCCACGCCACGGCGGCGCGCGGGCTGCGGGCGGTGCGGGAATGGCTGGCCGCCCCGCAGTTCGCGGAGAGCAGCCTCGTCCTCGCCCTGCCGGACGGCGCGCTGCACACGGCCCCGCTCGTGGGCCTGATCCGTGCTGCTCAGACCGAGCAACCCGGCCGACTGGTCCTCGCCCACCTCGATGAGGGTGGTCGGGAGCTGCTGCCTGCCGTGTTGGCTTCAGGCGAGCCCGAGGTGGCGGTGAGGGGCGGCCGGTTGTTCATGCCGCGTCTGGCGCCTGCTGCGGGTGCCGCGGCAGGTGGTGTGGCGGAGGGCCTGGACCCGGAGGGTACGGTCCTGCTGACCGGCGCCCTGGGTACGTTGGGCCGTCTGGTGGCGCGTCGGTTGGTGACGCATCACGGTGCGCGGCACCTGCTGCTGGTGTCGCGCCGTGGTGGTGAGACCCCGGGTGCTGCCGAGTTCGCCGCGGAACTGGCGGAGTTGGGTGCGCGGGCTCGGGTGGCGGCGTGTGACGTGTCGGACTACGACGCGCTGGCGGGTCTGCTGGGCGAGGTCGCGGTCGAGCGCCCGCTGACCGCCGTGGTGCATACGGCGGGTGTCCTGGACGATACGACGGTCGCCTCGCTGTCGGCCGGTCAGCTGGAGCGGGTGATGCGCCCGAAGGTGGACGCGGCCTGGAACCTCCACCGCCTCACCGAGTCCCTCGGCCTCGCCTCGTTCGTCATGTTCTCGTCCATCGCGGGTCTCATCGGCAACGCCGGCCAGGCCAACTACGCGGCCGCGAACACCTTCCTCGACGCCCTCGCGCAACACCGCCGCGCACAGAACCTGCCCGCCACATCCCTCGCGTGGAGCCTGTGGGACAGCGCCGACGGCATGGCCGGAACCCTCGCCGACGCCGACATCGCGCGGTGGAAGCGGAGCGGAATCGTCCCGCTGACCCCGGAACTGGGTCTCGATCTGTTCGACGCGGCACTCGCCTCGGCGGAGCCGCTGCTGGTCCCCGCCGAACTCGACCTGGGCGCCCTGCGCGCCCGGGCCCAGGACAACGCGCTCCCCGGTCTTTTCACCGGCCTGGTCCGCGTCCGCCGCCGGCAGGCGGCCGGCGCCGCCGGCGGCGCCGACTCGTCGTGGGTCCGGACGCTGACCGCGCTGGCCCCGGAGGAGCGGGCGCAGGCCGTCCTCCAGACCGTACGGGAGACCGTGAGGCTGGTCCTCGGGCACGGGGCCGACGCCGACATCGACCCGGCCAAGGCCTTCAAGGACACCGGCTTCGACTCCCTCACGGGTGTCGAACTGCGCAACCGGCTCAACTCGGTGACAGGGCTGCGACTGCCCACCACCCTCGTGTTCGACCACCCGTCGCCCCAGGCGGTGGCGGACTTCCTGCTGGACCGGCTCGACGCGGCCGGAACAGCCGTCGTCCCGTCGGTGGCCGCCCACGCCACGGGACTGGACGAGCCGATCGCCGTGGTCGGCATGGGTTGCCGCTACCCGGGCGGGGTCTCCTCGCCGGAGGACCTGTGGCAGCTCGTGGCGGAGGGCCGGGACGCGATCGACGGGTTCCCGTCCGACCGCGGCTGGGACGTGGAAGGCCTCTTCGACCCGGACCCCGAGAAGATCGGCAAGTCGTACACGCGCAAGGGCGGATTCCTCTACGAGGCGGCGGAGTTCGACGCCGAGTTCTTCGGCCTGAGTCCGCGTGAGGCGATCGCGACCGACCCGCAGCAGCGTGTGCTGCTGGAGGTCGCGTGGGAGGCGCTGGAGCGTGCGGGAATCGACCCCGCCTCGCTGCGCGGTTCCTCGACCGGTGTCTACGCGGGCGTGATGTACAACGACTACGGGTCGAGGCTGGGAAGCGCTCCGGAGGGCTTCGAGGGGCACTTGCTGACGGGCACGATCTCGAGCGTCCTGTCGGGCCGGGTCGCTTACACGTTCGGTTTCGAGGGGCCGGCGGTGACGCTGGACACGGCGTGCTCCTCGTCGCTGGTAGCGGTGCACCTGGCCGCTCAGGCGCTGCGCCAGGGCGAGTGCTCCATGGCACTCGCCGGCGGTGTCACCGTGATGTCCACGCCGACGACCTTCGTCGAGTTCTCGCGTCAGCGTGGTCTGTCGCCGGACGGGACCTGCAAGTCGTTCGCGGCTTCGGCGGACGGTACGGGTTGGGGCGAGGGCGCGGGCATGCTGGCGCTGGAGCGTCTGTCGGACGCTCAGCGGCTCGGGCACAACATCCTTGGCGTGATCCGTGGTTCCGCGGTCAACCAGGACGGTGCGAGCAACGGCCTCACCGCCCCCAACGGGCCCTCGCAGGAACGCGTCATCCGCCAGGCCCTCGCCAACGCCCGCCTCGCTCCGCACGAGGTGGACGCGGTCGAGGCGCACGGCACCGGTACCCGGCTCGGTGACCCGATCGAGGCGAACGCGCTGCTGGCCACCTACGGCCAGGACCGCGAAGAGCCCCTGCGTCTGGGATCGATCAAGTCGAACATCGGTCACACGCAGGCTGCCGCGGGTGTCGCGGGCATCATCAAGATGCTGATGGCGATGCGTAACGGGCAGCTTCCGGCGACGCTGCACGTGGACGAGCCGACGCCGCACGTCGACTGGTCGACGGGCGCGGTGGAGCTGGTCACCGAGCGTCGGCCGTGGCCGGAGGTGGCGCATCCGCGTCGCGCGGCCGTGTCCTCGTTCGGTATCAGTGGCACCAACGCGCATGTGGTCCTGGAACAGGGCCCGGAGCCGGTCGCGGCCGGTGAGCCGGTGGTGGCGGGGCTTCCGCTGGTGGTCTCGGCGAAGAGCGAGGCGGCCCTGGCGGCCCGTGCCGGCCAGGTGCGCGAGCTGCTGGCCTCGGAGACCGTCGACCCGGCGCGGGTGGCTTCGGCTCTCGCGACCCGGGTCCCGCACCTCCCCTACCGGGCGACGGTTTCGGGCGCCGGCCGGGATGAGCTGTTGGCGGGTCTCGAGGCGCTGGCCTCGGGTGAGTCCGCGGCGAACCTGGTGCAGGGCGCGGTCACGGGCTCGGGCAGGACGGTGTTCGTGTTCCCGGGTCAGGGTTGGCAGTGGCAGGGCATGGGGCTGGAGCTTTTCGACTCCTCCCCGGTGTTCGCCGCCCGGCTGGTGGAGTGTGAGCGGGCGCTGGCGCCGTTCACGGACTGGTCGCTGCTGGATGTGCTGCGTGGTGTGGAGGGTGCGCCCGGTTTCGACCGGGTGGATGTGGTGCAGCCGGCGCTGTGGGCGGTGATGGTGTCTCTGGCCGCGTTGTGGCGTTCGGTGGGCATCGAGCCGGACGCGGTGATCGGTCACTCGCAGGGGGAGATCGCGGCGGCCGTGGTGTCGGGGGCGCTGTCGCTGGAGGACGCGGCGAAGGTCGTGGCGTTGCGCAGCCGGGCGATCGTGAAGCTGGCGGGTACGGGCGGGATGGTCTCGGTGGCCCTGCCGGCCGACGAGGTCCGCGAGCTCGTCACCCGTTGGGACGGCGCGATCGACATCGCCGCACACAACGGCCCGCGTTCCGTGGTGGTCGCCGGAGAAGTGACCGCTCTCGAGGAGCTGGTCGCCTACTGCAAGGACAACAAGATGCGCGCCAAGCGCATCCCGGTCGACTACGCCTCCCACTCCGCGCACGTCGAAAGCCTGCGGGACGAGCTTCTCGACGCCCTGTCCTCGCTCACCCCGCGCGCCGTCGAGATGCCCTTCCTCTCCACCGTCACCGGGCAGCCGCTGGACGGCACAGAGCTCGACGGCTCGTACTGGTTCCGCAACCTCCGCCGGACCGTCCAGCTGGAGGAGGTCACCCGGACCCTGCTCGACCAGGGTCACCGCGTCTTCATCGAGGCCAGCGCCCACCCGGTGCTGACCATCGCGCTCCAGGAGACGATCGATGACACGTCGTACGACAGTGCCGTCACCGTGCCCTCGCTCCACCGTGACGAGGGCGGATTCGACGACTTCCTCGCCTCCGCGGCGCAGGCCCACGTCTCGGGCGCCCCGCTCGACTGGACTGCCGTGGTCGGCGGACCCGGCGCGGTCGTCGACCTGCCGACCTACCCCTTCCAGCGCCGGCGCCACTGGCTGGAGGGCCCGGCGCCGGCCGGGGACGCGGGCGGGCTCGGCATGGCCGCCGAGCGGCACCCGCTCATCGGCGCCGCGCTCTGGACGGCCGACGAGGACAAGCTGGTCCTGAGCGGCAGGATCGCACTGAACACGCAGCCCTGGCTGGCGGACCACGCCGTGGCCGGCACCGTGCTGCTTCCCGGTACCGCCTTCGTGGACCTCGCCATCCGGGCGGGTGACCACACGGGCCTCGACCAGCTCGACGAGCTGACCCTCCAGGCACCGCTGGTGCTGGCCGGCCGCGGCGCGGTACAGCTCCAGGTCGTGGTCGACGCCCCGGACGAGGAGGGCCGGCGCGCGCTGTCGGTCCACTCCCGCCCGGAGCCCGAGCCCGACGACGCCGCGATCCACCTGTGGACCCTGCACGCCACCGGCGTACTGGGGCACGCGGAAGGACGTGTGGGTGTACCGGCCGACCCCGCCTGGCCCCCGGCCGGTGCCGAGCCGGTGGACCTGACGGCGGCGTACGACACGCTCGCCGAGCGGGGCTTCCAGTACGGACCCGCTTTCCAGGGCCTGCGGGCGCTGTGGCGCGTCGGCCAGGAGACGTTCGCCGAGGTCGCGCTCCCGAAGGACGTCCCTCCGGGCGAGTTCGGGATCCACCCGGCCCTCCTCGACGCCGCCCTGCACCCGCTGGCGCTCGCGCAGGACGGCCGCCTGGTGCTGCCGTTCGCCTGGACCGGCGTTCGGCTGCACGCAGTGAACGCCGGCGTGCTGCGCGTACGGATCACCCCGGAAGGCTCGGGTGCCGCCCTGACCCTCGCCGACGCCGGCGGTGCGCCGATCGCGTCGGTGAAGACGCTCAGCCTGCGGGCCGTGGACCCCGCGCAGCTGGCCGGCTCGGGCACCCCCCGCCAGCCGCTGCTCCAGGTGGAGTGGACGACCGCCCCGGAGGCCGCCCCGGTCGCCGGATGGGCCGTCCTCGACGAGTCCGGCCACGGTCTGCCCGCCCCCCTGGGCAGCTACTCGGACCTCGCCGGCATCGTCGGAACCCCGCCGCTCGTCGTGGTCCCCTTCCCCGGCGAGGACGGCCCCAGCGCCGTGGCACACCGGGCCCTCCGGCTGGCGCAGGCGTGGCTCGCCGAGGAGCGGTTCGCCGACTCACGCCTGGTCTTCGTGACCCGTGACGCGACCACCGCCCGCACGGAGGCCGGACTCGGCTCGGCTCCCGTCTGGGGGCTGGTGCGTTCCGCCATGGCCGAGAACCCCGGCCGGTTCGGCCTGCTGGACCTCACAAACTGGGACCTCTCCGAGGAGGAGCTCGGCCGTGCGCTGGCCGTACCGGACGCGCAGGTGAGCCTGCGGGACGGGGCACTGCTCGTGCCGCGGCTGGTCAAGCCGCCGACCACGGGCGACACCGTGCCCGCCGTGAACCCCGAGGGCACCGTGCTCATCACGGGCGCCACCGGCACCCTGGGCCGGCTGTTCGCCCGCCACCTCGTCGCCGAACACGGCGTACGGCACCTGCTGCTGGCGAGCCGCCGCGGCCGGGACGCGGCGGGCATGCCGGCGCTGGAGGCCGAACTCACGGCCCACGGAGCCGACGTGTCCGTGGTCACCTGTGACACGGCCGACCGCACAGCGGTCGCCGCGATGCTGGACGCGATCCCCTCGGAGCACCCGCTCACCGCGGTCCTGCACACCGCGGGCGTCCTCGACGACGGCACGCTGCACGCCCTCACGGCCGAGCAGCTCGACACGGTACTGCGTCCCAAGGTCGATGCCGCCCGGCACCTTCACGAGCTGACGGCCGACCTGGAACTGGACGCGTTCGTCCTGTTCTCCTCGCTGGCCGGTACGGTCGGCACCGCGGGACAGGCCAATTACGCTGCGGCGAACACCTATCTGGACGCCCTCGCGCACCACCGCCAGTCCCTGGGCCTGCCCGGTACGTCGCTGGCCTGGGGCCTGTGGGCCGAGGGCAGCGGGATGACCGGTCACCTGACCGACGCCGACCTCGCCCGCATGTCCCGGGGCGGCATCGCCCCCATCGGCAGCGAGCAGGGGCTGGCGCTGTTCGACGCGGCCCTCGCGACCCGTCGGCCGGTGCTCGTTCCGGCGCTGCTGGACTACACCGGACTGCGGGCACAAAGCGAGGACGGCACCCTGCCCGCGCTCTTCCACGGCCTGGTGCGCCCGGCGCGGCGCGCCGCCGTCGGCGAGCAGGCGGGCGCGAACTCCCTCCAGGAACGCCTGGCGCCCCTGGCCCCCCAGGACCAGGAGCGCGCGCTGCTGGAACTGGTCCGCGGCGTGGTGGCCTCCGTGCTGGGGCACACCGACGCCGGCCAGGTCGCGCCCGACCGGGCCTTCAGCGAGCTGGGCTTCGACTCACTCAAGGCAGTGGAACTGCGCAACCGGCTGAACGCGGCCGCAGGTATGAAGCTGCCCGCGACACTGGTGTTCGACTACCCGAGCACAGTCGAGCTGACCGGCTTCCTGCGGACCGAACTGCTCGGCTCGGTCGCCGCGGTGGCCGAGGCCGAACCGGTCGTCGGCGCCTCCGACGAGCCGATCGCGATCGTCGCGATGGCCTGCCGCTACCCGGGCGAGGTCAGCTCGCCGGAAGAGCTGTGGGCGCTGCTGTCCGACGAGCGGGACGCCATCGGCCCGTTCCCGAACGACCGCGGCTGGGACCTGGACGGCCTGTACGACACGGACCCCGACCACGTGGGCACCTCGTACACCCGGCACGGCGGATTCCTCTACGAGGCTCCGCAGTTCGACCCCGAGCTCTTCGGGGTGAGCGCCCGGGAAGCCACCGCCATCGACCCGCAGCAGCGCCTGCTGCTGGAGATCTGCTGGGAGGCTTTCGAGCGCGCGGGCATCGACCCGACCTCTCTCAAGGGCAGCCAGACCGGTGTGTTCGCCGGTGTCATGGCCAACGACTACGCGGCACGCCTGAAGGACGCCCCCGAGGCCTTGGAGGGCTACCTGTCGGTCGGCAGCACGGTCAGTGTCGCCTCCGGCCGCGTCGCCTACACCTTCGGCCTGCAGGGACCGGCGATCACCGTCGACACCGCCTGCTCCTCCTCACTCGTCTCCATCCACCTCGCCGCGCAGGCGCTGCGCAACGGCGAATGCGGGCTGGCCCTGGCCGGCGGTGTGACCGTACTGGCCGCGCCCACCTTGTTCGTGGAGTTCAGCAGGCAGCGCGGCCTGGCACCGGACGGCCGGTGCAAGTCCTTCTCCGCGCAGGCGGACGGGGCGGCCTGGGCCGAAGGCGCCGGAATCCTCCTGCTGGAGCGGCTCTCCGACGCCCAGCGCAACGGCCGCCGGATCCTCGGCGTGATCCGCGGAACCGCCGTCAACCAGGATGGAGCGAGCAACGGCCTCACCGCCCCCAACGGCCTCTCCCAGGAGCGGGTGATCCGCCAAGCCCTGACCAACGCCGGCCTGACCACCGCGGACGTCGACGCGCTGGAGGCCCACGGCACCGGCACCACGCTGGGCGACCCGATCGAGGCCCGGGCCGTACTCGCCACCTACGGGCAGGAGCGGCCGTCCCCCCTCCTGATGGGCTCCCTGAAGTCCAACATCGGACACTCCCAGGCCGCCGCCGGGGTGGCCGGCGTCATCAAGATGGTCATGGCGATGCGGCACGGGGTGCTCCCCAAGAGCCTTCACATCGACGAGCCCAGCCCGCACGTGGACTGGTCCGCCGGGGAGGTGGAACTGCTCACCGAGGCGGCGCCGTGGCCCGAGTCCGAGCGGCCGCGCCGGGCAGGCGTGTCCTCCTTCGGTATCAGCGGTACCAATGCCCACGTCATCGTGGAGCAGCCGCCGGCCGAGCGGACGGCCCCGCCCGCCGAGCTGATGCCGGTCGTGCCGCTGCTGCTGTCCGCGCACAACGACGCGGCCCTGCTGGCGCAGGCGGACCAGGTGGGCGCGGCCCTCGTCGGCACCGGGCAGCAGGACCTGGCGTCGACGGGCCGGACCCTCGCCGTCGGACGGGCCGGACTGCCGCACCGCGCCGTCGTGGTCGCCTCCACCGCCACCGAAGCGGTCGACGGATGCGCGGCACCGACCGTGCTGGGTACACCCGTGGACGGTCGTACGGCCTTCCTCTTCACCGGTCAGGGCAGCCAGCGACTCGGCATGGGCCGGGAGCTCTACACCGCCTACCCCGCCTACGCCGAGGCCCTGGACGCCGTATGCGAAGAGCTCGACCCATGGCTGGAAACGCCGCTGCTCGACGTCCTCTTCGGCGCGGACCCGGCGCCGCTGGACCAGACCGGCTTCACGCAGGCCGCCCTGTTCGCAACCGAGGTCGCGCTCTTCCGGCTCCTCGAAGGCTGGGGCGTACGGCCGGACTTCCTCGCGGGCCATTCCATCGGTGAGCTGGCCGCCGCGCACGTCGCCGGCGTCCTCTCGCTGGCGGACGCGGCGCAGCTCGTCGCGGCCCGGGGCCGGCTGATGCAGGCACTGCCCGGCGGCGGCGCGATGCTCGCCGTGCGGGCCGAGGAGCAGGAGGTGCTGCCGCTGCTCGCCGGACGGGAGGATCTGCTGGGCATCGCCGCCGTCAACGGCCCCACCTCCGTGGTGCTCTCGGGCGACGCGGAAGCCGTCGAGGCCATCGGAGCCGAACTCTCCGCGCGGGGACGCAAGACCAGGCGGCTGCGCGTCAGCCACGCCTTCCACTCCCCGCACATGGACGCGATGCTGGACGAATTCCAGACGGTCGCGAAGGGGCTCAAGTTCGCCGCACCCACCATCCCGATCGTCTCCACCCTGACCGGTCAGGTGGCCGGCGCCGAGGAGCTGACCACGCCCGAGTACTGGGTCCGGCACGTCCGCCGGCCCGTGCGCTTCCTGGACGCGGCACGCGCCCTGGAGGCCGAAGGCGTACGGACCTTCCTGGAGCTCGGCCCGGACGGTGTGCTCAGCGCGATGGGGCAGGACTTCCTCGACGCGGGATCGCTCCTGGTCCCGGTGCTGCGCGGCGGGCGCCCCGAGCCGCACACCGCCGTCACCGCCTTGGCCCACGCCCACGTACGGGGCGTGCCGGTGGACTGGCGCGCCCTCTTCGGCGAGAACGCCGGACCGGCCGCGGACCTGCCGACCTACCCTTTCCAGCGCCGGCGCTACTGGCTCACGGAGGGGCCCGGCGGCGACGTCACCTCGGCCGGACTCGACTCCGCACGGCACCCGCTGCTCGGGGCCGCGGTTCCGCTCGCCGACTCCGACGGTGTCCTGTTCACCGGCCGGATCTCGGCCCGCAACCACCCCTGGTTCGCCGACCATGCCGTCGCCGGCACCCTGCTGGTCCCGGGCACGGCCCTGGTGGAGCTCGCGCTCCACGCGGGCGCCGCACTCGGCTGCGAGCGCCTGGAGGAACTCGCCCTCCAGGCACCCCTTGTCCTTCCCGACGAGGGTGCGCTCCAGCTCCAGATCACCGTCGGCGGCCCCGACGGAGACGGCCGCAGGCCCGTCGCCGTCCACTCGCGCGGGGACCAGGAAGGCGACGTCTGGAACCGGCACGCCACCGGAACCGTGGCGGCCGCCGTTCCCGGCGGCCCCGAACCCGACCTCGCGTCCTGGCCTCCGGCCGGCGCCGAGCCCCAGCCGGTCGAGGACCTGTACGACCGCCTCGCCGACCAGGGCTACGGCTACGGCCCCGCCTTCCAGGGCCTGCAGGCGGCATGGCGCTCGGGCGAGGACCTCTACGCCGAGGTACGGCTGTCCGTCGACCCTGATGGATTCGCCCTGCACCCGGCGCTGTTCGACGCCGCGCTGCACGCACTGCTCCTGGAGGAGCCGGCCGAACTACGGCTGCCCTTCTCCTTCGGCGGCGTCCAGTTGACCGGGGCCCGGACCGGCACCCTGCGGGTCAAGCTGTCGCCCGGCCCGGACGGAACGGTCGCGGTCGGCATCGCCGACGAGACGGGCGCGCCGGTCGCCGCCGTCGCACGGCTGGCCCTGCGGGCCCTGCCGGCGGGGACCGCGCTGACCCGACCCTTCGACCAGCACGTGTACGCGGTGGAGCGGGCCTGTGCGGAACTTTCCCCCGGTGGCGACATGACCATCGCGGTCCTCGGCGAGGCCGACCTCGGGCCTGCCGCCGAGCACCACGCCGACCTCGCCGGCCTGGCCGCCTCGACGGCGGACGGCACGCCCGTACCCGACGTGGTCGTCCTTCCGGTACGCCCGGCCACTCCGCAGGAGACCGGCCGGGTCACGGAGGAGGTGCTGGCGGTACTGCGGCAGTGGCTCGCCGCCGACGCGCCGGCCGGAGCGCGGCTCGCCGTGGTCAGTACCGGGGAACTGGCGCACAGCGCTCTCTCCGGGCTGATGCGGACCGCCGAGTCGGAACACCCGGGACGTTTCCAGCACGTGATCACGGACGGCCTGCCGGCCGGCCACGAGCTGCTGGCCGCGGCCCTGGCCGACCCCCGACCGCAGCTCGAACTGCACGAGGGACAGGCCTACGTGACCCGGCTCGCCAAGGTCCCGTACCCGGTACGGAACCTGGACGCCGACGACGCGTTCGACCCGGAGCGTACGGTGCTGATCACCGGTGGCACCGGCGCGCTCGGATCCCAGGTCGCCCGGCACCTGGTGACCGCCCGCGGCGCCCGTCGCCTGCTGCTCACCAGTCGGCGAGGCGGGGCGGAGGACCTGGTCGCCGAACTGAGGGCGCTCGGCGCGGACGTACGGGTCGCGGCATGCGACGCGGCCGACCGCGACGCGCTGGCCGGGCTGCTCGCCTCGATCCCGGACGAGCACCCGCTCACCGCGGTCGTGCACGCGGCCGGAGTCGTCGAGGACGCCACGCTGGAGGCGACGAGCCGGGAGAGCCTCTCCCGGGTCCTGCGGCCGAAGGTGGAAGCCGCCTGGAATCTGCACGAGCTGACCGCCGGACTGGAGCTGACGGACTTCGTCCTCTTCTCGTCCGTCGCCGGCCTGGTGGGCAACGCCGGACAGGCCAACTACGCCGCCGGCAACACCTTCCTGGACGCGCTCGCCGAACACCGGCGCGCCGAGGGCCTGCCCGCCGTGTCCCTCGCCTGGGGAATGTGGCAGGACGGCATGGCGAACGACCTCGACCGTGCCGACCGGGCCAGGCTCGCACGCAACGGGGTCCTGCCGATGCCGACCGACCGGGCACTCGCGGCCCTCGACACGGCCCTGGCCGCCAAGGCGTCACAAGCCGACGGCGAGGCGGCGACCCGACCGGTGCTCGCACCGGTGGCACTCGACCTCGCGGCACTGCGGAGCCTCGGGGAGGCACTACCCGAGCTGTACCGGGGCCTGGTGCGCACCGAGCGCCGAGCCGTCCGGCAGGCCTCCGCCCCGGCGGAGATCCCGCTGGCGCAGCGGCTCGCGGGCCTGGACGTGGAAGAGCAGCGGCAGCTGCTGCTCGACCTCGTCAGGGAACAGGTCGGCATCGTCCTGGCCCACCCGGCCCCGCGGACGATCGACGTCCAGCGCGGACTGCTGGACCTGGGCTTCGACTCCCTCACCGCGGTCGAACTGCGGAACAGGCTGAACACCGTCACCGAACTGCGGTTGCCCAGCACGCTCGTCTTCGACCACCCGACCCCCCAAGCCGTCGCCGAACACCTGCGGGGCGAACTGGTCGGCGAAGTGGCAGACCCGGTCCAGGCGGCCCTGGACGCACTTGAGGCCGCGCTCTCGGCCGCCGGCCCGTCGGACGGCGACGGACCGGCGGGAACGTACGCCGCGCGACTGCGCGGCCTGCTTCGGACGGTGGACGGCGGCCCCGACGGCGCCGACCTCGACCTGGCGACCGACGACGAACTCTTCGCAGCACTTGACAACGAACTCGGCAGGTAGACATGAACAACGAGCAGAAACTTCGCGACTACCTCAAGCGGGCAACGGTCGATCTGCGGGAGAGCCGTCAGCGTGTGCAGGATCTGGAGGAGCGCGCACACGAGCCGATCGCGATCGTGGGCATGGCATGCCGACTCCCGGGCGGAATCGCCTCCCCGGACGACCTGTGGGAGCTGCTGAGCGCCGAACGTGACGCGGTCGGTCCCTTTCCGGACGGCCGCGGCTGGGACCTGGAAAACCTGTACCACCCGGACCCCGACCACCTCGGGACCTCGTACACCCGCGAAGGCGGCTTCCTGCACGAGGCGGACCGGTTCGACGCCGAGTTCTTCGGCATCAGCCCCCGTGAGGCGGCGGCGATGGACCCCCAGCAGCGGTTGCTGCTGGAGACCGGCTGGGAGGCCTTCGAACACGCGGGCATCGCCCCGACCACGCTGAGGGGCACCCGTACCGGGGTGTACATGGGCGTCATGTACGACGACTACGGCTCCCGCCCGGGCGCGCCCGAGGGCTTCGAGGGCTACATGCTGACCGGAAGCGCGGGCAGCGTCGCGTCGGGTCGTCTGGCTTACACCTTCGGCCTGGAAGGGCCGGCGGTGACGGTCGACACCGCGTGTTCCTCCTCGCTCGTCGCGCTTCATCTTGCCGCTCAGGCGCTGCGTCAGGGTGAGTGTTCGATGGCGCTTGCCGGCGGTGTGACCGTGATGGCGACACCCGGCACGTTCGTGGAGTTCTCCCGGCAGCGCGGGTTGTCGCCGGACGGGCGTTGCAAGGCGTTCTCGTCGTCGGCGGATGGCACGGGCTGGGCCGAGGGCGTGGGCGTGCTGGTGCTGGAGCGGCTGTCGGACGCGGAGCGCAGCGGGCATCGGGTGCTGGCGGTGATGCGTGGCTCCGCGGTGAATCAGGACGGTGCGAGCAGCCAGCTGACCGCGCCGAACGGGCCTGCGCAGGAGCGGGTCATACGGGCCGCGCTGGCCAGCGCGCGGCTGTCGGCGTCCGAGGTGGATGCCGTGGAGGCGCACGGTACGGGTACACGGCTGGGTGATCCGATCGAGGCTCGGGCGCTGCTGTCCGCTTACGGCCAGGCCCGTGGGGACGACAACCCGTTGTGGCTGGGTTCTGTCAAGTCGAACATCGGTCACACGCAGGCCGCGGCGGGTGTCGCGGGCGTGATCAAGATGGTCATGGCGATGCGCAAGGGGGTCATGCCCTCGACTTTGCACGTGGACGAGCCGACCCCCGAGGTTGACTGGTCGGCGGGCACGGTGGAACTGCTGACGCAGGCTCAGCCGTGGCCGGAGCTTGATCGTCCGCGTCGGGCGGGTGTGTCGTCCTTCGGGATCAGCGGGACCAACGCTCACGTGATCCTCGAAGAGGCGCCGCGCGACCGTGCTGCCGATCCGGATGCCGATGTACTGCAGCCGGTGCCGGGCCAACCGGCGCTGCCGGCAGCGTGGTTGCTGTCGGCCAAGTCGGAGGCCGCGCTCCAGGCACAGGCGAGCCGGCTGGTGACCTGGCTCGCCGACCACCCCGAGGCGGACGCCGCCGATGTCGCTGCCGTCCTGACGACCGCGCGCGCTCAGCTGGGCCGGCGCGGCGCGGTGCTCGGCGCCGACCGGGCCGCTCTGCTCGCCGGCCTCACGGCCCTGGCCGCGGGTTCGGCGTCCCCGCAGGTCGTGTCAGGCGTCGCCGCTACCGGCGAGACGGTCTTCCTGTTCACCGGTCAGGGCGCCCAACGTATAGGGATGGGCGCGGAGTTGGCCGCCACGTTCCCCGTGTTCGCCGCCGCGCTCGACGAGGTGTGCGCGGAATTCGACGCACACCTGGGGCATGCGCTGCGGGATGTGATGTTCGGCGCGGCTGACGAGACTCTGCTGGACCGCACCGAGTACACCCAGCCCGCGCTGTTCGCGTTCGAGGTGGCGCTGTACCGCCTCCTGGAGTCGTTCGGCGTGACCCCCGATGTGGTGGTCGGGCATTCGATCGGCGAGCTGGCCGCGGCCTATGTGGCCGAGGTGTGGTCGCTGGCCGACGCGTGCCGGCTCGTCGCCGCCCGTGGTCGACTGATGGGCGCGCTGCCGACCGATGGAGCGATGCTCGCCGCCGCGGTGTCGGAGGAGCGGGCACTGGAACTGCTCGCGGCCGGGACGGTCTCGTTGGCGGCCGTGAACGCGCCCGCGGCGGTGGTGTTCTCGGGCGAGACGGCGGCGATCGCCGCATTGGAGGACCGGCTGGCGGACGAGGGTGTGAAGACGACCCGGCTGACGGTCAGTCACGCCTTCCATTCGGCGTTGATGGAGCCGATGCTCGCCGAGTACGAGCAGGTCGCCAGATCGGTGGCGTATCGGGCGCCACGCATGGATGTGTGCTCCACGGTGTCCGGTGCGCCGGCCGGTCCCGAGCTCCTGACGCCGCAGTACTGGGTGCGGCAGGTGCGCGAGGCCGTGCGGTTCGCCCCGGCGGTGCAGTCACTCGTCGACGACGGCGTGCGCCGGTTCGTCGAGGTGGGTCCGGACGCGGTGCTGGCGGCGCTGACCCGCCAGACACTGATCGACGAGGTGGCGTCCCGCTCGCTGGTCGCGGCGGCGTCACGGCGCGGCGTCGACGAGGTCGACCAGTTCCTGCGGTTGCTCGCCGCCGCCCATTGCTCGGGCATCACCGTCGACTGGTCGCCGCTGTCACCAGGAAGGCCGGTCACCCTCCTCGACCTGCCTGTCTACGCCTTCCAGCATCGCCGCTACTGGGTGCAGCCCGACGACGACGCGCTCGGTGACATGGGCCGCGCCGGCCTGTCCGCGCTCGATCATCCGATGCTGCGCGTCGCCGCGCCCCTTGCCGGTCGCGACGAATGGCTCTTCAGCGGCAGGCTTTCCACCGCCAGCCAGCCGTGGATCGCCGACCACACGGCCTTCGGAGCGATGCTTCTGCCCGGCACCGGGTTCGTGGATCTCGCGTTGGCCGCGGGCAGCCGCCTGGAACTGCCCGTCGTGGACGAACTCGTCCTGGAGACGCCGCTGCTGTTCGACGGTGCCACCGCCGTGGACGTGCAGGTCTCGGTGACCGAGCCCGATCACACCGGCCGCCGACGCCTGTCGATCCACTCGCGTGCCGTCACCGGCACCGCACCGTCCAACCCAGGCGAGCCGGACTGGACGCTGCACGCCACCGGCGCCCTCGCCCCCGCCGATTGCGTGACGCCGGCCTGGACCGATCCCGACTGGCCGCCGGCCGATGGCACGCCGATCGACGGAACGCGCCTGTACGACCGGCTCGCCGACCTGGGATTCGGCTACGGCCCCAGCTTCCAAGGCGTGGGCGCCGCCTGGACCAGTGGTGACGACGTGTTCGCCGAGGTGACCCTGGACGAGACGACAGCGGGCCGGACGGCGGGCTTCGGGGTGCATCCGGCGCTGCTGGACGCGACCTTCCACGCTGCCATCGATGTGCTTGCCGACGACCTCCCCGACGGCAGGCTGCCGCTTCCGTTCTCCTTCGGCGGCGTCCGTGTGTACCGGCGCGGTGCCACCGCGGTCCGCGCCCGCGTCATCCGTTCGGGTCCCGAGAAGGTGCGCATCGACGCCTGCGACGCCACCGGCGCCCCGGTGCTGTCGATCGACGCTGTGCTCGCCCGCCCCGCGGACGCCCGCGCTCTCGCCGGTGCCCGCAGCCCGCTCTACGCGATCGACTGGACGCCGGTGACGGCGCCCGCGGTGCCGGACCGGCAGCTGGTCGCGCTGGGGCGACCCGTCGCGGGCTGCGCCGAGACGTTCGAGGATGTCGCGGCGTTCGCGGCAGGCGGGGGCCACGCAGGCGCGGCTGTCCTCTGGTCGCCCGAAGCGGCGCCGGCGGACGGCGACGACGTCGCCGCGACCATCCACACCGCCGTGCACAACGCCCTCGCGGTGCTGCGCGACTGGCTCACCGAACCGGGCTGCGCCGACTCGACGCTGATCGTGCTGACCCGCAAGGGAGCAGGTCTGCCCGGTGAGACGCCGGACCCCGCGGCAGCGGCCGTCCGCGGCCTGGTCCGCAGCGCGCAATCGGAACATCCGGGGCGCATCGTGAACGTCGACCTCGACGACAACGACCCCGCGGACCTGCACCAGCGGATCGCCGCCGCGGTCGCCACGGACGAACCCCAGCTCGCGATCCGCGACGGCGCCACGGTGGCACCGCGGCTGGTCCGTGCGACCACCGTCGAATCGACCGGCGAGCCCTTCGGTGAGGGGACGGTCCTGATCACCGGCGGCGCGGGCGGACTGGGCGCCGTCACCGCACGCCACCTGGTCACCCGGCACGGGGTGCGCAGACTGCTGCTCGTCTCGCGCCGCGGCTCCGCCGCGCCGGGTGTCGCGGAGCTGGTCACCGAACTGGCCGCGCTGGGCGCCGACGTGCGCGTCGCCGCTTGCGACGTCAGCGATCGCGCCGAAGTCGCGGCGCTGCTGGAATCCGTACCGGCGCACGAACCGGTGACCGCTGTCGTGCACACCGCGGGCGTGGTCGACGACGGCACCATCGAAACCCTGACCGCCGAGCAGGTGGACCGGGTGCTCGCCCCGAAGGTCGATGCCGCCTGGCATCTGCACGAGCTCACCCGCGACATGGACCTGTCGGCGTTCGTGCTGTTCTCCTCCGCCGGGCCGCTGCTCGGCGGGCAGGGCCAGGGCAACTACGCGGCCGCGAACGCGGCGATGGACGCGCTCGCCCAGGCGCGCCGCAGCGCCGGTCTGCCCGCGCATTCGCTGGCCTGGGGGCTGTGGAAGCGCGGCATGGCCGAGGCATTGAACGACCCGGGTGCCGAACATCTGGTGCGTCAGATCCGCACCCGTCTCGGTCTGTCCCCGATCGAGCCGGACACCGGCATGCGGATGTTCGACGATGCGTTGACCGCCAGCGAACCGATGCTGATGACCGCGCTGCTCGACACACCCGCCCTCACCGCGCTGGGCCGGCTCGGCACGCTGCCCGCGGTGCTGCGCGGCCTGATCCATGTACCGTCGCGCGGCCAGATCGCCGACAGCCCGTTGCGCCGGCGATTGCTCGACGCCCCCGCCGATCAGTGGGAGGCGCTGATCCGCGATGAGGTCCGCGCGATCGCCGCCGCGGTCCTCGGCCACGAGTCGGCCGACGCCATCGACCCCGAAACACCGTTCACGGAACTGGGCTTCGACTCGCTCGGCGGAGTCGAGTTCCGCAACAAGGTGACCGCCGCCACCGGTGTTCAGCTTCCGTCCACCCTGGTGTTCGACTATCCGACCACCGCCGCTGTCGCGGGCTTCCTGCGTACCCGGGTCGACGGTTCGGCGCCGACACGCCCGCGCCCCGCCTCGACCAGGGCCAAGGCCAGGGCCGACGAGCCGATCGCGATCGTCGGCATGAGCTGCCGGTATCCCGGCGGCGTCGGCAATCCCGACCAGCTCTGGGAACTGATCGCCGGGCGCGTCGACGCGATCACCCCGATCCCGGGCGACCGCGGCTGGGACGTCGACCACCTGTACGACACCGACCCCGGCAAACCCGGCAAGATCTACACCCGAGAAGGCGGATTCCTGCATGGCGCAGGTGATTTCGATGCCGCCTTCTTCGGCATCGGCCCCCGTGAGGCCGCGGCGATGGACCCGCAGCAGCGGCTGCTGCTCGAGGCGTCCTGGGAAGCGCTCGAAGACGCCGGTATCGATCCGACCTCACTGCGGGGCAGCGACACCGGGGTGTACGCGGGTGTCATGTACCAGGACTACGGCTACACGGCGCGCGAGGCCGCCGACGGTGCCGCGGAAGGCTATCTGGCGACCGGATCGGGCGGCAGCGTCGTCTCCGGCCGGGTGTCCTACGCCCTCGGTCTCGAAGGACCGGCGGTGACGGTGGACACGGCATGTTCGTCGTCGCTGGTAGCCCTGCATCTGGCGGCGCAGGCACTGCGCGCCGGGGAGGCGTCGCTGGTCCTGGCCAGCGGGGTGACGGTCATGTCGACTCCGATGCTGTTCCAGGAGTTCTCCCGGCAGCGGGCGCTGTCACCTGATGGGCGCTGCAAGGCGTTCTCGAGTGCCGCGGACGGAGTCTCGTGGGCGGAGGGCGTCGGCGTGCTCGCCCTCGAGCGGTTGTCCGACGCGCAGCGCAACGGGCGCCCGGTGCTGGCCGTGATCCGCGGTAGCGCCATCAACCAGGACGGTGCGAGCAACGGCTTGACCGCGCCGAACGGTCCGTCCCAGGAGCGGGTGATCGCCCAGGCACTGGTCAACGCAGGGGTGGCCGCGGCCGAGGTGGACGCGGTGGAGGCGCACGGCACCGGCACCACGCTGGGTGACCCGATCGAAGCACAGGCGCTGATCAACGCCTATGGACAGGATCGCGCCGAGCCGCTGCGGATCGGGTCGTTGAAGTCGAACATCGGGCACGCGCAGGCGGCTGCCGGTGTCGGCGGTGTGATCAAGATGGTGCAGGCGCTGCGGCACGAGATGCTGCCGCCCACCTTGCATGTCGACGAGCCGTCGCCGCACGTGGAGTGGTCGGCGGGCGCGGTACGGATCCTGACCCAGGCCGAGCCGTGGCCGGTCGCGGAGCGTCCGCGCCGGGCGGGAGTGTCGTCGTTCGGGATCAGCGGGACCAACGCGCACGTGATCCTCGAAGAGGCGCCCGCGGTCCAGCCGCGGCCGGTCGATCCACCGCGCCCGGCGGCCATGCCGCTGCTGCTGTCCGCGCGGACGCCTGCCGCGCTGCGGACCCAGGCGCGCCGTCTGTACGACACGCTGAGCGAACGTCCGGAGCTCGACCTGACCGACGTCGCGGTGACGCTGGCGCTGCACCGCGCGCGGCTCGAGCAGCGCGCCGCCGTCGTGGGCTCGGACCGGGAGACGCTGCTGGCGGCCTTGGCGCGCCTGGCGGCCGACGAGTCGGGACCGGTTATCGCCGACGGAGCCGGCCAGACAGGCACGACAGCGTTCCTGTTCACCGGTCAGGGCGCGCAGCGGATCGGGATGGGCGCTGGGTTGTACCGGGCGTTCCCGGTTTTCGCGGCCGCACTGGACGAGGTGTGCGCGGAATTCGACGCACACCTGGGGCATGCGCTGCGGGATGTGATGTTCGGCGCGGCCGACGAGACTCTGCTGGACCGCACCGAGTACACCCAGCCCGCGTTGTTCGCCTTCGAGGTGGCGATGTATCGCCTCGTCGAGTCGTTGGGCGTGACGCCGGATGTGGTGGCCGGGCATTCGATCGGCGAACTGGCCGCGGCGTATGTGGCCGGTGTGTGGTCGTTGCCGGATGCGTGCGCACTCGTTGCGGCCCGGGGCCGGTTGATGGGGGCGCTGCCGGCAGGTGGGAGCATGCTCGCCGCCGCGGTGCCGGAGGGGCGGGCCGTGGAGCTGCTGGCGGCGGTCAACGCCGATCCGGCAGCCGCCGCGGTCTCGCTGGCCGCGGTGAACGCTCCCGCTGCGGTGGTCTTCTCCGGAGACACCGAGGCGGTGGCGGCGCTCGAGTCGAGGCTGGTGGCCGAGGGCGTCAAGACCAGCAGGCTGCGGGTGAGCCACGCGTTCCACTCCGCCTTGATGGACCCGATGCTGACCGAGTTCGCGGAGATCGCCGCGGGCCTGACGTATCACGAGCCACGCATACCCTTGTGCTCCACGGTTTCCGGCGCATTCGCCGACCATTCGGTGGGCACGCCCGAGTATTGGGTACGGCAGGTGCGCGAGGCGGTGCGCTTCGCCCCGGCGGTGCGGTCACTGCTCGATTCGGGTGTGCGCCTGTTGGTCGAGCTGGGCCCGGACGCGGTGCTGACGACCATGACCCGCGCCACGCTGGCGACAGACCGCGCAGCGCGCGCATCGGTGGTCGCGGCATCCCGTCGCACAGTCGCCGAACCCGAGCAGCTGGTCGCCGCGCTGGCAACCGCGCACTGCGCGGGCCTGCCGGTGCGGTGGGCGGCCTACTTCGGAGCTCGACCGCAGGCGCGGATCGCGCTGCCTACCTATCCCTTCCAGCACGAACGATTCTGGCTGCTGCCCGCAGAGGCCGCCGCGCCGCTCGCCGGTGCCGACTCCGCGGACCATCCGCTGCTGCACGCCCAGGTGCAGCTCGCCGGCAAGGACGAGTGGCTGTTCACCGGCAGGCTCTCGCTGCGTACGGACCCATGGCTCGCCGACCATGCCGTCTTCGGCGCGGTCGTGATGCCAGGTACCGGATTCGTGGAACTGGCTCTGGCCGCAG
Organism: Streptomyces sp. NPDC126510; assembly: GCF_040302345.1. Classification (NCBI taxonomy): domain Bacteria; kingdom Bacillati; phylum Actinomycetota; class Actinomycetes; order Kitasatosporales; family Streptomycetaceae; genus Streptomyces; species Streptomyces sp. NPDC126510. The sequence continues at coordinate 102,435 of NZ_JBEORR010000015.1, read as the reverse complement.
GCGCCCGGCTCGGCGTGCCGCGCCTGGCGGAACTGGTGCTCGCGGAGCCACTGATCCTCACGGCCGATGGTGCCGTGGATATTCAGCTCGCCGTAGGCGAATCCGACGCCGACGGGCACCGGACCGTGGCCATCCACGCCCGCGCCGCCGACGCCTGGGTGCTGCATGCCCGTGGCCTGCTCACGCCCGTCGCGCCGGCCGCGGCACCGGGCTGGTCCCAGGTGTGGCCTCCGGTCGCGGGCGATCCGGTCGACGGGCAGCAGGTGTACCGCGTGCTCGGCGACCTCGGCTTCGGGTACGGCCCGGTGTTCCAGGGTGTTCGCGCCGCGTGGTCGCGTGGGGAGGAAGTGTTCGCCGATCTGGCGCTCGACACCGACACAGCAATGCGCGCCACCGCCTTCGGAGTGCATCCGGCACTGCTGGACGCGGTGTTCCACGCGGCTGTCGACCCTCTCGCCGGGGCCGGGGCCGGGGCCGGGGCCGGGGCCGGGGCCGACGGCCGGGTGCCGCTGCCCTTCGCCTTCGACGGTGTCCAGCTGGCACAGTCCGGCGTGGGTGCCCTGCGCGCCCGCATCGCCCGCGTCGCACCGGACACCTTCAGCGTGGAGGCGGTCGACGCGACCGGTGCCCTCGTGCTGAGCATGGAGTCGGTGCGGTCCCGCCCGATCGAGCGGCGGGCGCTGGCCCGGCTGCGTGGCGCGGCACCGTTGTTCGACCTCGAGTGGTCCGCCGTGCCCGCCGTCTCCAAGGCGGACACCGGGCGCGTCGTCGTGCTCGGCGACCCGGCGACCGTCGAGGCTCCTGAGCCCCCGACATGCTGTGCCGATCTCGAGGAACTCGCCGTGCTGCGGGATGTCCCCGACACGGTGGTCTGGTCGGCGCCCCGCGGAACCGGTGCCGGCGCTGCGGACATACACGCCGGCGTGCTGACGACCCTCGCACTGTTGCAGGGCTGGATGGCCGCCGAACACCCAGGCCGGCTCGCGATCGTGACACGCACGGCCGCCGGGCTGCCCGGCGAGGAACCCGATCTGGTCGGAGCCGCCGTGGCGGGCCTGGTGCGCAGCGCACAGTCGGAGCACCCGGGCCGGTTCCTGCTCATCGACCACGACGGCGACGCCCTGCCGGTCAAGTCGCTCGCCGACGCCCTGGCCCAGGACGAACCGCACCTGGCCGTGCGCGAGGGCCGGCTCCTGGCACCGCGATTGCAGGGGCTGCCCGCCACCGAACCGGGCGTGCCACCGTCGTTCGGCCACGGCACGGTGCTCATCACCGGCGGCACCGGCGGCATCGGCGCGATCGTCGCCCGGCATCTGGTCGCAGCGCACGGCGCACGGCGGCTGCTGCTGGCATCGCGGCGCGGTGCCACCGCGGACGGCGCCGCCGAACTCGTCAGCGAGCTGACCGACCTCGGCGCCCACGTCCGGGTCGTGGCGTGCGACGTCACCGAACGCACCGCGGTTGAGGCCCTGCTGGCCGGCATCGACACCGACGCCCCGCTGACCGCCGTCATCCATGCGGCGGGCGTCCTGGACGACGGCACGCTCGACACCCTCACCGCCGCGCAGACGACACGGGTGCTGGCACCGAAAGCCGATGCGGCACTGCACCTGCACGAGCTGACCCGCGACCTGGATCTGTCGGCGTTCGTGCTGTTCTCGTCCGCGGCGCCGTTGCTCGGCGGACAGGGACAGGGCAACTACGCCGCCGCGAACAGCGTCCTGGACGCGCTGGCACGCGTGCGGCGCAGCGCGGGCCTGCCCGCGCACTCACTGGCCTGGGGACTGTGGACCGTCGGCATGGCAGGGATACTCGGCGGGGACGGCGCCGAGCAGTACGCCCGTCAGATCCGGGCCAGGCTGGGCCTGATCCCGATCGACCCGGAGTCCGGGATGGCGCTGTTCGACAACGCGCTCGCGACGGATCGGGCGACACCGACGACGGCCCTGCTGGACACGGCGGCGCTCACCGACCTGGCGCGCGGCGGCACCCTGCCCGCGGTACTGCGCGGCATGGTCCGGGTGCCCCCGGCCACCGCGAGTGCCGGTGTCGGCCTGGCGCGGCAGCTGGCAGCACTGCCCGACGCCGACCGCGACGGTGTGATCCTGCGAGAGGTGCGCGATGTCGCCTCGGCGATCCTCGGCCACCTGTCCGGCGACGCGATCGACCCGGACGCGCCGTTCACCGAGCTCGGTTTCGACTCCCTCGGTGCCGTCGAATTCCGCAACCGGCTCGCCCAGCTGACCGGGCTGACGCTGCCGTCGACGCTGATCTTCGACCACCCGACCGCCGCCGACGTGGCGAAACTGGTGCGATCGCTGATCGAGGAGTCCGAGGCCGGCGTGGTCGGGCAGGCACCGGCCGGCGTGCGCGGCACGATCACCGACCTGGTGTCGGCGGCGCATCGCCGCGGTGAGCTGGAAGGGGCGATGCCCCTGCTGATCGCGAGCTCGGCTCTGATGACCGCGTACTCCGTCGGCGAGGCCGCTGCACAGCGCCCGGATGCGCAGCTCCTGGCGCGCGGCGCCGCGGCACCGGCACTGGTCTGCATCCCCTCGTTCCTGGCGGGATCGGGCCCGCACCAGTTCGCCCGCCTGGCCCGCGAACTGGGCGGCGAGCGTCAGGTCAGTGTGTTGCGGCTGCCCGGCATGCGCGCGGGTGACGACCTGCCGGCGACCTGGGCGGCGGCGATCGAGAGCCTCGCCGCGGCCGTCGCGCCGGAACTGGAGCGAGGCCCGGTGGCGCTCATCGGCTATTCGGCCGGTGGTGCGCTCGCCCATGCGGTCGCCCGGCGGATCGAAGACGACGGCGGCGAGCTCGCGGGCGTCGCGATGATCGACACCTACTCCCCGGACGAGCACGAACTCAACCGCCTCGTGCTCACCGACGCGCTGGGACAAATCCTGTCCCGGGGCAACGCACTGACCCCCGTCGACGACCACGGCCTGGTCTCCATGGGCGGCTACGTGCGGATCTACCCCGAGCGCGAGGCCAAGCCGATCGCCGCGCCGACGCTGAATCTGCGGGCCACCCTGACGCTGAGCGGCTTCGGGGACGTCGACCCCGTCCCCGACTGGCAACACCGTGCACCGGCCGAGTACATCGAGGCAGACCACTTCTCGATCATCGAGGAACGGGCGGCGGAGACCGCCGCGCACCTCCGGCGCTGGCTCGATTCGCTCAGCTCGAACTAGCCCGGCAGTTCCCCACCTCTCGGAGCCGTCGAGGTCCTTCGACGGCTCCGAGAGGCCGACGGACACACCGGACGGTAAGCAGAACGCAGAGCGACAGCTTCCTGGAGGCATGAAATTCTTCGACTCGCAAATCCGTCAGAGGCATAAAACTGCTCAGTCGGCAAATCTGGCAGAGGCATATAGTTCGTTCGGTCGCAATGGTTTCGGCGAGAAACTCCGAGCTTGACAGCGTTGTGGAGCTTGCTTATATTCCAGTCGGTCAAGTTCCCGTCGATCGATATCCGAAGGTGTTCATGGCCGCGTCCTTAACGTTGCCGAAGTCCAGGCAGCGGTTGATTCTCGCCATTCTCATGCTGTGTTCTCTGCTGATTTGGCTGGAGAATACTGTCCTGAGTACTACGCTGGAGACCCTCGCGGACCCGGTCCATGGACTGGGGGCGGATCCCGGTCAGCTGCAATGGGCCACAGGCGCATACACTCTGGTCTTCGCAACCTTGATGTTCACCGCCGGCGCACTGGGCGACAGCTTCGGCCACCGGAATGTGCTCGCCGTCGGCTTGGTGATCTTTGGCGGGGCCTCGATCTGGGCGGCGTACGCAGGCGACGCTAGCCAGCTGATTGCCGCCCGGGCCGCGATGGGAGTCGGCGCCGCACTGATCATGCCCGCCAACTTCGCCATCCTGTTGTGGACCTTCACCGGCCCCGGGCGGGCAACCGCAATCGCCATTTCTTCGACCTCCACCGGTGTCGGAATGGCAGCGGGCCCGGTACTGGCGGGACTCCTGCTCAGTAATTTCTGGTGGGGTTCGGTCTTTCTCGTCAACGTCCCCATCGTCGTGCTGACATTGGCTGGGGTCGTCCTGTTGGTTCCCAACTTCCGCAGCCCTACCGTGCGGCCGCTGGACCCGGCAGGGATCTTGCTGTCGATCAGCGGACTCGCGGCGTTGACCTACGGCCTGATCCGGGCGGGGCAGGTGGACGACTGGAGTCGTTGGGACGTCTGGGCGCCGATCGCGGTCGGGGTCGTCCTGCTGGCCGCCTTCGTGGTCGTCGAACTGAGGGCCAAGGCACCGAGCTTTGATCCCCGGATGCTCGCGCAGCGGATGTTCGGTGGTGGCAACGCGTCCATGGCGTTGCTGCTCTTTTCTGTGGCTGCCGTGACCTTCTACAACGCGTTCTACATGCAGGGGGCACTGGGCTACTCGCCGATGAAGGCCGGCTTGGCCAATGTTCCGACCGCGGTCGGCGCTGTCGTGGGGGCGCCCCTGGGCGCACGTCTGGTCAGCCGGTGGTCGCTGCGCCCTGTCGCCGTGCCATCGATCACTGTGGCGGCGTTCAGCTTTGGCGCGGTCGGATTCCTTGATCTGGACACCCCGCTCGTCTGGATCGAGATCCTTCTGTTGGTGCAGGGCCTTTCCGTCGGAATGGTCCTGGCCCCGGTGACCGGAGCACTGCTCAGCAGCCTGCCGCTGGAACAGTCCGGTGCCGGATCGGCCGTCACCAACACGGCGCGGCAGGCCGGCAGTGTGATCGGGATCGCGGTGGGCGGCACGATCATGTCGATCGCGTATCGAGGCGCGATCGAACCCTCGCTGAGCGATGTCCCGAAGGCGCATCAGGACAGCGCCCGGGTTTCCGCAGAACAGGCCCGGCATGTCGCCGCCACTCTCGACCGGCCCGCTCTTGCGGAGGCTGCCGATCGTGCGTTCATCCACGCCATGCACGTCGGCGCGGTCTGGATCACGCTCATCGCGCTCGTCGCGACAGCCGTGTTGTTGATCGCCTTGCCTGCCGCCGGAAAGAGGAAGAGTCCGACACCGGAGCCGGACCACGAGGAGGCCCGCAGCACAGAGCCTCGCTCCGCCGCGCGAACCGAAGGAGCCCTTGTTGTCGAAAATGAATGATTCCGCTGCGCGTGCGGTTGAATTGGAGCAGGATTATGTGTCCTCCCTGTACGAGTTGCTCACCGAGCGGATTTCCGAGGCGCGAGTACAGCGTGCGAGTCTGCTGAAGGCAAAGACTGAAAGCGCCGGTGAGGCATACGAGAGAGAAAACGCCGCCGAGCGTCTGGCCAAGGAAATCGGCCGGCTGGAGGGCGCCGAGAAGGGGCTGGTCTTCGGGCGCATCGACTGGACGGACGGTACGGCCCTGCGCATCGGGCGGATCGGACTGCACACGGAGGAGGATGACCTGCCTCTGCTCGTGGACTGGCGCGCGAACGCGGCGCGGCCCTTCTACGAGGCGACACCGGTCCACCCGATGGACCTGCGGCGGCGCCGGCACCTTCGCCTCGAGGAGCGCACGGTCGTCTCGGTGAGCGACGAACTGCTGGACGGGACCGCCCCGACCGACGAGGACGTCGTGGGGGACGGCCCGTTGACCGAGGCTCTGTCGGCACGGCGTACGGGCAGGATGCACGCGGCCGTCGCGACGCTGCAGGCCGAGCAGGACGAGATCGTCCGCTCCGCCCACCGCGGGGTGACCGTGGTGCAGGGCGGACCCGGCACCGGCAAGACGGTGGTCGCCCTGCACCGGGCGGCCTACGTCCTGTACGCGTTCCCGCGCGCCACGGAGGAGGGTGTCCTGGTGGTGGGCCCGAACGCCCGCTTCCTGGACTACATCTCCCAGGTCCTTCCCTCGCTCGGAGAGAACGACGTCGTTCTGTCGACCTGCCGGGAACTGGCCGGAGTGTCCACGGACACGGTGGGCCCGTTCGACACGGCGCGTATCAAGGGAAGGTCCGACCTCGCCGACGCCCTGGCCGGCCTGCTGCGCGTCCACCAAGCCCCCGCCGGTGACTTCACCGTGCGGGTCGGACAGGAACCGGTTCACCTTTCCGGCGAGGAAGTCGCCACGGCACGCGACGCCGCCTTGGCGGCCGTATCGGGGCACAATCCCGCGCGCCAGGTGTTCAAAGAGCTCTTGGTCGACGCCGTCACCGACGCGATGCAACGGGACATGGGCGACCTTCTGGAGCAGATCGACGCCGATACCGAAAGGATGACGGGCCTGAACCTCGACCGGTTCACGGGAGTCGCCCAGCGCCGTGTCGAAGGTGCGGCCGACCCGGGGCCGGTCCACGAGCTGGACCTGGACGCCATCCGAGCCGATCTGCTCGACGACGCCGGCGTCGACCGAGCGGTCGAGGTGTTGTGGCCGCGGCTGGTACCCGGTGACCTCGTGCAGGCGCTCCTGACGGACGCCGGCGCTCTCGCCGAGCACCTGCCCCGCCTGACCGCGCAGGAGCGGTCCCTGCTGCTGCGCGGTCCGGACGACCCGTGGACCGATGCCGATGTGCCGTTGCTGGACGAGGCGGCGAGCCTGGTCGACGGCCCCCCGGAGCGGACATACGGGCACGTCGTCGTCGACGAGGCGCAGGAACTGACCGCCATGCAGTGGCGGATGATCGTCCGCCGCTGCCCGGCAAGGGCGATGACGCTGGTGGGTGACTTCGCCCAGGCCGGCCCGGTCGCGACGGCACGCGACTGGAAGGAAGCACTGAGCCCTCACGTCGGACCGCGGTTCAAACTGCACAACCTGACCGTCAGTTACCGCACCACGCAGGAGATCCTGGAGAGCGTCCGGGACCTGCTCACGCGGATCGCTCCGGACCAGCAGCCCACACGGTCACTGCGAAGCGGTGAGAGCCCTCGCACGGTGACCACACCTCCGGACGGTTTGGTCACCGCCGTCGTCCAGGAACTCCGCGCCCAGAGCACCGCGCACCCGGGCGAGCTTCTGGGAGTGATCTGCGCGGACACCAGGGTGAGCGAGCTGACGGCCCAGGGTGTCGCTCACCACGCACGCGTCGTGCCGGCGTCCGAGGCACGCGGCCTGGAATTCGACGGGGTCGTCGTCATGAACCCCGAGGAGATCATCACGGCCCGCCCCGGTGGGGAGAGGGACTTGTACGTAGCCCTGACCCGGGCCACCAAGCGCCTCTGCACCATCACCGCCCAGCCCGCCTGACAACCCGGCGCCCGCGTCGTCCCCGCGGGCGCACCCGGGGTGAAGCCGACGTCGGGCTGCGGGTCGTACAAGTCGGCTTCGATGCCGAGTCCCTGCGTGCTGTACCCGCCGCCCGGACACCCCGCCGAGGTGCTCGGCCGCCTCATACTTCAACCGGCTGTACTGCGTCGTGCTGTGGCTGTGGCTGTGGCTGTGGCTGTAGCTGTGGCGTTCGGCCGGCAGCCGCAGCAGCCCGCCCGCTGGGCAGTGCTCATGTTCCTGCCCAGCGGCCACCACCTTCTCCGGCGCGATACCGACCAGACCGGCAGGCCGGCTCTTCGCCGCCGCCTCCTTACGGATCGTCGCTTTCGTACGCAGTCGACCACCATCTCCGGATACTCGTCCGGCTTCCCAAACCGTCCCGTCCGCCGTCCGAGTCCATCCGCTCGGTCCACCGGATCCTCGGGATGAACCCGGCATACGCGATCAGGTCGGGGTCGGACGCGGCAAACAGTTCCGCGGTCCTATGTGAAATTTTTACTTGCAATTTTACTTCAGGGATGCCCTGTCCTCCGAGTGTGCTGACTAGTCCGGGGTGGACAGTTCACGTCACTCCGTGCCATGCTCATCTATCAGTGGGTGAACCTTCCAGATTCAACAAGAGGAAATGAGGGGACCACTGATATGGACAACGGGGGATCGCTGATATGGGCAGCGTGAAGGGCAGGTTAACTTGGCAACCGGTTCCGGGCAGTGAAAAACACGGAAACTACAGCAGCCGGATAGGCGACTTGGTTCCTGGCATATCTGGCGGGCGAGCTTTCCTGCAGGCCGGGCGATCCCTGCCACAGACTGAGATAGCACTGGTAATCGAAGACGACATCCGTCGATACAGTATCGAGGGAATGCTTCGTTCGCTCGACATCCAGTTGACAGTTCAAACTGTCACGAATGCCGAAGATCTCGCGACATTCTGCAACGGCCGACTGGTCATTTCAGACAGCAATGCTTTGGGGTCTGTACCCGGCGAGATCGCTGAAAAGCTGCGCATCCAGAAGGCACATGTACTGATCCTGGTGGATTCGGCAGACGTCGTCGAGCAATCCTGGGCCGATCATGCAAACGGGTTCCTGGACTGGGCGGATCTCTGCCCCGAGTCCCTGCGCGAAGCGATCGTCGACGTGAAGGCCGGACGATTTCATGTGTCGGCCACCCTGGCACGACGGTCCGTGACAGCGTCCGACCAGGCCGGTGACCACACCACCTCGAAGCGCGCGTCGATGATTTCACTGACGGCACGTGAACACCAGGTGCTGCGCCTGATTGCCGAGGGGCTGAGCAACCGACAGGTCGCTCGATCGCTGAGTATCTCCGAACATGGAGTCAAGCGCACGGTCGGGATCATTTTGGCCAAGCTCAACTGCCCAAATCGGACTCTTGCGGTTGTTCGGGCCATGGAATCGGGGCTCCTCGTTATGTGAGGTGTCGGCCGATTGGCGAAGTTCTGTCCGTCGGCACGGCTAGTCCAGAAATAAACTTCTTGCCAGCCGGGCCATGGGGCAGGCTGTCCTCTCTCGATCGCGGCCCTGCCGCGGCTTGGCGAGCAAGCTACAGAGGGCTGGGGTGTTCGCGAATGCCTCAGCCCTTGAGTCTGTGAATTACAGCCCTATTTTCTCCCTTGAGGGTACTTATTCCGGACGAGAATCAAGCCTCTTGGGGTCGGGCGCCTTGTTTCCCTCCGCACCGGCCACACCCGGATTGCGGCGAGCCTCGAACACTGCTTAGCATTTCGCTGCTGATCTTGTCCGTGCTCGACTGATCTTCCAGCTCGGCCAACTTGTCGGCCCTTATCGGAGTTGGCTTTGGAGTTGGCTTTCCATCGGTTGGATTCGCCGCGGCAACTGGCGACACTGTCGCGGGCACCGCCCGATTGACGGTTCGCCGGGCCGGCGGCGGGCTGGTAACGGCTGCACAGGCCCATTGGCGCGGGCGGTACGGGCGAGGTCCGGCAGGCGTGCGACGAACGTCTGGACCGCCGCGGTCGAGACGCGCGCGGGTACGGATCGGGCGGTTAATGAATGCAGCCCTGCAGGCAGCCGCGCCCCAGACAAACGGGTGTCGGCCACAGCGGCATGAACAGCGGTATGCCGGAACCTTTCGCTCAGCGGAGCCGGAGCGGCGGACTCGGCACTCGCGCGGCTGCCGCCCTACGCATGTCCGGCTCGCCGCTCGACCGGGCGCTGTGTCAACGCACCTCGGCAGTGTGCCGGGGCAGGTCCCCCGCCAACGTCCGCATGGTGGCGGGGGGCCGGGCAGGTCAGCGGGACGTTTCCCGCTCCACGGGCAGCCACAGCTCGGCGTCCGCCTCCGTGCCGTCGGGTGACATGCGGGCGCGGAGGATCTCCGGGCCGGGGCGGGTGCGGTAGGGGTTGGACGGGAACCACTCGGTGTACACGTCGCGCCAGAGGCGCTGGATGGCCTGCGGGGCGGGCCCCGAGGTGGTGAAGACCGCCCAGGTGCCCGGCGGTACCGGGAGTGCGGTGGTGCCCTCGGGAGCCGGTGCCGGGTCCGAGGTGATCACGGCGTGGTAGTAGTCGAGTTCCGTGCCCTCCGCGCGGCTCGGATCCAGGTCGTCGCAGACCGCGACGAGGCCCTGCGGCTCCTGGTCGGACAGGTTCTCCAGGTGCTCCACGGCGGGCTTGTCGAGGCCCCGGACGAAGTCGATGATCGCCTGGTTCGGGCCGGAGTGGATCAGGGGGATCCGGGTCTTGAAGCCCGTGACGGTGAAGGCCGGGCGGTCCATGACGCGGTAGTGCATGCTGCTGCTCCCTTCGACGGTGAGGCGGAAGGTCAACCGGGGCTGGGAGACGAGCGCGGCGCCGGTGCGACGGGCCTCGCCCGGGCCCACGCCGTGCATCGCGCGGAACGCCCGCGCGAACGCCTCGCCGGAGCCGTAGCCGTAGCGGACCGCGACCTCCAGGAGCGTCGCGTCCCCGGCCAGCACCTCCGCACCCGCGACCGTCAGCCGACGGCGGCGGACGTACTCCGACAGCGGCATGCCGGCCAGGGCCGAGAACATGCGGCGCAGGTGGTACTCCGAGGTGCATGCCGTACGCGCCAGTTCGGCCGCGTCGACGGTGTGGCCGAGGTCGCGTTCGATCCGGTCCATCGCCTGGTTGAGCCGGTCCAGCACGTCCGGTCTCCTTCCTTTCGTGCCTCACGCTAGGCAGCGCGTGCCCTGCCGCACCCGACATCCTGTGCCCGTTCCGGTCGGGTGCCGCCTGCGCTGAACGGCGTAGGCGCACTACCGTCCGGCAGGCATCCTTAAGACGTCCCTACCGTGAACGGCTAGCATCGCCCGTCAATCAGTCAGCTGCCGATGGGTACGAGGTGAGGACATGGGGGCGCCCAGGATCGCCGTCGCCGTGGTGACGATGGGCAACCGGCCCGACGAGGTCGACGCCCTGCTGGAGTCCGTGGCCAAGCAGGACGTGCCGCCCGAGCGGATCGTCGTCGTCGGCAACGGCTGCCCGCTGCCCGACTTCGCCGGCAGACTGTCGCTGCCCGGCGAGGTCACCACCGTCGAGCTCGACGAGAACCTCGGCTGCCCCGGCGGGCGCAACGCCGCCCTGGAGCGGCTGCGGGAGTTCGGCGACATCGACGTCGTGGTGGATCTCGACGACGACGGACTGCTCGTCGACCCCGACGTGCTGCGCCGCGTGCGGGACCTGTTCGCCGCCGACGAGCGGCTCGGCGTCGTCGGCTTCCGCATCGCCGACGAGCTCGGCGAGACGCAGCAGCGGCACGTGCCCCGTCTCGGCAACTCGGACCCCCACCGCGGTGGTTACGTCACCGGCTTCCTCGGCGGCGGGCACGGGCTGCGGATGGCGATGCTCGACGAAGTCGGCGACTGGCCCGCCGAGTTCTTCTTCGCGCACGAGGAGACCGACCTCGCGTGGCGGGCGGTGGATGCCGGGTGGCGGATCCTGTACGCGCCCGAGCTGCTGCTCCGGCATCCCAGGACCTCGCCCGCCCGGCACGCCATCTACTACCGGGTGAACGCCCGCAACCGGGTCTGGCTGGCCCGGCGCCGGCTGCCGCTCCCGCTCGTCCCCGTCCATCTGGGCGTGTGGGTGCTGCTCACCCTCGCCCGCAACCGGTCGGGTGCCGGGCTGCGCGCGTGGTTCGGCGGATTCGTGGAGGGCGTACGGGAGCCGGCGGGGGAGCGGCGGCCCATGCGGTGGCGGACGGTGTGGCGGCTCACTCGGCTGGGACGGCCACCCGTGATCTGACGCGCCCCGCAACCTGACGCGCCCCGCAACCTGACGTGCCGCCCGTGATCTGACGCGCCCCCGTCACCTGACGTGCCGCCCGTGATCTGACGCGCCCCCGTCACCTGACGTGCCGCCCGTGATCTGACGCGCCCCCGTCACCTGACGTGCCGCCCGTGGTCCGACGGGTCTCCCGTCACCAGACGTGTCGCCCATCGCCTGCGAGCGATCCGTCATCTGACGCGTCGACGGAGTCCGACCAGCCGGAGAGATGGAGAGGGTCCCGGCCGTTCACCTCGCCGGCCGGGACCCGGACCCGGCCGCGGCGGCGACACTCCCCCGAGTTGCGCGTCCAGACGCGCGCACCACCGGGCCAGATCCGATGCAGTGATCACATCAGGCTTTGCCAACGGATCGCTAACATGTGGCCAACGCTTCGCCGTTGCGGCATCCGCCGATCGGCCGGAAGTCGCCGAACCGAGGCCGACGACGGCCAGGGCGTCGGCTGATCCCGACGCAACGCGTGAAGGCCAGGTGGCGGAAATTCGCCGCCCAGGGGTGGAAAACCGCCATGGCGGGGTGCACGGGGGGAGTGGCGCGATGATGCGGTTCGGGTTGTTGGGCCCACCGGTGCTGTTCCGCGACGATCGAGGCGGGCCGCGGAGTGAGGCCACGCCCGTCGTAAGCGCCAAGTCCCGGGCTCTGCTGGCCGCGTTGCTGCTCGACGCCGGACGGGTCGTCTCCGCCGAAGCGCTGGAGGACGCGCTGTGGAGCGGGGCGCCGCCCGTTTCCGCCCGGGCCTCGCTGCACAATCACATCGCCCGGCTGCGGCGGCTGCTCGACGACCCCCGACGGCTGCGTACCGTGCCGTCCGGGTACGTGCTGCGGCTCGACGAGGGCGAGCTGGACGTCCACGTCTTCGACGGACACGTCACCGCCGCGCGGGCCGCGCACACCGACCAGGCCTGGGAGCGGGTCGTGCACGAGTGCGCGGCCGCGCTCGGGCTGTGGCGGGGCGCGCCGCTCGCCGGGCTGCCGCCCGAGGTGGGCGGGTACGCCTTCGCGCAGCGGCTGGGTGAGGCCCGGCTGTCGCTGCTGGAGTGGCGCTACGACGCCGAACTGGCACTGGGCGGACCGCGGCTGCACGAGCTGGTGCCGGAGCTGGCGGCGCTGGCCGGTGAGTATCCGCTGCGGGAGGTGTACCACCGGCAGCTGATGCTCGCCCTGCACCGCACCGGCCGTCAGGCCGAGGCCCTGGCCGTCCACTGGGACCTGCGTACCCGTCTCGTCGGCAGGCTCGGCATCGAACCGGGAGCGGGGGTGCGGGAAGCGCACGTGGAGGTGCTGCGGGGGGCCGTGGGGGACGGCGGTGCCGGGGAGCCGGGTGACAGGGGCAGGGTGCCGGCGTGCCCGGCCGCCGGGGTGTCACCCGGTGAACCGGGCGGGCCGGTGCCTCCGCCCGCCCAACTGCCTCCGTCACCGGCCCCTTTCGTCGGCCGCGGCGCCGTACGCGACTCCCTGCGCCACGCCCTCACGGCACCCGGCCCCCATCCCGTCGCCGTCATCAGCGGCATGGCCGGCGTCGGCAAGAGTGCGCTCGCCCTCCGGGTCGCCCACCACCTGGCGGAACGTTTCCCCGACGGGCAGTTGCACCTCGACCTGCACGGCGCCGCCCCGGGCAGGACCCCTCTGACCCCTGCTCAGGCGCTCACCGCGCTGCTGCGTGACCTCGGAATCGAGCCCTGCCGCATCCCCGAGCAGCCGGACGCCGCGGCCGCGTTGCTCCGGTCGCTGCTCGCACCGGCCCGCACGCTTCTGGTGCTGGACGATGCCGCGAGCGCCGCACAGGTACGGCCGCTGCTGCCGGGCGGTGCCGGGTGCGCGGTGATCGTCACCAGCCGTTCGCCGCTGACCGCCCTCGACGGCGCGACCCGGTTCCCGCTCGCCCCGCTGTCGGAGGAGGAGAGCGCCGAACTCCTGCGCGGCGCCTCGGGTCGCGACGGACTGGACGGCACGGACGCCGCCCGGCTTCTCGTCGGGCTCGCCGGCGGGCTCCCGCTGGCCCTGCGGGTCCTCGCCGCGCGGCTCGCCGCCCGCCGGAGCCTGACGCCCGAGACGCTCGCCGGGCAACTCGCCACCGCCGAAAGCCGTTTGCGCCACCTGGAGTACGACGATCTGAGCGTCCGCCGCTCCCTGGAGGTGTCGTACGACGCGCTCGCCGCCTCAGAGCGTGAGGCCGACCGGGACGCGGCCCGCACCCTGCGCGGTATCGGCACACTCGACCTGCCCGCCTACGGCGTCCCCCTCCTCGCCCGTCTCACCGGCATCGGCGAACCCCGCACCGAGGCGGCCCTGGACCGCCTGCTCGACGTGGCCCTGCTGGAGGAGACGACGTACGGCCGTTATGTGCCGCACGTCCTGGTGCGCGACTTCGCCCGTGAACGGGCCCGAGAGAGGAACGCCGTCGACACCGCCGGCACGGCGCCGCACTGGTACGCCGCTGTCGCCGAGCAGGTCCTCGCCGCGGCCGTGGGACCCGGCCTCGACCAGGACGGCATCCCCCCGGGATCCGCCGCTGCCTGACCGACCGCGGCCTGCCGGGGGACGGGCTCGGCCCCGGCTCCGGGCTCCCGGGTCCGCACTCCCGGCCCCCGGCTCCGGGCTCCGCATCAACGCCTCGCCCGCCTCGGTGCGCCGCGGTCACCACCGGACCACGGGCCGGCACCGACCACGGAACCGCGTGAACTCCTTGCGGCTCACCGGTGATCACTTGGCGTCCGCGTAGCACTCCACCACAGCCGTCGTGAACGGGAACCGCACCGGCGTCTCCCCGAAGGTCAGCCGACCGGCCAGGGCCGCCGCCTCGCGGATGGCCGCCACGACCGCGTCGGCCTCCTCCGCCGGGCAGTGCACGATCACCTCGTCGTGCTGGAAGAAGACCAGCTCGGCCGCCCGTTCCGCGCAGGCCCTGCGCAGCGCGGCGAGCAGCAGCAGCGCCCAGTCGGCGGCACTGCCCTGGACGACGAAGTTGCGGGCGAAGCGGCCACGGGCGCGGGCGTTGGTGGAGGCGTAGCCGGGCACCCACGCGGCGCTGTCGTCGGACTGGTCCGCCTCGGCTGCCGGGATGCCCGCTTCCTCGGTCGCGTCGTCCGTGCCCCGGGCCGCCGGCGGGCAGGTCCGGCCGAGCCAGGTCCGCACGAGCCGGCCCTCCTCCCCGGCCCGGGCCGCGTCGTCGACGTAGGCCACGGCTCTGGGGAAGCGGCGTCTGAGTGCCGCCAGGTTCTTCAGGCCGTCGCCGGAGGTCTGGCCGTAGACCGCGCCGAGCACGGCGAGTTTGGCCTGGGAGCGGTCGCCGGAGAAGGCCCGGTCGGAGACCGACTGGTACAGGTCGCTCTCCCGCCCGGCCACCTCCATCAGGCCCGGGTCGCGGGAGATCGCGGCGAGGACGCGTGGTTCCATCTGGTCGGCGTCGGCGACGACCAGCCGCCATCCTGGGTCGGCGACCACGGCCCGCCGGATCACCTTCGGGATCTGGAGCCCGCCCCCGCCGTTGGTGACCCAGCGGCCGGTCACCGTCCCGCCCGCGAGGAACTCGGGCCGGAAACGGCCCTCGCGGACCCAGTCCTGCAGCCAGGACCAGCCGTGGGCGACCCAGATGCGGTACAGCCTCTTGTACTCCAGCAGTGGTTTCACGGCCGGATGGTCGAGTGTCTCGATCTCCCACTTACGGGTCGAGGAGACCTTGATGCCGGCCTGCGCGAAGGCCTTGACCACGTCGGCGGGCAGGTCGGGGCGGACGCGGCGGCCGAACGCGGTGGACACCTCCTCGGCCAGCTCGGCCAGCCGGCGCGGCTCGCCGCCGCCCGCGTACCGCTCGCCCAGCAGGTCGTGCAGCAGCGCGCGGTGCACCCCGGCGCTCCAGGGCAGCCCGGCGCGGTTCATCTCGGCCGCCACCAGCATGCCCGCCGACTCGGCGGCCGTGAGCAGCCGCATGCGGTCGGGGTGCTCGGCGCTCGTGTGCCGCCGCTGCTGCTCGGCGTACACCGCGAGGAGGTCCGTCAGGGGCAGGTGGACGCCCTGGGGCTCGAAAAGGGAGGACTGGGAGCCCGGTTCCGCGGACCGCTGCGGCGGATCGGGCGGTACGGGGCCACCGCGCAGCCGGGCCAGGGCGGCCGTGGCCGAGCGTGGTTCCCCGTACCGCCCCTCGTGGCCGAGGAGGAGCGTCTCGGCGGCCTCGATGTCGTAGCACCGCTCGACTCGCACCCCCGTGGCGAGCAGGCGCGGGTAGACCTCGGCGGTGGACCGCCACACCCACCGCGTGACGCCGGGACGGCTCCGCACGGCCCTGGCCGCGTCCGCCTCCCGCCGCACCGGTCCGGAGGGCAGCCCGTCCGGGCCGAGGGGGGCGACGTCCACGCCACCGTCCTCGGCCGGGGCGAGCGCCCATCGGTCGGCCATGCGGTGAGTGTGACAGGGGGGTCTGACAACGCCTCCCTGCCGCCGCCCGCGAGGGTCAGGACCCGTCCAGCACGTTCTCCTGCGCCTGCGCGATCTTCTCCAGCACCCTGGCGACGTACTGCTCGCTCCGCTCCTTGCCGATGCCCAGGCCGCTGAGGACGCCCTGGCCGTTCTCGTGCTCCAGCAGGGCGAGCAGGATGTGCTCGGTGCCGATGTGGTTGTGGCCGAGGCGCAGGGCCTCGCGGAAGGTGAGTTCCAGAACCTTCTTGGCGGCCGGGCCGTACGGCACGAGCTCCGGGGCGTTCTCGACGGCCGGCGGGAGCGCCGCCGTGGCCGCCGCGCGGACCGCGTCGAGGGAGGCCCCCTGCTCGGCGATCGCCTTCGCGGCGAGTCCCTCCGGTTCGGCCAGCAGCCCGAGGACGAGGTGTTCGGGCAGGCCCTCGGCGTTGTGCGCGGCCTTGGACGCGTTGTGCGCCGCCATCACCACGCTGCGGGCGCGCGGCGTGTACCGGTTGAAGCCCTGGCTCGGGTCGAGGTCGGCCGACTCCTTGGGCACGAACCGCTTCTGCGCGGCCTGCCGGGTGACGCCCATGCTCTTGCCGATGTCGGTCCAGGACGCGCCGGAGCGCCGGGCCTGGTCGACGAAGTGGCCGATCAGGTGGTCGGCCACGTCGCCCAGGTGGTCCGCGGCGATCACCGCGTCCTGGAGCTGGTCGAGCGGCGCCTCGTGGACCTTCTTGATGGCCGCGATGAGGTCGTCGAGACGGATGGATGACGTGGTGTCGGGGTTCGTCATGCGTCAACCGTAGGTTGCGCCCTCGAGGGTGTCAACCGAGGGTTGACACCCCGATGCGGGTTCCGGTCCGGCCGTGCCGGCGTGGCACCATCGGCCCGTGAGTACGTCCAGCACCGTCGACCGCGCGTTCGCAGCGGCCCTCTACGAGACCGGCGAGACGGCCCTCGACACCGGCGCCTCCCTGCTCGCCTCCGACCCGGCGGCGGACGCCGAACTCGACCGGCGCGGACAGGAGTTCGTCGCGGCGGCCTGGCGGCGCGGCTGGCAGCCGGCCGACGTCGTACGGATCGTCCGGCGCGAGCTGGACGACGTGCACGTGCTCCTCGTGGCCGCGCTGATCCGCGGACAGGCGCCCGGCGACGGCCCCCGGGGCCGCCGCTGGAACGGTCAGCTCGCGGACCTTCCCGCCGACGCCCCGCCCCGCAGCGACCGCTTCTCGTACGCCACGGCCGTGCTGGAGCTGTACCGCCTGCTGCTGCGGCTGCCCGCCCTGGAGGCCCTCGACGAGACGCCCGGAGCGGCGCCCGGGGAGGCCGGGGCCGAGTCGCGCATGCTCACCCGCATCCGCGCCCTGCTGGCCAAGGCGGAGGCGACCGGGTTCCCGGAGGAGGCGGAGGCGCTCAGCGCCAAGGCGCAGGAACTGATGGCCCGGCACAGTGTCGACGCGGCGCTGCTCGCGGCGCGGGCACCCTCGCCGGACACGCCAGGGGCCTGCCGGATCGGGGTCGAACCGCCGTACGAGCAGGCCAAGGCGGTGCTGCTGGACGCCGTCGCCGGTGCCAACCACTGCCGGGCGGTGTGGAACGAACCCTTCGGCTTCTCCACCGTCGTCGGTTTCGAGACCGACCTGGACGCCGTGGAACTCCTCCACACCTCGCTCCTCGTGCAGGCCACGACCGCGATGACGAAGGCGGAGGCAGCACAGCGTGCGGGGGGCCGCAAGCGCACCAAGACGTTCCGGCAATCGTTCCTCGCGGCCTACGCCCATCGCATCGGCACCCGGCTGGCGGCAGCCGCCGAGGCCCAGGTGACCGACGATCTGCTCCCGGTCCTCGCCTCCCGCGAGGTGGCCGTCACCGGGCGGCTGGAGCGGATGTTCCCGGAGACGACCACGACCCGGCTGCGCGGGGTGCGCGACGCGGAGGGCTGGACGCAGGGCGCGCAGGCGGCGGACCGGGCCCAGGTCCGGCACCGGCCGCCGCTGCGCTGACCTGCCGTCGGCGCCGTCAGTCGCCCGACGTCTCGAAGCCGCTCACCGAGGGCTGCTTGTCCGATGCCCAGGCGACCTCGCCGTACGACCACGTCAGTTCGTGCGCCGTCCTGGTGTCGCCGGGCAGGGTGAAGGACGCCTTGCGCACGGCGAGGCTCTCCGGGGAGCCCGCCTCGGCCCGGACGTAGGTGATGGTGAAGGACGTGGTGCCGCCCTTCCCGAGGGTCAGCGACTGGGGCTTCGCGCCCTCGTCCGGGGAGACGGAGGTCGTCTTGTCGTCGGCCAGCAGGTCCACCCCGGGGAAGCCCTTGAGCGTGCACTGCGCGCCCTTGTTGGTCAGCGTGACGGTGACGGTGCCGGTGTCCCCCGCGGCCGGGGCGGCGGCGGCGCCGACCTTCACGCCCATGTCACCGAGCGCGCAGGCCGAATCGCTCGGCCGGTCCGCGTTCTTGACGTCGTCGCCACCGGAGGTGTCGTCGCTGCAGCCGGTCAGCATGACCGTGGCGGCGAGGGCGGCGGCCAGGGTGAGGGGGAAGGTGCGCATGAGGTCCTCTGGACGTGTCGAACGAAAGCGGTACCGGGCCCCTGGATCATCACGCACGCGCGTACCGCACGGCCACGCACCCCCTGCGATTCCCCCGAACGCCGGACTCCGGGACGTGCGCGTGCTAGTCCCGGAGTCCGGCGTCCCCGCCACGCGCCCCCGACGCCGAAAGGGCCGCGGTGCCCATGGGCGACCCGCGGCCCTTCCGACCGAGTCGGTGTGTCAGCCGAGGCTCGCCGTCGGCAGGCCCGTCGGCAGCTTGCCGCCCTCGGCCTTCGTGTAGGTCTCCGCGCCGAGGCCGCCCTGCCAGGTGACCTTCAGGCTGTTCTCGTCCACCGAGTTCACCATGCCGGTCGCCCGGTCCTTGGAGCCGTCCGTGCACTTCAGGCGGATCATCCGCATGCCGGACTCCTCGCCCGCGGTGCCGCTGCACACGCTGCCGCCGGTGGCGAACAGCGCCGCCTGCTTGCCGGTGATCACCAGGGCCACGGCCTTGCCGCCGGTCGTCGCGAGCCAGCTGCCCGCCAGTGCACCGCCGGACGAGCCGCCGGAACCGGAGCCGGAGTCCCCGCCCGCCGGGGCGGACGCCGAGGCCGACGAGGAGGGGGCGGCGGACGCGTCGTCGCCCGAGTCGCCGCCGCTGCCGCACGCGCTCAGCACGAGCGCGCCCGCCAGCCCCGCGGCCGCCGCAGCGACGCGCACGGCGCCGGAGCGGCGCGAGAAGATCACCGAAGTCACTGCAAGCCCCCAAGCTGTAGCCGGCCGACCGGCCCGGACGGCACCGGCCGGCCCCGTGGCCGGAACGACCGCAGCAAGCTACCAGGGCCCGTCAAGTGCTCCCGGGAACGCCCCTTACCAGGACGACTCGCCCACCCCCGGCAGACGTCCCGGGAGCGCCTCTCACCAGCTCGACTTGCGCACCCCGGGCAGATACCCCGCGTGCGCCTGCTCCCGCAGACTCACCCGGGACAGCCCGAACGCCCGGAAGTAGCCACGCGGCCTGCCGTCCACCTGGTCGCGGTTGCGTACGCGGGTGGCGCTCGCGTCGCGCGGCTGCCCGCGCAGCTCCGCCTGGGCGGCGAGCCGTTCGGCCTGAGTCGACGACGGTCGCCGGATGATCTCCTTCAGCTCGGCCCGCCGGGCGGCGTACCGCGCGACGATCTCCTGGCGCCTGTCGTTCTTCGCGATCTTGCTCTTCTTCGCCATCAGATCCTCACTCCCCGGGCGCGGATCCGGGTGACGGCCGCCTCGATCCCGATCGTGTCGACGGTCTTGATTCCCCTGGTGCTGAGCCGGAGCCGGACGTACCGGCCCTCGCTCGGCAGCCAGTAGCGCTTGGACTGGATGTTGGGGTCGAACCGGCGGGGCGTGCGCCGGTGGGAGTGGGAGATGCGGTTGCCGAAGCCCGGCTGGGTGCCGGTCAGCATGCAGTGCGCGGACATGGGTGGTGACGTACCTCTCTGCTCAGGTTATGGAAATGGATTTCATTTTCAGTATCATAGCGGCATGGCACGCAACGAGCTCCGTCCGGTCATCAGGCTCCGGTCCACCGCCGGGACCGGCTTCACCTACGTGACCCGCAAGAACCGCCGCAACGACCCGGACCGCATGACCCTGCGCAAGTTCGATCCGGTCGTCGGCCGCCACGTCGACTTCCGAGAGGAGCGCTGACCATGCGCGAGGGAATCCACCCGGAGTACGGCCCCGTCGTCTTCCGCGACCGTGCCGCGAACTACGCCTTCCTCACCCGCTCGACCCTGTCCGCCACGGCGGGCGAGAAGACGATCGAGTGGGAGGACGGCAACACCTACCCGGTTGTCGACGTCGAGATCTCCGACGTCAGCCACCCCTTCTACACCGGCACGGCCCGCGTCCTGGACACCGCCGGGCGCGTGGAGCGCTTCGAGCGCCGGTACGGAAAGAAGGGCTGATCCCGTGGCTGTCCCCCCAGGGCTCCCCGTCGTGATCGTCGGCGGGCTGCACGCCGACGCCCGCCGGGCGGCCGTCGCGCGGCTGCTCGCCGACGTGCCCGGCAGTGTCGTCCTCCACCACGACCTGTCGACGGCCGCCGCGGGCACGGTCGTACGGACCATCCGGGACGCCTCCGGTGTCCTCGACGCGGGGGAGGCGCCCCTCGTCAACGACTGCGCGTGCTGCGCCCTGCGCGAGGACCTGGTGCCGGAGCTGGAGCGGCTGCGGGACGCCGGATCCACCCGGCTCGCCGTCGTCGAACTGTGGGACTCCGTCGAACCCAAGGCCATGGCCGAGGTCGTCACCGCGGGCGGGCTCACCGTCACCGGTGTGATCACCGCCGTCGACCCGGCCCTGGTCCTGCCCTACCTCGGCAACGGCGACGACCTGGCCGACGCCGGTCTCGCCGCCGCCGCGACCGACCAGCGCACCATCGCCGACACCTTCGCGCGCCAGCTCGAGTACGCCCCCGTCCTCGCCGTCGCCGACTCCCCGGAGGCCGACGACGAGGACCGCGAGCTGCTCGCGCAGCTGCACCCGACGGCCCGCCGGGCCCCGGTCGGGCAGGGAGGCCCCGCGGACCGGGGAGACGACGGCCTGACCGTCCCGACCCCGCGCAGGCGTCCTCAGTCGGCTCTGGCCGAGGCCGCCCTGGCCGGCTTCGACGTCGAGGCGGCCGCAGCCGCCCAGCACCCGGCCTGCGCGCTGCTCCCCGCAGAGGCCGACGCGCACGGCGTCTCGACCCTGGTGTGGAGCACGCGGCGCCCCTTCCACCCGGAGCGGCTGTACGCCGCGCTGGAGGACCTGACCTGCGCGGCCGCCCGCAGCCGGGGCCGGTTCTGGCTCGCCGACAAGCCCGACACGCTGTTCCACTGGGACGCGGCGGGCGGGGCCCTGTGCGTGGAGAGCACGGGCCCGTGGCTGGCGTCCCTCCCGGACGCGGCCTGGGAGATGGTCCCGCCGGTGCGCCGTGCCGCCGCCGCGCTGGACTGGCACCCCGAGCACGGAGACCGCGGCCAGCACCTGGTCTTCACCTCGCCCGGCCTCGACCGGGACGGCCTGGAACGGCTGCTGGAGTCCTGCCTGCTGACCGACGCCGAGTACGCCGCCGGCCCCGACGCCTGGCAGCGCCTGCCGCATGCCTTCGACACCCTCCTGGAGGTCTGACCCGTCATGCCCCGCAAGCCCGACCGCAAGCCCGCCAAGGACCGGCCCAATCCCCTGGACCAGGCCGGGATCACGTACATCGACTACAAGGACACCGACCTGCTGCGGAAGTTCGTCTCCGACCGCGGCAAGATCCGCAGCCGCCGCGTCACCCGGGTGTCGTCCCAGCAGCAGCGGCAGCTCGCCAAGGCCATCAAGAACGCGCGCGAGATGGCGCTCCTGCCGTACGCCGGCCGCTGACGCCGAGCGCGTCCGGACCGGGTGAGGTTCCCCACGCTTGACGGGTGGGGGACCGTTCGCCCGTGCCGCGACCGGGCCGGAGTACGCCGCCGGCCGTCCGGTGCCGCGGCGCGCGGCGGGCCGTCAGGACCGGGCCGGACCGGCCGCGCGACGGCATTTCCGCGAACCGTGCCGGGGCGCTGCCGGGCGCGGCACGCGTGGGTCGGCGGGGCCCGCAAGCCGAGCGGGTGTCCGGCGTCGGTCCGAGCCGGGCACCGGCCACCAGGACGACCCCGGTCTCCTGCGACCGGTCCATTTCTTCTCGTCCTCGCAGGCCACGGCCGCCTTCCGGATGCGGGTCGGCCGGCCGAACGCCCTTCGGGCGGCCGAGCGTCTCAGCTCACGCTTCTCCGGCGCGGCCCCCGCGCCGACGCCTCGCATCGCCGTCGAGCGGATGCTCCGCCTCCACCGGACCTCCCCGAACCGGGCCACTTCGGCGCAGGCCGCAGGGAACGAGAGGCGGGGACGAGCCGTCAAACAGTCGAGAGTTCGGTCAAGCGGTCGTCAAAGCTGTAACCGCGGGACCACCCCGCGTGCACGTGCATCTGCCCATGCATCTGCACATGAACAGGGCTATGATCCGGGTCAGTTGACCACTGCACCAATGGCCACACCAGCCAGTGCACCACCGGGGAGCGACCTGTGGACCACGACGCGTACAACGGTATGGCGGCCGCCGGACTGAGCGGTGTGGCCTGGCAGAAGAGCCGGCACAGCAACTCGCAGGGCTCCTGCGTGGAGTTCGCCCGGCTGCCGGGCGGTGACGTGGCCGTGCGCAACTCGCGCTTCCCCGAAGGTCCCGCGCTGGTCTACACCCGGGCGGAGATCGAGGCGATGCTGCTCGGCGTGAAGGACGGCGAGTTCGACCACCTGGTCGGCGGCTGAGCCTCCGGCAGCCCCCGGTATGAATCGGGGCGATCCGCCCTCAGCGCGCGGTAACGCGCGTAGAACCGCGACGCGAGAATGCGCCGCGGTCTCTCATTCCCCGCCGGGTCGTGAACCGGCGGGCGGCAGCCGGAACAGCGCCCAGACCACCTTGCCGTCGAGCGCGCCGGCGAGCGGGTGCCAGCCCCAGCTGTCGCTGAAGGAGTCGACGAGGAACAGCCCGCGTCCCGACTCCGCCGAGAAGTCGTCGGTCTCCCGGGCGACCGGACTGTCGTGACTGGGATCGCGCACCGCGCACACCAGCCGCTCGGCCCACCGCATCAGGTGCAGTCGTACCGGGGGTTCGCGGTCGCCGGTACACGCGCTGCCCGTCGGCAGGCCGTGCCGCAGCGCGTTGGTGACGAGTTCGGAGACCACCAGGCAGACGTCGTCGAACCGATCGCCCATGTTCCACTGGTCGAGGGTTCTGCGGGTGAACCGCCGCGCCTCGCGCACCGCTTCGTAGCGGGCGGGAAGAGCGCAGGAGGCGGCGTCGGACACGGCCGCGGGATCCAGCGGCGGAAGGCCCTGCCGTAACGGCTCGAGCATGGTCGATCCATTCGTCCCCATGCGAGGCACTCCCGGGAATTCGCGGTCGGTGCGATGCGGCGGTGGTGCGGGACCATGGTTTCGGATGCGTACAGCAGATGCAAGGGCAGATGCACGTGCACGTGACCGGAATGAGATGTCCCGTACCGCTTGTTGGCCAATTTTTCCGTCATCTTCGCGTCGCTCTTTGGCCGTTCACTTGCCTTCTTCTTGCCCCGCGCGCGAGCGTCGACCGTCTCGATTCCGTTTCCGTAACCGGACGAGTACTGCTCGGAGTGTTTTAGTGGCAGACTGCGGCCCCTGAAGACGTTGGGGAGGCTGGCGAACGTGAGCGCGGGAGAGCCGGGATCGGTGGTGCGGCGCATGCTGCTCGGATCACAACTCAGGCGACTGCGTGAGGCGCGGGGCATCACGCGCGAGGCGGCGGGCTATTCGATCCGCGCCTCCGAGTCGAAGATCAGCCGGATGGAGTTGGGCCGGGTGAGCTTCAAGACCAGAGACGTCGAGGACCTGCTGACCCTGTACGGCATCACCGACGAGCAGGAGCGCTCCTCCCTGCTGTCCCTGGCCAAGGAGGCCAACGTCGCCGGGTGGTGGCACAGTTACTCGGACGTGCTGCCCAGCTGGTTCCCGACCTACGTCGGGCTGGAGGGCGCGGCCTCGCTGATCCGGGCGTACGAGGTGCAGTTCGTGCACGGCCTGCTGCAGACCGAGGCGTACGCCCACGCGGTGGTCCGGCGGGGCATGCAGGGCGCGAGCGAGGCCGACGTCGAACGCCGCGTGGCGCTGCGGCTGGAGCGGCAGAAGTACCTCTTCGACGAGCGCGCGCCCGACTTCCACATCATCCTGGACGAGGCCGCCTTGCGCCGCCCGTACGGCGACCGCGAGGTGATGCGGGGCCAGCTCCAGCACCTCATCGAGATCTCGGAGCGGCCCAACGTGCGGCTCCAGGTGGTGCCGTTCAGCCTCGGCGGCCACGCCGGCGAAAGTGGCGCGTTCACGATCCTCAGCTTCCCGGAGTCCGACCTGTCGGACGTCGTCTACCTGGAGCAGCTCACCAGCGCGCTGTACCTGGACAAGGCCGAGGACGTCGCCCAGTACGAGAAGGCGCTCAAGGAGCTCCAGAGCGACAGCCCGGGCCCCTCGGAGAGCCGGGACCTTCTGCGGGGCCTCCTCCAGCTCTCCTGAAGTAATCCTTCAACTCACCTGAAACATCAGTACGATGACGTGTGATCAGATCGTGATGGCGCGATCGGAGATCTTCCAGGGATCGAGGGATCACACATGTCGTCGTCCTGCTTCACCGACCTCGCACAGCAGTACATCGACGGTGAGTGGCGCCCGGGTACCGGTTCCTGGGACATCATCGACTTCAACCCGTACGACGACGAGAAGCTGGCGTCGATCACCATAGCCACGGTCGACGAGGTCGATCAGGCCTACCGGGCGGCGGCCCGCGCCCAGAAGCAGTGGGCCGCGACCAACCCCTACGCCCGCCGGGCGGTCTTCGAGAAGGCGCTTCGCCTGATCGAGGAGCGCGAGGCCGAGATCTCCGAGGCCATCATCGCCGAGCTCGGCGGCACGCGCCTGAAGGCCGCCTTCGAGCTGCACCTCGCCAAGGAGTTCCTGCGCGAGGCGGTCCATCTGGCGCTGGCCCCCGAGGGGCGGATCATCCCCTCCCCGGTGGACGGCAAGGAGAACCGCGTCTACCGCGTGCCGGTCGGTGTCGTGGGGGTGATCAGCCCCTTCAACTTCCCCTTCCTGCTGTCGATCAAGTCGGTCGCCCCGGCGCTCGCGCTGGGCAACGCCGTGGTGCTCAAGCCGCACCAGAACACGCCGATCGTCGGCGGCTCCCTGGTCGCGAAGATCTTCGAGGACGCGGGGCTGCCCGGCGGGTTGCTGAACGTCGTCATCACCGACATCGCGGAGATCGGCGACGCCTTCCTCGAGCACCCGGTCCCCAAGGTCATCTCCTTCACCGGTTCCGACGCGGTCGGCCGGCACGTGGCGACCGTCTGCGCCCGCCTGTTCAAGCGCTCCGTGCTCGAACTGGGCGGCAACAGCGCGCTGGTGGTCCTCGACGACGCCGACGTCGACTACGCGGTCGACGCGGCCGTCTTCAGCCGGTACGTGCATCAGGGGCAGGTCTGCATGGCCGCCAACCGGGTCCTCGTCGACCGGTCGGTCGCGGACGAGTTCACCGAGAAGTTCGTCGCCAAGGTGAAGACCCTCAAGGCGGGCGACCCGCGCGACCCGGAGACCGTCATCGGCCCGGTCATCAACTCCTCTCAGGCGGACGCGGTCTCCGGCGTGGTAGAGCAGGCCCTCGCCGAGGGCGCCACGGCCCTGGTGCGCGGCGGTCGGACCGACAACCTCCTCGGGCCGTCGGTGCTGACCGGCCTTCCCGCCGACTCGGCGCTGCTCCGGCAGGAGGTCTTCGGGCCGGTCGCCTTCCTCGTCCCCTTCGACGGCGAGGAGGAGGCCGTACGGCTCGTCAACGACACGCCCTACGGCCTGAGCGGCGCCGTCCACACCGGGAACGTCGAGCGGGGCGTCGCCTTCGCCCGGCAGATCGATACGGGCATGTTCCATGTGAACGACGGCACCGTGCACGACGAGCCGATCGTCCCGTTCGGCGGTGAGAAGCACTCGGGCATCGGCCGGCTCAACGGCGACACGATGCTCGACTCGTTCACCACGACCAAGTGGATCTCGGTGCAGCACGGCCGGAGCGGGTTCCCGTTCTAGAGCCTTCCGGCACGCGGGGCGCATTCCCCGTTCCAGAGCCTTCGGCACCCGGGCCTTGCGGACAGAACCTGACCGCAAGGGCCCGTAGCTTTGCCGGTGTCAGGGGGAGAGACCCCCGGGCCCGGTGAAAGGCGGCGGTCATGGTCACTCACGTTCCGGCGGAGGCACACGGCGACGAGCGCGGGGCGCTCCTGGCCTTCATCGCCGAGCAGCGCGGCGGCGTGCGCCGGGCGGTGCTCGGGCTGACGGACGAGCAGGCGTCGTCCCGTCCCAGCGCGAGCGAGCTGTCCCTGGCGGGGCTGGTCAAGCACGTCGCCGAGGTCGAGCAGCTGTGGGTCGCCCTGGCCAAGGGCGAGCCGCCGGCCGTCGTGCGGGACCAGAGCAACTGGCACGAGTGCTTCCGGCTGGTCGAGGGCGAGACCGTCGCGTCGCAGCTGGAGTACTGGGAGAAGGTCGCCGCCGAGACGGAGGCGTACATCCGCTCGGTCCCCAGCCTCGACGACACCTTCGCGCTGCCGGCCCAGCCCTGGTTCCCGCCGGACGGCCGGGTCTCCCACCGCTGGCTCTGCCTCCACCTCATCCGCGAGACGGCCCGGCACGCCGGTCACGCGGATGTCATCCGCGAGTCCCTGGACGGCAGGACCGCCTTCGAGCTGGTGGCCGAGGAACAGCAGGTGGCGGCCGGGTCCTAACCTGGACCGCATGTCAGCGATCCGTCTCCTCGTGCTCGGCGCGGTCCGTATGCACGGCCGCGCCCACGGCTACCAGGTGCGCAACGACCTGGAGTACTGGGGCGCGCACGAGTGGTCCAACGCCAAGCCCGGCTCGATCTACCACGCACTGAAGCAGATGGCGAAGCAGGGGCTGCTGCACGCGCACGAGATCGCCCCGTCCACGGCGGGCGGCCCGCCGCGCACGGAGTACGAGATCACCGCGCAGGGCACCGAGGAGTACTTCCGGCTGCTGCGGGACGCGCTGGTCACCTACGACCAGCGCGGGGACGTGAAGACGGCCGCCGTCGGCTTCGTCGTCGACCTGCCGCGGGCGGAGGCGGTGGCGCTGCTGAAGGAGCGGACCCTGCGGATCGAGCAGTGGCGGGCCTCCGTCCTGGAGCACTACGTGCCCGAGGAGGGGCCCGGACAGCTCGGGCACATCGGCGAGATCATGAACATGTGGGTCCACACGGCCGACTCCGAGGGTGAGTGGACCCGCGGTCTCATCGAGCGCATCGAGGGCGGCGCCTACACCTTCGCCGACGAGGGCGACCCGTTCGTCGGCGTCTTGGCCGACGACGAGGAGAACCCGTACGCGACGGGGGAGCCACACCCCGGCGACGCTGATTAATCAAGTTTGACGACTGGCTCGGCGGGGTTTATCTTCGAGCGTGTAGTCAACTTTGACTAGCGAGGGAGGTCCGGTGGCCGACACGGCGATCACCGTCGAAGGCGCGGAGAAGACCTACGGCGACAAGAAGGCGCTGAACGGGCTCGGCCTCACGGTCGCGCGCGGCACGGTGCACGGGGTGCTCGGTCCGAACGGCGCGGGCAAGACCACCCTGGTGAGGGTCCTGTCCACCCTGCTGCGGCCGGATGCCGGCCGGATCGAGGTGGCCGGGCACGACGTGGTGCGCGAGCCCTACGCCGTGCGGCTGCGCATCGGCCTGCTCGGCCAGCACGCCGCGCTCGACGAGGAGTTGGGCGGACGGCAGAACCTGGAGCTGTTCGGCCGGCTGCACCATCTGGGCGCGCGGCGGGCACGCGCGCGTGCGGACGAACTCCTGGAGCGTTTCGGTCTGGCCGGCACCGGCCGCAAGGCGGTGCGGCAGTACAGCGGCGGCATGCGGCGCCGCCTGGACCTCGCCGCCTCCCTGATCACCGAGCCGGAGGTGCTGTTCCTGGACGAGCCCACCACCGGTCTGGACCCCCGCGGGCGGGCCGAGGTGTGGTCGTCCGTCCGCTCCCTGGTCGGCGGCGGCACGACGGTCCTGCTCACCACCCAGTACCTGGAGGAGGCCGACCAGCTCGCCGACCGCATCTCGGTCGTCGACGCCGGCCGGGTCGTCGCCGAGGGCACGGCGGACGAACTGAAGGCCCAGACGGGCGGCGACCGCATCGACGTGGTCTTGCGCGACGCCGGCCAACTGGGTACCGCCGTGGCGCTGTTGCCGCTGACCGGGATCAGCGTCGACGCCGACCGCCGGCTGCTGAGCGCCCCGGTCACCGACCGCATGGAGGCGCTCTCCGGGGTCGTACGGGCCCTTCGGGACGCCGGGATCGAGGCGGAGGACGTCGCTCTGCGCCGCCCGACGCTGGACGAGGTGTTCCTGCACCTCACCGGGGACGACCACCGAGTGAAGGAGGCCGCGTGAGCGCGCACGCCCTGACCGACTCCTGGACCATGACCCGCCGGGAACTCGCCCGCTGGGGGCGGCAGCCGGTCCAGGTGGTCGTCAGCCTGGTCTTCCCGGTGATGCTGCTGCTGATGTTCGGCTACCTCGTCGGCGGCGGCCGGGGGGTGAGCGGCGAGTACCGCGACTACCTGATCCCCGGCATGCTCGCGCTCACCATGGCCTTCGGCCTGGAGGGCACGATGCTCGCCGTCACGCAGGACCTGAACAAGGGCGTCATCGACCGCTTCCGCTCGATGCCCATGGCCGACGGAGCCGTCCTGGTGGGCCGTTCGGCCGCCGACATGCTCCAGTCGGCGACGGGCCTGGCCGTGCTCATCGGCGTGGGCGCCGCACTCGGCTGGCGGCCCGGCGGCGGCCCGTCGGCCCTCCTCGCCGCCGTGGGCCTGCTGCTCCTGTTCCGGTTCGCGATGCTGTGGATCGGCATCCACCTGGCCCTGGTGGCGGGGAAGCCGGAGATGGTCCAGGCCGTGCAGATCCTGGTCTGGCCGGTCGGCTTCCTCTCCAACGCGCTGGCCGCACCGGGCTCCATGCCCGGCTGGCTGGGCACGGTCGTCGAGTGGAACCCGATGTCCCACACGGCCACGGCCGTTCGGGACCTGTTCGGCGTGCCCGGCACGGAGTCCGGGCACACCTGGGCCGCGGTCGTCTGGCCCCTGGCCCTGCTGGCGGTGTTCTTCCCACTGGCGGTGCGGAGGTTCGGGCGGCTGAGCCGCTAGGTCGTCCGCTAGTGGTGGAAGCTGGTCGCCGCGCCCTTGTCCTCCGTCAGCGGGCGCGGCTGCCGGCGCAGGTCCGGCAGCAGCCGCTCCAGGTCCTGCGCGAGCAGATCGGCGAGGTCGGCGGAGAAGCCGTTGCGGCACACCACCCGCAGCACGGACAGGTCCTCCCGGTTCTTCGGGAAGGTGTACGCGGGCACCAGCCAGCCGTGTTCGCGCAGCCGCCGTGACACGTCGAAGACGTCGTACGCCGTCACGTCCGGGGCGGTCGTGAAGGCGAACACCGGCAGTTCGTCGCCCCGGGTCAGCAGCCGGAAGTCGCCGAGCGCCTCGACCCGCCCGGCCAGATTCCTGGCCACGTCCCGCGCGGCCTGCTGGACGGCCCGGTAGCCGTCCCGGCCCAGCCGCAGGAACGTGTAGTACTGCGCCACGACCTGCGCGCCCGGGCGGGAGAAGTTCAGCGCGAACGTCGGCATGTCGCCGCCCAGGTAGTTCACCCGGAACACCAGGTCCTCCGGCAGCGCCTCCGCGTCCCGCCACAGGGCCCAGCCGACGCCCGGGTAGACCAGCCCGTACTTGTGTCCCGAGGTGTTGATCGACGCCACCCTCGGCAGCCGGAAGTCCCACACCAGGTCCTCGTCGAGGAACGGCGCGACCATGGCCCCGGACGCCCCGTCCACGTGCACCGGGACGTCCAGCCCGGTCCGTTCCCGCAGCGCGTCCAGCGCCGCGCACAGGTCCGCGATCGGCTCGTAGGACCCGTCGAACGTGGAGCCCAGGATGCCGACCACGCCGATGGTGTTCTCGTCGCACAGTTCGGCAGCGGCCTGCGGGTCCAGGTGGAACCGCTCACCCTCCATGGGCACCAGCCGGGCCTCCACCTCCCAGAAATTGCAGAACTTCTCCCAGCAGACCTGCACGTTGACGCCCATCACCAGGTTGGGCCGGGCCCCCGGGTAGCGGTCGGCGTTGCGCTTCGCCCAGCGCCGCTTCAGCGCCATCCCGGCGAGCATGCACGCCTCGCTCGACCCGGTCGTCGAACACCCCACGGCACTCGCCGGGTCGGGCGCGTGCCACAGGTCCGCGAGCATCGCCACGCAGCGCCGCTCCAGCTCGGCGGTGCGCGGGTACTCGTCCTTGTCGATCATGTTCTTGTCCCGGCACTCCGCCATCAGCAGCCCGGCCTCGGGCTCCATCCAGGTGGTGACGAAGGTGGCGAGGTTCAGCCGGGCGTTGCCGTCGAGCATCAGCTCGTCGCGCACCAGCTGGTGGGCGGTCGCCGGTGCGATGGGCTGGTCCGGGAGCCGATGGGTGGGCGGGGCCTCGGCCATGTCGCCGAGGGGGTTGGCGGGGCCGTAGAAGGGGTTGACGGACAGACGGCTTTCGGCGGCTCGGCCGGGACCTTCGTGGAGCGGCATGGGTGTCTCCAAGGGTGGGTTCTCACGGGGTGAATTCGGCG
Organism: Streptomyces sp. NPDC126510; assembly: GCF_040302345.1. Taxonomy (NCBI): domain Bacteria; kingdom Bacillati; phylum Actinomycetota; class Actinomycetes; order Kitasatosporales; family Streptomycetaceae; genus Streptomyces; species Streptomyces sp. NPDC126510. Next base: position 71,794 of record NZ_JBEORR010000015.1, on the reverse strand, counting down.
GGGAGCTTCAGCGGACCGACGTGCCGTCCTTGCGCAGCTGCATCTGCGGCCGGCCCGTGACCAGCAGCCAGGCCGGCAGCGAGGCGATGCAGAGCAGGGCGATGATCCCCGGCTCGGCGACCAGCACCGCGGCCACGAACAGGCTGATCCAGCCCTGCCGCGTGATCGCCAGCAGCACCCCGAGCACACCGGCGGACACCCCCACCGAGGGATGCACCCCGGAAACCAGGGCGTGCGCGCACAGGCCGAGGGCGGTGCCGACGAACACGGCGGGGAAGATCCGCCCGCCACGGAAGCCGCAGGACGCGGCGACGACCAGCGCGGCCAGCTTCACCACCGTCATGACGGCGAACTCCCCGGCCGACCAGCCGTCCGGGTCGTGCGCCAGCGTGGCGATCTCGTCGAGCCCCTTGAACAGCGTCAGATGGCCGCCCAGCGCCGCGAGAGCGCCGAGCACGACCCCGCCCGCCGGGAGCATCAGCATCGGGTGCCGCAACCGCCGGAACGCCGCGTGGACGTACGGGAAGGCCCGCACGGCACACAGGGCGAGCAGCGCGCCCACCGCGGCGACCGCGACCGACGCCAGCAGGTCGGACCAGCCCGGCCGGCCGAAGGTCGGCAGGTTCAGCGCGAAGCTCGGGTGGTCGAGGAGGGTGACGGTCAGGGAACCAGCGGCCGCGGCGGTCAGCGGCGCGAAGAGGTTGTCCCACAGCATGCCGCGGGTCTCCTGGCGGGCCAGCAGCTCCGAGATCGCCAGGGCGGCCGCCACCGGGGTGCCGAACAGGGCGCCGATGGTCGCCGCCTCCGCCAGCGCCGGCCAGATCCGGCCCGGCGCCCGGGGGATGAACCGGCCGCCCAGCCAGACCGCCAGGCCGACGTTCGCGGCGATGATCGGGTTCTCGGGACCGAGGCTGGGGCCGCCGGCCAGCATCAGCGCGTTGGCCAGCAGCAGCCCGGGCAGCACCACGGGCGGCAGGACGGGGGCCTCCAGGCCGACGGTGGCGGGATCGGGGCCCGCGTGTCCCGGCACCTTCCACACGACCAGCCCGACCGCGACGCCGGTCGCGGTGAGCACCGCGAACATCCAGGCCACGGAGTACCGGCCGACCCCGAGCGCGTCCGGCACGGTCTCCCACAGCACGTCCTGCAGCTGCTCGGCGGCGACCTCCACCCCCACCAGGATCAGGCTGGAGATCACGCCCACGACGACGGCGGGCAGGATCGACGGCAGCAGGGCGCGGGCGGGGGTCGACGGGGTGACGGCGGGCGCCCGGTCTTCGGAGTCCTGGACCACGGGCACACGATAAACGGATCAAACGCCAGAAATCGGGTAAAGGGGCAACACGCTTGCACCTCACGTGGCGTGAGGCCCGACCGTGGAGCCCGGAAGAAGACCGAAGAAGAAGGGCGCGGAAGTGAGCTACTCCGTGGGACAGGTCGCGGGCTTCGCCGGCGTCACGGTGCGCACACTGCACCACTACGACGACATCGGCCTGCTCGTCCCGAGCGAACGCAGCCACGCGGGGCACCGGCGCTACAGCGAGGCCGACCTCGACCGGCTGCAGCAGATCCTGTTCTACCGGGAGCTCGGCTTCCCGCTCGAGGAGGTCGCCGCCCTGCTCGACGACCCGGACGCGGACCCGCGCGCGCACCTGCGCCGCCAGCACGAACTGCTGACCGCCCGGATCGAGAAGCTGCGGAAGATGGCGGCGGCCGTGGAGCACGCCATGGAGGCACGCACGATGGGAATCGACCTCACGCCCGAGGAGAGGTTCGAGGTCTTCGGGGACAACGACCCGGAGCAGTACGCCGAAGAGGTGGAGGAGCGCTGGGGCGACACCGACGAGTACGCCGACTCGCAGCGCCGCACCGCGAGCTACACCAAGGAGGACTGGAAGCGCATCCAGGCCGAGGCCGCCGACTGGGGCGAGCGCTACGGCGCCCTGATGTCGGCGGACGAGCCGCCCACCGGCGAGGCGGCCATGACCCTGGCGGAGGAGCACCGGCAGCACATCTGCACGTGGTTCTACGAGTGCTCCTACGAGATCCACCGCTGCCTCGGCGAGATGTACGTCTCCGACGAGCGGTTCAAGGCGTTCTACGACGCGCTGCGCCCGGGCCTCGCCGAGCACCTGAAGGACGCGATCGCCGCCAACGCGGCACGCCACACCTCCTGATCCCCGGCCCGGGAGTGCCTCACTCCCGGGTCAGGACCACCGCCGTGCCGTACGCGCACACCTCGGTACCGACGTCCGCCGCCTCCGTCACGTCGAAGCGGAACGCCAGGATGCCGTTGGCGCCACGCGCGCGTGCCTGCTCCACGAGCCGCTCCATCGCCTGGTTGCGGGTCTGCACCAGCGTCTTGGTGAGACCGCGCAGTTCGCCGCCGACCATCGACTTCAGCCCGGCGCCGATCTGGCTCCCCACGTGCCGGGAGCGCACGGTCAGGCCGAAGACCTCGCCGATCACCTCCCGCACGTGGTAGCCGGGTACGTCGTTCGTCGTGACGACGAGAACCTCGGGCTCAGGGCCCTGACCGCCGCCGTACTCATCGATGCCCATGGTTCACAGCTTTGACCGGGCTCGCGCACAGTGCATCCTGAGTACGCCCATGGAACCTGGGCCATGACGGCTGCGTTGATACTTTGAGGCAGCCAGCCCCCGCCCGTACCCCACTGCAGCAGGAGCCACATCCCCGTGACCACGCTTGCGCTCGGCCCCGAGTGGCTCAGCCCGGACTACCTGATCTCGACGTTCAGCCTGCCCGGCATCCTGCTCATCGTCTTCGCGGAGTCCGGTCTCTTCGCGTTCCTGCCCGGCGACTCCCTGCTGTTCACGGCGGGGCTCTTCGTGGCCGAGGGCACCTACATCACCCAGCCGCTGTGGCTGGTCTGCACGCTGATCGTGCTCGCCGCCGTCCTCGGCGACCAAGTGGGCTACATGATCGGCAAGTTCCTGGGCCCGAAGCTCTTCAACCGTCCCAACTCCAAGCTCTTCAAACAGGAGAACCTGGACAAGGCCCACGAGTTCATGGAGAAGTACGGCCCCAAGGCGATCGTCCTGGCCCGCTTCGTCCCCATCGTGCGTACCTTCGCCCCCATCGTGGCCGGCGCCGGCCGCATGAAGTACCGCACGTTCCTCACGTACAACGTCATCGGCGGCATCGCCTGGGGCACCGGCGTCACCCTCGCGGGTTACTGGCTCGGCCAGATCGGCTTCATCAAGAAGAACGTCGAGGCGATCCTCGTCCTGATCGTCGTGCTCTCCGTCGTCCCGATCATCATCGAGTACCTGCGCGACCGCTCCAAGAAGAAGCGCGCGGCGGCCGAGGCCCCCGAGCAGCGGCAGCAGCCCCCCGCCATGGACGACGCGACGACCCAGCTCCGCCGCATCACCCCCGATGACCAGCCGCCCCACCAGCAGCCGCAGCAGCAGCCCTACGGCAACCAGAACGGCTACAACGACCAGCAGTACTACAACCAGTACCCGCAGAGCCCGGGCTACGGACAGCAGCAGGGCGGCCACCAGCAGCCTGCCCCGGGCTACGGCCACCAGCAGCAGGGCGGCCACCAGCAGCCGTACGGCACACAGCAGGGGCCTTACAACAACGGCTACTGAACCGACCGTCCCGGGGGCGCGGGGAAAGCGCGAACACCCCCACCGGCCCGCGGCCGCCGACGTACCCCCAGCCCCCCGACCTCCTCGGGGCTAGAAACCCCTGGTGCGCTTGGCGGCCCGCCGCTTCTCCGCGGAGCCGATCCTCAGGAACATCCGGGAGATCTCGGACCCGAGGTTCACGCCGATGGCGATGGCCATGGCGAGCGCCACCGCCTTCGACAGCGACACCAGCCCTTCGTCCACCTCGCTCTGCGCGATCGCCAGCAGCCCGAAGTACGTCGCGGAACCCGGCAGCAGGGGCCCGATCGCCGCCGTCGTGTAGGGCAGCGCGGAGGCGAACTGGTACCGGGACAGCAGCTGCCCGAACAGCCCCACGAGCCCCGCCGCCGCCGCCGTGGAAGCCACCGGCGAGATGTCCCCCACGTAATGCATCGCCCCGTAGACGACCCACGCGACCCCGCCGTTGAGCGTCACCCACATCACGGTGGATCGATCCTGCTGGAGCAGTACCGCGAACGCCAGTGACAGCAGCATCGACGCGCCGATCATCATCACCGGGTCGTCGGAGGCACCGAGCGCCTGGTCGGGGTTGAGCCGCGCGCCCAGCTGCACACCGAAGTACAGCACCAGCAGCACACCGGCGACGATGCCGACGAAGAAGTACATGACCTCCAGCAGCCGCGCGGACGCGGTGATGTAGAAGCCCGTCAGACCGTCCTGCACGCCCGCCACCAGCGCCCGCCCGGGCAGCAGCGCGAACAGCCCACCGGTGATGACAGCGGAGGCCTTCACGTCCACGTGGCCGATCGTCAGCGCGACGCCGATCGCGGCCGGCGGCATCGCGGCCACCGTGAACTGGTAGAACTCCGGCAGCCCGCGCCCCGCGCACAGCCACGCCAGCCGGTCACCGAGCATCGCGCCCAGCGCCGCGGCGACGAACACGATCAGGTCACCGCCCACGAGCACGGACGCCGCACCGGCCAGCAGCCCGCTCGCCCCGGTCAGCGCCCAGCCGGGATAGGGATGCCGGTTACGGCGGATCTCCGCCAGCCGCCGGTAGGCCTCCTCCAGGGAGACCGCCGTCTCGTCGTCACTGAGGTCGTCCACCAGCTGGTACACGGCCGCCAGCCGCGTGTAGTCCGTGCCCCGGCGGCGCACCGTCCGCGACGCGGTGACCGGGTCGTCCACCAGGGACGGCTGGTACGAGATCGCCAGCAGCGTGAAGGTGACGTTGGGCTCGCAGCGGTCCAGCCCGTACGACCGGCAGACGGCGAACATCGCCGCCTCCACGTCCTCGGCGCCCTCACCGCCCGCCAGCAGCAACTCGCCGATACGCAGCGTTAGGTCGAGCACGCGGGGCACCGCGGGCCCGCTCTCGTCGGTGCCGCGCTGGCTCGTCTCCGGCGCCGGCCGCTCCGCCACCGGCATGCGCAGCATCGTGCGCATCCGGTCCTGCCAGGGCACGTCCTTGGTCAGGCTGACCACGGGAATCCCGCTCGGTGGTGTGAAGGCCGTCGGGGCGTGCTTCGCGCTGTACGTGCTCGGAGGGGTGAAGGCCGACCCCTCCTGCTCCACGGAGGGCGCCGCCTGGACGTCCAGCCCGTGCGGCACGGCGAACTCGGACGTCGTGTCGGACTCCGCACCGGCCGTTCTGAGCAGGGCCAGCCCCTCGGGGATCGCGAACTCCGACGTCGTCGACATGTCCCCGTCGAGGCCGGTCCCGGCCGGAGGGACGAACGCACTCCTCGCCTCGTCCGACCTCGGTTTGCGGTCCTCCGCATCCATCACTGCCTGGCGCTCCCTGTACGACACGTCAGCCTCGTACCCCCCACAGCCTCAGTATGCGCACAGACGGACGAACGGGCCGCACACGCAGGCGTGCGGCCCGTCAGCATCAGGAACAGGAGGTCAGTGACCGCCCTGGTCCTTGAAACGCTTGTAGGACCGCTCGATCTCGGCCTCGGCGTCGGTGCGGCCCACCCAGTCGGCGCCCTCGACCGACTTGCCGGGCTCCAGGTCCTTGTAGACCTCGAAGAAGTGCTGGATCTCCAGGCGGTCGAACTCCGACACGTGGTGGATGTCCCGCAGGTGCTCCACGCGCGGGTCCGTCGACGGCACGCACAGCAGCTTGTCGTCGCCGCCGGCCTCGTCCGTCATGCGGAACATGCCGATCGCCCGGCAGCGGATCAGGCAGCCCGGGAACGTCGGCTCGTCGAGGATGACCAGCGCGTCCAGCGGGTCGCCGTCCTCGCCGAGGGTGTTCTCGACGAAGCCGTAGTCGGTCGGGTAGGCGGTCGAGGTGAAGAGTCGCCGGTCCAGGCGGATACGACCGGTCTCGTGGTCCACCTCGTACTTGTTGCGCGAACCCTTCGGAATCTCGATCGTGACGTCGAACTCCACCGGTGGCTCCTCCATGATCAACACATAGTTCTGGTGGTTAAGTGTCCCTCACGCAGGTGTGTGATCGCGAAAGGGGCTGGTGGTCGTGCCAGAGCTGAGGCCTTGGCGGGCCGCGAAACCGCACGTGGTGCGGCTCGCGGATGCCGTACGACCGCGCCTGGCACGGACCGCGGCGGCTGTGAAACCACGGCTCGCGCGGCTCGCCCGAGCCGGAGAACCGCAGGTCGCGAAGGTCGCGCGGCCGAAGACCTGGCAGTACACCGCGGGCGCCGCCACCGCCGGACTCGCACTGACCGCCGGTGTCGTGACCGCCGCCGGTCCCTGGGACTCCTCGGGTCAGCGTACGGCCGAGCGGGACCGGGCAGTGGCCCTGGGCCGCGCGGGTGGCACAGATCACGGCAGCGCCCCCGGCGCGCCCGGCCGGCCCCGGCCCGCCCCCAGCGCCGGACCCGTGCTGACCGGCCTCGGCGGCGTCAGCACCGTGAAGTCCGCCCCGCACGGCAAGGCCCTCACGGACGCCCTGCGCCCCCTGCTCAAGGACCCGGCCCTCGGCCCCCGGCCCGCCGCGGCCGTCATGGACGTGACCACCGGCCGGCGCGTGTTCGGCTCCGGCGCGGGCGCCGCGCTCACCCCCGCCTCCACGACGAAGATCGCCACGGCCGTCGCCGCGCTGTCCGCGATGGGCCCGGACCGCCGCCTCACCACGCGCGCCGCGCTGGAGCCCGACACGAAGGAAGTCGTCCTGGTCGGGGGCGGCGACCCCACCCTCACCGCCCGGAAGAAGGCCGGGGGCTCCGCGAGTCTGCGCACCCTGGCCGCGCGCACGGCCGCCGCGCTCGCCGACCGGGGCGTGCGCGAGGCGACCCTCTCCTACGACACGACCCTCTACGCGGGCGACGAAAAACACCCGATCGGGGACAACCCCAACCTCGCCCTCGTCAGCCCCCTGATGGCCGACGAAGGCCGCACGAACGACTCGGAGCGCGGCCCGGTCGAGCGCGTGAAGGACCCGGCGGCGGACGCGGCACGCCGGTTCGGGGAGCTCCTGACGTCGCACGGCATCAAGACCACGGCCCCCGGCCCGTCCAAGGCCACGACCCGCGCCGAGACCCTCGCGGCCGTCTCCTCGCCCCCGCTCTCCGCCCTGGTCGAGCGCATGCTGACCAACAGCGACAACGACATCGCCGAGGCACTCGCCCGCCAGACGGCGATCGCCACGGGCGAACGCGCCGACTTCGCCGGGGCCGGCGAGGCCATCGGCTCCCAGTTGCACAAGCTCGGCCTCCCCCTCAAGGGAGCCGCCTTCAGGGACGGCAGCGGCCTCGACCGCGCCGACCGGCTGACCCCCGACCTCCTCACCGCGCTGCTCGCGAAGGCGGGCGACCCCTCCCACCCGGAGCTGCGCCCGGCCCTCACCGGCCTTCCCGTCGCCGGCTTCACCGGCACCCTGACCACCCGCTACCACGACGGGGCGTCCGGCGTCGTCCGCGCCAAGACCGGCACCCTCTCCGGCGTCCACACCCTCGCGGGCACCCTGGTCGACGAGGACGGCCGCCTGCTGGCCTTCGCGTTCATGGCCTCCGGCACGGACCCCGGCGCGCCGACGGCGTCCCAGCAGGCCCTGGACCGGATCGCGACGGCTCTGGCGGCGTGCGGCTGCGGGTGACCGCCCGGACCGCCCCTCGGCGGGGCTCCGCCCGTCGCCGCCCTGCCCCAGCGGGCGGCCCTCACGTACGGTTGACGCATGACGAGCATCGGTGGTGCTTCAACCGGCATGGTCGACTGGAATCTCGCGGTCGCGACCGCGACCCGGCTCGTACGGCCGGGCCCCGAGGTCAGTCGCGACGAGGCCCGGGCCGTCGTCGCGGAGCTGCGCCGGCATGCCAAGGCCTCGGAGGTACACGTCCGGGAATTCACCCGTCTGGGCACCGAGGAGGGGCACGACACCCCCGTCCTCGTCGTCGACCGGCCGGGCTGGATCCGGGCGAACGTCGCCGGGTTCCGGGAGATCCTCCGGCCCCTGCTCGACAAGATGCAGGAGCGGCGCGGCAGCACCACCGGCGGTGGGGTCATGAGCGCCGTCGGCGGCAAGGTCACCGGCGTCGAACTCGGCATGCTGCTGTCCTTCCTGGCCTCCCGGGTCCTCGGCCAGTACGAGACCTTCGCCCCCGCGGCCGGCGACCTCCCCTCCGGCGGTCCCTCCGACGGCCCGGGCGGCGGCAGGCTGTTGCTCGTCGCCCCGAACATCGTCCACGTGGAGCGCGAACTCGACGTCGACCCGCACGACTTCCGGCTCTGGGTCTGCCTGCACGAGGAGACGCACCGCACCCAGTTCACCGCCGTGCCCTGGCTGCGGGACCACCTGGAGGGTGAGGTCCAGTCCTTCCTCCAGGAGACCGACGTCGACCCCATGACCGTCCTGGAACGCGTCCGGGAAGCCGCCCAGAGCCTCGCCGGGGGCCGCCCGGAGGCCGAGGAGGACGACGGCGGCCGCTCCCTCGTCGAGATCGTCCAGACCCCCGCCCAGCGCGAGATCCTCGGCCGTCTCACAGCCGTGATGTCCCTCCTGGAGGGGCACGCCGACTTCGTGATGGACGGCGTCGGCCCGGACGTCGTGCCGAGCGTCGGGGAGATCCGCGAGAAGTTCCAGCAGCGCCGCGCCAAGGGCGCCTCCCGCCTGGACCTGGCCCTGCGCAAGCTGCTCGGCCTGGACGCCAAGCTCCGGCAGTACCGGGACGGCGAACGCTTCGTACGGGCCGTCGTCGACGAGGTCGGCATGGACGGCTTCAACCGCGTGTGGACCTCGCCCAACACCCTCCCCACCAAGTCGGAGATCGCCAAACCGGCGGACTGGGTCGCGCGGGTGCATCGCAGGGCCGAGTAGTGAACATCGCGGGAAGGTCGTGAAGGGAAACCGGCCGACGGCAGGCGAACGCCCCTCCAATCACCCGTCCGAGGGACCGTGAGGCAGGGGTAGGCGTGCAATGCTCGGGGAACGGCCCGGTTCTGTCACCATCTACATACTCTGCGTGACCGGCACGCGGGCTCACCCCCCGAAAACTTCATGAAGGGAACCGGACATGGGTCCCCATCCTGCGGTCGCGGCGATACGCCTGGCGGTCCGCCGCGTCCTCCACGACCTCCTCACCGAACACCACCGCGCCCCCGCCGCGGTCCCGCACGCCTCCCCGCACGAGCTTCCCCCGCCGCTCGTGCTCGTGGCGTGCTCCGGCGGCGCCGACTCGATGGCCCTCGCCTCGGCCCTCGCCTTCGAGGCCCCCAAGCTCGGCATCAGAGCCGGTGGCGTCACCGTCGACCACGGCCTCCAGACCGGCTCCGACCTGCGCGCCGCCGAAGTCCTCCAGCGCCTGCGCGAACTCGGCCTCGACCCCGTCGACTCCGTAGCCGTCACCGTCGGCCGCGCCGGCGGACCCGAGGCCGCCGCCCGCGACGCCCGCTACGCCGCGCTCGACACCGCGGCCGAACGCCACGGCGCCGCCGCGGTCCTGCTCGGCCACACCCGCGACGACCAGGCCGAAACCGTCCTCCTCGGGCTCGCCCGGGGCTCCGGCATCCGCTCCCTGTCCGGAATGGCCGCGGTCTCGGGGGCCGGCGGCCGTTACCGGCGCCCCTTCCTGGAACTCGACCGGCAGACCGCCCGCAAGGCCTGCATGGTCCAGTCCCTGCCCGTCTGGGACGATCCCCACAACGCCGACCCGGCCTACACCCGCTCCCGGCTCCGCCACGAGGGCCTGCCCGCCCTGGAGAAGGCCCTCGGCAAAGGCGTCGTCGAGGCCCTCGCCCGGACGGCCCAGCTCTCCCGCGACGACGCCGACGCCCTGGACTCCTGGGCCGGCCAGGCCGAGGCCACCGTCCGCGACGCCGCCGGGCTCCTGGAGTGCGCCAAGCTCTACGCGCTGCCGCCCGCCGTACGCCGCCGCATCCTGCGCCGGGCCGCCATCGCGGCCGGTGCGCCCGCCGGCTCGCTGTTCGCCCGCCACATCGAGGAAGTCGACCGGCTGATCACCGGCTGGCGCGGTCAGGGAGCCATCAACCTCCCCGGCAAGGTCGTGGCCCGGCGGCAGGGTGGCAGACTGGTGATTCGGCAAGGCTGAAGCGCGACCCCTCCCCGCAGCCGGCGGAGGGGCCGCTCGGCCGGTGGGACGACCGAAAGTGATGCGGGTGGACGCGAAAGACATGGGTGCCGACCTCGAGAAGGTGCTCATCACCAAGGAAGAGATCGACGCCAAGCTGGCCGAGCTGGCCGCGAAGATCGACGCGGAGTACGCGGGCAAGGACCTGCTGATCGTCGGAGTCCTCAAGGGCGCGGTGATGGTCATGGCCGACCTCGCGCGGGCGCTGTCCACCCCCGTCACCATGGACTGGATGGCCGTATCCTCGTACGGGGCGGGCACCCAGTCCTCCGGTGTGGTGCGGATCCTCAAGGACCTCGACACCGACATCAAGGGCAGGCACGTCCTGATCGTCGAGGACATCATCGACTCCGGCCTGACCCTGTCCTGGCTGCTCTCCAACCTCGGCTCGCGCGAGCCCGCCTCCCTCAAGGTGTGCACGCTGCTGCGCAAGCCCGAGGCCGCGAAGGTCGCCATCGACGTGGAATGGGTCGGCTTCGACATCCCCAACGAATTCGTCGTGGGGTACGGACTCGACTACGCCGAGAAGTACCGCAACCTCCCGTTCGTCGGTACGCTCGCGCCCCACGTGTACGGCGGCTGAGAACCCGGCCGGAGTGCCGTGACGTGATCGGGAACCCCAGCGGGCTTCCCGCCGTTGGAGCAGGCGTAGGCGGATCGCCAGCTGTCCCACGCGGCTTCAGGTGACAATGCTGGGGTACCGTCCGAAGAACAGTCTTTATCAAACTCACTATGGCAGGAGGGACGGGGCGGCACCGCTCCGTATGGATGGACGTGAAGCGATACTTCCGTGGGCCGGTCATGTGGATCGTGCTGGCCGTCCTTGCCGTGGTCGTGTTGATGCAGGTCGTCGGCTCGTCCGGCGGCTACAAGACGGTGGACACCGGCCAGGTCGTCCAGGCGATCAACCAGAACAAGGTCGAGTCGGCCAAGCTGACCACCGGTGACGAGCAGACCATCAAGGCCACGCTCAAAGACGGTGTGAAGGTCCAAGGCAGCTCGAAGATCCAGGCGAGCTACATCGGCGACCAGGGCGTCGACATCGCCAACACGCTGCAGAACAAGTACCAGGACAAGCAGATCCCGGACGGCTACACGGTTTCGCCGTCCAAGCAGAACCCGTTCGTCGGCATCCTGCTCTCCCTGCTGCCCTTCGTACTGATCGTGGTCGTGTTCCTGTTCCTGATGAATCAGATGCAGGGCGGCGGCTCCCGGGTCATGAACTTCGGGAAGTCCAAGGCGAAGCTCATCACCAAGGACACCCCCAAGACCACCTTCTCCGACGTCGCCGGATCCGACGAGGCCGTCGAGGAGCTCCACGAGATCAAGGAGTTCCTGCAGGAGCCGGCCAAGTTCCAGGCCGTCGGCGCCAAGATCCCCAAGGGCGTCCTGCTCTACGGGCCTCCCGGCACCGGCAAGACCCTGCTCGCGCGTGCCGTCGCGGGCGAGGCCGGCGTCCCGTTCTACTCGATCTCCGGTTCCGACTTCGTCGAGATGTTCGTCGGTGTCGGTGCCTCCCGAGTCCGTGACCTGTTCGAGCAGGCCAAGGCGAACGCCCCGGCGATCGTCTTCGTCGACGAGATCGACGCGGTCGGCCGCCACCGCGGCGCCGGCCTCGGCGGCGGTCACGACGAGCGCGAGCAGACCCTGAACCAGCTCCTCGTCGAGATGGACGGCTTCGACGTCAAGGGCGGCGTGATCCTCATCGCCGCGACGAACCGGCCCGACATCCTCGACCCGGCGCTGCTGCGTCCCGGCCGTTTCGACCGGCAGATCGCCGTCGACCGCCCGGACATGCAGGGCCGTCTGGAGATCCTCAAGGTCCACCAGAAGGGCAAGCCGGTCGCGCCCGACGTCGACCTGTCGGCCATGGCCCGCCGCACGCCCGGCATGACGGGTGCCGATCTGGCCAACGTGCTGAACGAGGCCGCCCTGCTGACGGCCCGCAGCGACAAGAAACTGATCGACAACCACATGCTGGACGAGGCGATCGACCGTGTGGTCGCGGGCCCGCAGAAGCGGACCCGGATCATGTCGGACAAGGAGAAGAAGATCACCGCGTACCACGAGGGCGGTCACGCCCTGGTCGCGGCGGCCTCGCCGAACTCCGATCCCGTCCACAAGATCACGATCCTGTCGAGAGGCCGCGCCCTCGGCTACACGATGGTGCTGCCGGACGAGGACAAGTACTCGACCACGCGCAACGAGATGCTCGACCAGCTGGCCTACATGCTGGGCGGCCGCGCGGCCGAGGAGCTCGTCTTCCACGACCCGACCACGGGTGCCGCCAACGACATCGAGAAGGCCACGGGCCTGGCCCGCGCGATGGTCACGCAGTACGGCATGACCGAGCGTCTCGGCGCGATCAAGTTCGGTGGCGACAACACCGAGCCCTTCCTCGGCCGTGAGATGTCTCACCAGCGCGACTACTCGGAAGAGGTCGCCGCGCTCGTGGACGAAGAGGTCAAGAAGCTCATCGAGACGGCGCACAACGAGGCCTGGGAGATCCTCGTCGAGAACCGCGACGTCCTCGACAACCTCGTGCTGCAGCTGCTGGAGAAGGAGACGCTCGGCAAGGAGGAGATCGCCGAGATCTTCGCGCCGATCGTCAAGCGCCCGCCGCGACCTGCCTGGACGGGTTCCTCCCGCCGTACGCCCTCCACCCGTCCCCCGGTCCTCTCCCCCAAGGAGCTGGCCCTGACGAACGGGGCGAACGGCGCGACGCCGGCCATCTCCACCGCGAAGAGCACCGCGGCGGACCCCGCCCCGGCACCCGAGCGGACCCCGGAGGACCGCCCCGAGAGCTGACCCGAGCTCTCCCGGCGGCCCACCGCCCCGGAATGGATGCCGCGCCCCCCAGGTTTTAGCCTGGGGGGCGCGGCTTTTCGCCATTTCCGCAGGCCGCCCCGTGAAGGACACAGGAACGAGGCAGCAGATGACCGACCCCGTGGCGCTGGACGGCGACGGCCAGATCGGCGAGTTCGACGAGAAGCGCGCCGAGAACGCCGTACGCGAACTCCTGATCGCGGTCGGCGAGGACCCGGACCGCGAGGGCCTCCGCGAGACACCGGCGCGGGTGGCGCGGGCGTACAAGGAGATATTCGCGGGGTTGTGGCAGCAGCCGGAGGACGTACTGACGACGACGTTCGACATCGGGCACGACGAGATGGTGCTCGTGAAGGACATTGAGGTGTACTCGACATGTGAGCATCATCTGGTGCCGTTCCGGGGCGTCGCTCACGTCGGGTACATCCCGTCGACCAGCGGCAAGATCACCGGGCTGTCGAAGCTGGCCCGGCTCGTGGACGTCTATGCCCGGCGCCCTCAGGTGCAGGAGCGACTGACGACGCAGATCGCGGACTCGCTGATGGAGATACTGGAGCCGCGCGGGGTCATCGTGGTCGTGGAGTGCGAGCACATGTGCATGTCGATGCGCGGGATCCGCAAGCCGGGCGCCAAGACGCTCACGTCGGCCGTGCGGGGGCAGCTGAGGGACATGGCGACGCGGAACGAGGCGATGAGCCTCATCATGGCGCGCTGACGGTCTGCGTCAGACCGTCGGTGCCACTCCCGTGCCGTCGTTCTCGTCGTCCTCGGGGAGTTTGCAGACCCGCTCCAGGAAGATCGCGGCCGCTATGACGCCGATGCCCGCGAGAACGGAGAAGCCGGCGTAGATGGCCTGGTCGCGGCGGGCGGGGATGTCGAGGGATTCCAGGAGGAAGACGCCGGTGCCGCCGTACATGCCGGCGACGAGGGCGGCGACCAGGGCGCTGGCGTGGCCGAAGACGACCGCCCGGGCCGCCATGAGGGGGTCGACGCCCTTCGCCTCGGGGCGGCGCTCGCGCTGGGCCTTGAGACGGGCGCGGATGGAGAGCGCCGTGGCCAGCAGGACCACGGCGATCACGGCGAGGACGATGGGGGCGGCCAGTGGGACGCTCGGGAGCGTGCCGACCGAGTTCCACAGGCGGGCGCCCGCCCAGGACAGGATTCCGGCCACGACGAAGACGCCGGCCAGCACCCGGATACGCAGCTCTCTCACGGTGTCCCTTCGTTCCCCCGGCTTCCGGCCCGGTTCGCGGCCGTCTTGACCTTAACGGCTACTCGGGCAGCCGGAGTTCCAGGTCCGGGCGGGGCGCGACCCCGGCCCGGGTGACGGCGTCGAGGAAAGCGGCGACGGGGCCGCGGCCGGGCAGCTGGGCCTCGGGGTCCAGGTCGTGCCAGGGGGCCAGGACGAAGGCGCGCTCGTGGGCGCGGGGGTGGGGGAGGGTGAGCTGCGGGTCGTCGGAGACGACATCGGCGTAGGAGACGATGTCGACGTCGAGGGTGCGGGGGCCCCAGTGCTCGTCCCGGACACGGTGGAAGGCCTCCTCGACCGCGTGCGCGCGCTCCAGGAGCGAGGACGGCGGGAGGGTGGTCTTGAGGACCACGACGGCGTTGAAGTAGGCGGGCTGGCTGCCGGGCTCCACGCCCCAGGGCTCGGTCTCGTAGACGGGGGAGACGCCCTTGACGCGGACGCCGGGCGTGTCCTCCAGGGCGTCGACGGCTCCCTGGAGGGTCTCCAGGCGGTTGCCGAGGTTGGAGCCGAGGGCGACCACGGCCCGTTTGGGGTTGGACAGGGTCGTGTCGGCGGCGTCGACCTTCTCGACGACGGAGGCGGGCACCGGCTGTACGGTCGGGTCGGTCGGACCCTTGATGAAGGGCGCGGTCATACTCGGCTCCGGGTGATGGTGACGGTCACGTCGTCGAAGGGGACGGTGATCGGGGCGTTCGGCTTGTGGACGCAGACCTCGACCTCCTGGACTCCCTCGTGCTTCAGACAGGCCTGGGCGATGCGCTCGGCGAGCGTCTCGATGAGGTCGACGGGCTCGCCCTGCACGACGGCCACGACCTCCTCCGCCACGATGCCGTAGTGCACGGTCTTCGCCAGGTCGTCGTCGGCCGCGGCCGGTCGGGTGTCCAGGCCGAGGACGAGGTCCACGATGAAGGTCTGGCCCTCCGCGCGTTCCTCGGGGAACACGCCGTGGTGCCCGCGGGCCTTCAGGCCGCGCAGCGCGACACGATCCACGCGAATCACTCCTGCAATCGTCGGTCAGGGCCGGTGGGTGCCGTGTGCGGTCGGCACACCGGCCTCGGTCGAATCTACCTGCGCGCACGGGCGGGCCCGGGCCACGGGGGCCGGGGCCGGCGGCGGGCCCGGCAGGGTTCATCCGGCGTTTTCCCTGGGGAACCCGTCGGTGCACAGGTTGGTAGCCGCCCCTACCCGGGCGTCCGTGATTCCAACCACTTCCTGGCGCGT
The DNA here is from genome assembly GCF_040302345.1 of Streptomyces sp. NPDC126510. Lineage (NCBI taxonomy): Bacteria > Bacillati > Actinomycetota > Actinomycetes > Kitasatosporales > Streptomycetaceae > Streptomyces > Streptomyces sp. NPDC126510. The sequence continues at coordinate 56,326 of NZ_JBEORR010000015.1, read as the reverse complement.
ACCCACTCAGTCGGGGGTGTCGTCCTGCTCTTCCTCGTCTGTTTCCGCCAGGACGGGGGAAGCGTGGTGCGACCAGATCTTCCACCCCTGGGGCGTGCGCCGGAACACGTTGGTGGCGACCACGAGCTGTCCGACGAGCGGGCCGAGCTCCTCGCCGGCGCCCTCGGGTGCGGGTCCGCCGCTGAGGATGTTCTCCGTGCAGTTCACCAGGGCGGTGTCGCCGGTGACCGAGACGTGCACGTCGGTCAGGAAGAACTGGATGTAGTCGGTGTTCGCCATGATCAGCGCGTACGACCTGAGGACCTCGCCGCGGCCGGTGAGCACGGGCCAGCCGGGGTGCACGCAGGAGACCACGCCGGTGTCGGCCGGGTCGTGGTACGTCTCGTCGACGCCCAGGTCGGAGGGGGTCAGCCAGAGCGACGCCAGTTCCTCGAAGTCGCCCTGCTCCAGCGCCTCGTAGAAGGCGGTGTTGGCGGCCTCGACCTGTTCGACGTCGGTGTGCGGGGCGCTCACCGGGCTCCTTCCGCGCCGGTGCGGGCTCCTTCGATGGCGCGGGCGACCCGTACGGCGTCCGCGGTGGCGCGCACTTCGTGGACGCGGACCGCCCATGCGCCGGCGTGCGCCGCGAGCGCGGAGACGGCCGCGGTGGCGGCGTCGCGTTCGCGTGCGGGCGGCGGGGGGCCGTCGGGGCCGGCGAGGACCCGGCCGAGGAAGCGTTTGCGGGAGGCGGCGACGAGCAGCGGGTGGCCGAGGGCGAGGACCCGGTCGAGGCCCGCGAGGAGGGCGAGGTCGTGCTCGGCGTCCTTGGAGAAGCCGAGGCCGGGGTCGACGACGACGCGGTCGGGGGCGATGCCGCCGGCCAGGACGGCCTCCACGCGCGCGTGCAGTTCGTCGACGACTTCGGTGACGACGTCGGCGTATTCGCCCCTGACGTTGCCGCCCTGGAGGAAGCCGCGCCAGTGCATGACGACGAAGGGGGCGCCGGCGTCGGCGACGGCCGGGATCATGCGGGGGTCGGCGAGGCCGCCGCTGACGTCGTTGACGAGGGCGGCACCGGACGCGAGGGCCCGTTCGGCGACGGAGGCGCGCATGGTGTCGACGGAGACCGTGACGCCCTCGGAGGCCAGGCCGCGGACGACGGGGATGACACGCCGCAGCTCCTCGTCCTCGTCGACGCGGGTGGCGCCGGGGCGGGTGGACTCGCCGCCGACGTCGACCAGGTCCGCGCCCTCGGTGACCAGGCCGAGGCCGCGTTTGACGGCGGCCGTGGTGTCGAAGAAGCGGCCGCCGTCGGAGAAGGAGTCGGGGGTGACGTTCACGACTCCCATGACCGCGCAGCGGTCCCGTTCCGGTAGGCCCGCCACGCGCCCGCGTCCGCTCTGGTTGCTCATATGTTCAGCGTAGGCCCCGGCGGGGGCCGTCCGGCGCTGCCGCCCGGGCGACAGTCCCGGGCGGGGCGGGGGTCACGCCGCACGGACATCCCGTTCCGCCGGGGCGCCGTGGGCGCAGGGGCGGGGGGTGGCCAGGCGCCGGCGGCGCAGGAAGCGCGGCAGGGGCAGGGCGAGGGTGACGAAGCCCTCGGCCTGCATGGCGGCGAAACCGATCCGGGGCAGGTCGGCGGGGGCGCGGTAGACGACGAAGCGGGGCTCCCAGCGCGGCTGGAACTTGGCGTTGAACTTGTAGAGGGACTCGATCTGGAACCAGCGGGAGAGGAAGACCAGCAGTCCGCGCCAGGCGCGCAGCACCGGGCCGGCGCCGATCTTCTCGCCGCGGGCCAGCGCCGCGCGGAACATGGCGAAGTTGAGGGAGACGCGTGTGATGCCGAACCGGGGGGCGGCCTGGAGGGCGGCCACGATGAGCAGCTCGTTCATGCCGGGGTCGGCCGAGCGGTCGCGGCGCATCAGGTCCAGGGAGGCGCCGTCGGTGCCCCAGGGCACGAAGTGCAGGATCGCCTTCAGGTCGCCGTAGGGGCCGGGGTGGTCGTCCTGTTTGTGGGCGGTGGCGATGAGGCAGTCGCCGTCGGCGGGGTCGCCGACGCGGCCGAGGGCCATGGAGAAGCCGCGTTCGGTGTCGGTGCCGCGCCAGTCGTCGGCGGCGCGGCGGATGCGCTCCAGCTCGGCCTCGCCGAGGTCACGGACACGTCGTACCCGGGTTTCGTAACCGGCGCGCTCGATGCGCTTGACCATCTGGCGCACGTTGCGCATCGCGCGGCCGGCGAGGGAGAAATCCGCGGTGTCCACCACCGCCTCGTCGCCCAGTTCGAGGGCGTCGAGCCCGGTCTCGCGGGTCCACACCTCGCCACCGGTCTCGGAGCAGCCCATGACGGCGGGGGTCCAGGAGTGGGCCCTGGCCTCGTCCATGAACCGTTCGATGGCGCCGGGCCAGGCCTCGACGTCGCCGATCGGGTCGCCGCTGGCGAGCATCACGCCGGAGACGACACGGTAGGTCACCGCCGCCTTGCCGCTGGGGGAGAAGACGACGGCCTTGTCGCGGCGCAGCGCGAAGTGGCCGAGGGAGTCGCGGCGCCCGTGCTTCTCCAGCAGGGCGCGCAGCAGGGCCTCGTCCTCCTCGGTGAGCTGCGCGGCCGGGTGCTCGGGGCGGAAGGCCAGGTAGATGGTGGTGACGGCGGTGAGCAGGCCGAGGGCGCCGAGGGAGAAGGCGACGGTCCAGGAGGTGTCGCCCCGGTAGTCGACAGGGCCTTCGAAGCCGAACAGGCCGTAGATGACGTGGGTGATGCGGTCGGCGAGGCTGGGGTCGCCGATGATGCGCCCGCTGTGGACGCTGACGACGAGCAGTCCGAGCGCGAGCGAACCGGCGCTCATGAGCACGAAGTTGGCGAGTGCCTTCCAGCGGCTGCGCGGGTCGGGCAGGGCGTTGAACTGGTCGCGGTGGCGCAGCAGGGGCGCGAGCAGCAGCAGGGAGATCAGCACACCCACGAGCGAGTGCCGGTAGGTGAACTGGGCGACGGCACCGGCGGGCAGGAGCGCCACCGCGGCCCGCCAGGCCCGGCGCTTGCCGCGCTTGAGGCCGTGGGCGAGCAGCAGCAACAGCACGCCGGTGCTGAGGGACAGGGCGGCCGCGAACGGGCCGAGCGCGCCGGGCAGGACCTCGGCGATGGCGTGCATCTTGCTGTGCCGGAAGCGGGGGAAGACGCCCGCGGCGATGTCCAGGACGCCCACCAGGGCGCAGGCTCTGCCGACGAGGACGGGGACGGCCTCGGGGCGTGGCCCGCTCAGTATCCGGCTCATCCGGCCCGGGTGGGCCGTGCCGCTGCTGCGACGCGGAACCCCACCCGACATTTCCTCATCTGTCCTGACAGACATCGCATCCCGTAGTTCTGCGAGAGACCTTGGATCCGGTGCCGTTTCGGGCATCCGGCGACATTGCGCCCTCTAGGACGGTGTCTCGGGGAGAGAGGTTCACTCCCCACGTCAAAGGCGTTTCAAAGGCCTAGGAAAGTCCGGGACAAGCCCTTGCGAAGGTGTGAGGGGGACGGGCCCGGACGGAGAGTGCGGACAGGTGACCGACCCATGGGTCTGACGAGCAACGAGGTGCTGGCGCTGGCCGTGCTGTCCGCCGTGCTGCTGTTCGCCGGCACGGTCCGGCTGTGGCCACGGCTGGCCCGGCGCAGTCTGCGTGCCGTGAGCGGGCGGGTCGTCCTGCTGCTGGGCACCCAGGTGGCGCTGTTCGCCGCCGTGGGCCTGGCCGCCAACCAGTCCTTCGGGTTCTACGCGAGCTGGGCGGACCTGTTCGGGCAGGAGAAGGACCAGGGCGTGGTCGTCGACCACACGCCGGGCGGCGGTCCGCTGGAGGTGCTCGGTTCACGCCGGGTGCCGGGGGCGGGCGGTGCGCTGCCGGGGTCCGGCGGCCGGGTCCAGCGGGTCGGCATCATGGGCCGTACGACGCACATCGCCACGCCCGCGTACGTCTATCTGCCGCCGGAGTACTTCCAGCCGCGGTACCGCACGCACCGGTTTCCCACCGCCGTCGTGCTGACGGGTTATCCGGGCACGGCGTCGGCGCTGGTGGAGAAGCTCCGCTATCCGCGTACGGCTCTGGAACTGGCCCGGGCGGGCCGGGCGAAGCCGATGATCCTCGTGATGCTGCGGCCCACCGTGGCACCGCCCCGGGACACCGAGTGCGTCGACATCCCGGGCGGCCCGCAGACCGAGTCGTTCTTCGCGAAGGATCTCCCCGACGCGTTGCGCTCGCACTACAGGGTGGCGGAAAAGCCGGGCGGTCTGGGCATCATCGGCAACTCCACGGGGGGTTACTGCGCGTTGAAGATCGCCCTGCACCATCCCGGTGTGTACGCCGCCGGGGCCGGTCTGTCGGCTTACTACAAGGCGCCGCTCGACGCCACGACAGGCGATCTCTTCCAGGGCGACAAGGCGCTGCGCAATCGCGCGGATCTGCAGTGGTACCTCCGGCACGAGCCCGCTCCCGATACCTCCCTGCTGGTCAGCAGCAGCAAACAGGGAGAGACCAACTACAAGGACACGCTGAGGTTCATCGAGCGGGTGGAGGGCACCGGGCGGACGCGGATCTCGTCGATCATCCTCGATAGCGGCGGGCACAACTTCAACACCTGGCGGCGCGAGATTCCGGCGGCGCTGGAGTGGATGAGCGAGCGGCTGAGCGGGCCATGAAAACGATCTTGGGAATTGGGTGAGCGATCGATTCCGGTTGTTCCCGAGTTCTGAAGTGGTGTGAACGTTTCGGTACGGCTTTGTTTTTGCGGGGTGGGTCACCATGATTCGCCTACGCGCGGTAAGTTTCTGGCCATGCCACGTGGACGTCACCGCCATTCCCCGCCCCTGCACAGGATGCTCCCCCCGTCGGCGATCGCAGGCGTCTCCCTCGTCTGCGCCCTGGGGCCCTGGGTGTTCACGGAGCCGATGGTGCTCCGCGCTCTGGCCGCGGCCGCAGCGGCGACGGCGGTCATCGGCGCGGTCGTACTGCGCCGTTGGGACACCCAGGCGGGCAAGCGCGTCGCCGACCTCACGCGCGCGCGGGCGAGCGACGAGTGGCGCTTCGAGGAACGCGTGGCCGAACTGGAGGCCGACCTCGAGGAGTCGCGCGAGCTGCGCGCGAAGCTGGAGCAGCGGCTGCGCGCCAAGCGCACGGAACTGGCCGGACTGCGCAACGAGCACGCCGCGCTGCTGCGCCGGTACGCCACGGCGGAGGCCGAGCGTGCGAGCGTCCTGGAGGATCGCCGGGTCCTCGAGATAGAGGCGACGGCTCCGGTCCGGGCCGCGCTGCCGGCGGGGGCGTCGGACGCGGTGGAGGCTTCGCCGGAGGCGGACGAGGCGCCTGCCGCGCCCGCCGCTCTCGGCGTCGAGGAGCAGCCCGCGGTGCCCGCCGTGTTCTCGCCGGAGGGCTCCCGGCTGTTCCTGCGGGCCGCGGCCGCACTCGCCCGGTTCGACGGTGAGACGGTTCCGGACCCGGACGGCGGCGGCGACGGCGACGGCGTGCCGAAGGACGAGGACGAGGACAAGGACGAGGCCCCGGAGGCCGCGCAGGAGCCGGAGCGGGAGCAGGCGGAGCAGCGGGAGCAGGCCCGGGAGGACGAGGAGCGGGAGCGGTCCGAGGCGGCCGACGGCCACGAGCGCGCAGCGGCCGAGACGACCGTGCCGGCGGCTGGAACCGTGCTGGCCGACGAGGCCGCGGCCCCCGTGCCGGCCGGCGAGACCGAGACAGGGCAACTCCCGGAACCCGCGCGCCCCGAGCAGTCGGCCCCGGCCGAACAGCCCACCACCCCGGGCCGGTCCGTGCGCCCCGAGCAGTCGGCCCCGGCCGAACAGCCCACCACTCCGGGCCGGTCCGTGCGCCCCGAGGAGCCGGCCCGGGCCGAGCAGCCCGTCGGCCGGCCTTCCGGGCACTACACCGTGCCGACCGCCGTGGCCGTTCCGCCGCAGTCGCCGGTTCGGCGTCCGCCGGCCGGGGGCGGGTTCGACTTCTTCGGCACGAAGGCCGGTACGTCCCCGGCGGCCCTGGAGGCCGTGCAGAACGAGGACCTCGCCGATGTCGTCGGCCAGGAGGCGCTCGCCCTGCACAAGGCCGAGACCGAGGCCCGCTACAAGCCGGCCGACGAGGAGTCGCGCGGCATCGGCCAGGTCATCGACCTGACGGCGCACGACGAGACCGAGCAGATCGACGTACAGGGACTGCGCAGCGCGGTGTCCTGAGGCCTGTGGTGACGAAGGGCCCCCCGGTCATGGCCGGGGGCCCTCCGTCTTTCCGGCCGTCACGCCATCCAGCGGTCGGGCCGCGCGTCCCTGCGCCCCGTCCGGGACCGCTCCGCCTGTGCCGCCAGCAGCTCGCGCGCCTCACCGGCGTCCCGCAGCCGGGCCCGCACCGTCTTGTTCGCGCCGGTGTCCACACACACGTCGGCGACGCCCCGGGCCCGCTCCCACGGCCCCTGCGTCATCCGCACGCTCTGCACCTTGGCGTGCGGCACCAGCGCCAAGCTCCGTCGCAGCAGCCCGGACCGGGCCGCGAACACCGCGCCGGTGACGGCGAGTCCGTACCCGCGCCACCACAGCGGCACGCACCACCGGGCCCTGCTCGGTGCCGGCGACAGCGCCGCGGGCCCCGGCACGCTCACCCCCGGCAGCACGCGCGCGACGACGTCCTCGGCGATCTCGCGCGGAGCGACCGGCACCAGCACGGAGTTGGACGATCCGGCCACGTCCAGCTCCACCCGCACCCAGCCGCGCCGCCGCCACAGCAGCGGTTCCACGATCCGCACGGTCTGCACGCGCCCCGGCGGCACCGTCTCGTGGGCCCGGTCCAGCAGCCCGTGGTCGATGCGCAGCCCGTCGGGCGACTCGCCCACCGTCCAGTCGTACTCGGCGACGAACCGCCCCACGCTGCTCGCGCCCGCCGTGCCCAGCAGCGGCAGGGCGACCGCGAGAACCGTCCACAGGCTGTGGGTGGCCAGCCACAGCACCGGCGGGACGACGAGCGCCGCGGCCAGTGACATCCAGGTGGCGCCCGTCAGCACCAGCGACAGGGCGAGCACGCCGGGCGGCACCCGCAACAGCCGCCGGGACGGGGCCTCGCCGACCTCGTGGGCGGTCTCGGGTGCGAAACCGGCCGCCCGGGCGAGCAGTTCGGCCCGCAGCGTCCGTGCCTCGTCCGCACCGAGGAAGGCCAGCTCGTCCTTCTTGTCGGTGCCTATGACGTCGAGTTTGAGCTTGGCGACGCCCGCGACCCGGGCCAGCAGCGGCTGGGTGATGTCGATGGCCTGGATCCGCTCCAGCCGGATGTGCGCGGTGCGCCGGAAGACGAGCCCGGTACGGATGCGCAGTTCGGCCCCGGTCACCGCGAAGTGGGTGAACCACCAGGAGCAGAAGCCGTAGAGGGCGGCGGCCGGTACGAGCACGGCGAGGCCGATCAGCAGTGTCGTCGTGGTCAGCCGGGTCAGATGGCGCTGCGCCCCGTCGGGATCGTGCACGGCCCAGCCGATGAGCACGGCGACCGGCGCCCAGGCGCGGCGCAGCGGTGTGACGGGGTGCAGCCGCCGCTCGGCCACCTCGGTGGCGGCCTCCGAGGCCTCGGCGGCCTCCGGCGCCGTCACAGCCCCGCCGACCGGGCTTCGCCCAGCTCGGTGAGCCGGTCGCGCAGCCGTTCCGCCTCGGCCGGGTCCAGGCCCGGGATGGTCGCGTCGGTGGCGGCGGCGGCCGTGTGCAGCTGCACGCTGGCCAGCCCGAAGTGCCGCTCGACGGGCCCGGACGTGACCTCGACCAGCTGCATCCGCCCGTACGGCACGACCGTCTCCTCGCGCCACAGCACGCCCCGGCTGATCAGCAGGTCGTCGGCCCGCTCGGCGTACCGCCAGGAACGCCAGTTGCGCTCGGTCATCACCCAGCCCCAGGCCAACAGGGCCAGCGGCGGCAGGGCGAAGGCGGCCCAGACGGGACCGGCCAGCAGCCCCGGCAGCAGCCCGGCCGCCAGAGCGATCAGCCCGAGCCACACGACCAGCAGCAGCCGGCGCATCCTCAGCAGACCGGGCGGCAGCGCGATCCACGCCGGCTCACCCCCGGCCGCCTCGGCCGTGCCCTGTGTCCCGCCCTGCCCCGCCTGGTGCGGACTCCCCGTATCCATGGGGTCAGCGTACGTAGGAGAGACTGTGTCCATGACTCCTACGACGGAGACCATGGTCGGTATCGGCGGCGCCGCGGAGAGCACCGACATGGTGCTCAACATCGGGCCGCAGCACCCCTCCACCCATGGCGTGCTGCGGCTGAAGCTCGTCCTGGACGGCGAGCGCATCAGGCACGCGGAGCCGGTGATCGGCTACATGCACCGCGGCGCGGAGAAGCTGTTCGAGGCACGCGACTACCGCCAGATCATCATGCTCGCCAACCGGCACGACTGGCTGTCGGCGTTCTCCAACGAGCTGGGTGTGGTCCTCGCCGTGGAGCGGATGCTCGGCATGGAGGTGCCCGAGCGCGCGGTGTGGCTGCGCACGCTGCTCGCCGAGCTGAACCGGGTGCTCAACCATCTGATGTTCCTCGGCTCGTACCCGCTGGAGCTCGGCGGGATCACCCCGATCTTCTACGCCTTCCGGGAGCGCGAGGAGCTCCAGCACGTCATGGAGGAGATCTCCGGCGGGCGGATGCACTACATGTTCAACCGCGTGGGCGGCCTCAAGGAGGACCTGCCGGCCGGGTGGACCACGCGCGCGCGTGCCTCCGTCGCCGACGTGCGGTCCCGGATGGACCGGTTCGACGACCTGGTGCTCGGCAACGAGATCTTCCGGGGCCGGACCCGGGGTGTCGGCACCCTCACGCCGGAGGCCGTGCACGCGTACGGGGTGAGCGGGCCGATCGGGCGGGCCTCGGGCGTCGACTTCGACCTGCGCCGGGACGAGCCGTACCTCGCCTACGGCGAGCTGGGCGACGTCCTGAAGGTGGTCACCCGGCAGGAGGGCGACTGCCTCGCCCGCTTCGAGTGCCTCCTGGAACAGACGCACAACGCGCTGGACCTGGCCGACGCCTGCCTCGACCGGCTGGCCGAGCTGCCGCCCGGGCCGGTCAACCAGCGGCTCCCGAAGGTCCTGAAGGCGCCCGAGGGCCACACGTACGCCTGGACCGAGAACCCCCTCGGCATCAACGGCTACTACCTCGTCAGCAAGGGCGAGAAGACCCCGTACCGGCTGAAGCTGCGCTCGGCGTCGTACAACAACATCCAGGCGCTGACGGAGCTGCTGCCGGGGACGCTGGTCGCGGACATGGTGGCGATCCTGGGGTCGATGTTCTTCGTGGTCGGGGACATCGACAAGTAGGGGCCCACTCGGGGACGACAGGGGCTCACCCCGGGAACGGGTCCGGGATCCCGACCGGCTGCACCAGCCAGCCGAAGTCGCCGAGGCCGCCCGCCGCGGTGAGCTCGGCGGCCTCACCGGCGCTCGCGAGGGCGCGTACGTAGGCGGCGGGGTCGGTGGCGGCCAGCGACAGCGGGGGGCGTGCGCCGGTGACGTCCAGGGCGTGCAGTGCCTCGCGCTGGGGGAGCGCGCGTCCGCCGGGGAGCGCGCACGCGTCCAGGGCGACATGGGCCGTGATGTCGCAGGAGCCGTCCGGGACGGGCGTGGTCTCGCGGCCTTCCCGGAACCCGGTGAGCGTGCCGAACGGCGGCCGCGTGCCCGCCGTGTGCGCGTAGTCCACGGCCACGGCGAGTCCCCGCCGCAGCGTCGCGACCGCACCGGCCCAGGCCTCGTCCCGGGGCAGCCCGATCTCGGCGCGCAGCCCCTGCTCGCCCGGCAGCGGCCACCACCGCTCGAGCCACCGCGCGGACGCCCCGCCCACCGGCTCCCCGAGCCGCTCGGTCCCGTCCTGCCGGACCATGACCAGCCGGGCGACCCCGGCGGCGTCCGCCTCCACGACCTCCACGGGCACGTTGTCCAGCCACTCGTTGGCGAACAGCAGCCCGGTCACCCCTTCCGGGGGTGCGGCCAGCCACTCGATCCGGTGATCGAGCCCCGCGGGCCGCTCGGCGATCTCGACGGCGTACGCGCGCGTCCGCGCCGCCACGTCGGCGGGGAGCGCGGCGAGCACCCCGCTGGTCAGCTCACCCCGCCCGGCCGCCATGTCCACGAAGTCCAGCACCGCGGGCCGCCCCAGCGCCTCGTCGACCCGGCACAGCAGCCGGGCCACGGCCCCCGCGAACAACGGCGACGCGTGCACGGACGTGCGGAAATGCCCGGCCGGTCCCTCCGCGCGCCGGTAGAAGCCACCCGGCGCGTACAGAGCGTCCTGCGCCGCCGCGCGCCACCCGCGCCACTCCTGCCACTCGTTCCGCTCGTCCCTCGTCCCTGCCGTCACCGGGCCAGACTATGTGGACACAACGAACGCAACTCCACCTTGGGGAGTACGCGCGCCCGGTGCGGATCGGCCCTCCGGTTGACCCCTGCACCTATCGCGCTTCCCTACGCTGGGTTACGTGCAGCGCCTCTATGACTTCCTCCGCAGGCACCCGACGTGGGTCGACGCCACCTGGGCCGTCGTTCTCCTCGGGATTTCGGTGCTGGGCGGTGCGGCGGGCAAGCGGGTCGGCCCCTGGTCCGTGGTCGTTCCGATCACGGTGCTGCTGAGCCTGGTGGTCGCGTTGCGCCGCCGGATGCCGGAGAAGATGCTGCTGCTCGCGGCGGCGGTCGGCGTGGCGCAGCTGGTCACCGACGTCGCGATCCTGCCCGCCGACTTCGCCATGCTCGTGATCGTCTACACGGTCGCGGCGGAAGGGGCTCGCTGGGCCTCCCGCTTCGCGCTCGTCGCAGGCCTGTGCGCGGCCCCACTGGCGCAGCTGCGCTGGTCGAACGAGCAGACGGGGGTCGCGGGCGACATCGCTCTGGCGGTCCTCCAGACGGTCCCCTTCGCCCTCGCCTGGGTGCTCGGCGACTCCATCCGCACCCGCCGCGCCTACTTCGCGCAGCTGGAGGAGAGGGCCGCCCGCCTGGAGAAGGAGCGCGAGGCGCAGTCCAAGGTCGCCGTCGCCGCCGAACGCGCCCGGATCGCACGCGAGTTGCACGACGTCGTCGCGCACAACGTGTCGGTGATGGTGGTCCAGGCCGACGGCGCCGCCTACGTCCTGGACGCCGCGCCCGACCAGGCGAAGAAGGCCCTGGAGACCATCTCCTCCACCGGCCGCCAGGCCCTGGCGGAGATGCGCCGCCTGCTCGGCGTGCTGCGCACCGGCGAGCACCAGGAGGCCGGCGAGTACGTACCGCAGCCCGACGTCCAGCAGATCGAGGACCTGGTCGAGCAGTGCCGCGGACACGGACTGCCCGTCGACTTCAAGATCGAGGGCACGCCCCGCCCGCTGCCCAGCGGCGTCGAGCTCACCGCCTACCGCATCGTGCAGGAGGCGCTCACCAACACCCGCAAGCACGGCGGGCCCAACGCGGGTGCGAGCGTGCGCCTGGTCTACTTCGACGACGGCCTCGGCCTGCTCGTCGAGGACGACGGCAAGGGCGCCCCGCACGAGCTGTACGAGGAAGGCGGGTTCGACGGGCAGGGCCACGGCCTGATCGGCATGCGCGAGCGGGTCGGTATGGTCGGCGGCACCCTGGACGCGGGCCCGCGCCTGGGCGGAGGATTCCGCATCAGTGCCCTGCTGCCGCTCAAACCCGCGCACTGACGCCGCCGCACGCCCCTCGCTGACACCTGTAACGCCCGTAACGACCCCTGTGAACGACCCCGACATGGAAGAGGCCCGATGACGATCCGCGTGATGCTCGTCGACGACCAGGTGCTGCTGCGCACCGGGTTCCGGATGGTGCTCGCCGCCCAGCCGGACATGGAGGTCGTGGCGGAGGCGGGCGACGGCGTGGAGGCCCTCCAGGAACTGCGGACGACCGAGGTCGACGTGGTGCTGATGGACGTCCGCATGCCGAAGCTCGACGGGGTGGAGACGACCCGCCGGATCTGCGCGGACACCGACCCGCCGAAGGTGCTCATCCTGACCACCTTCGACCTCGACGAGTACGCCTTCTCCGGGCTGAAGGCGGGCGCCTCCGGCTTCATGCTCAAGGACGTCCCGCCGGCCGAGCTGCTGACCGCGATCAGGGCCGTGCACAGCGGGGACGCGGTGGTCGCGCCCTCCACCACCCGGCGGCTGCTGGACCGCTTCGCACCGATGCTGCCGGGCACCCAGCAGCCCCGGCACAAGGAGCTGGAGCGGCTCACCGACCGTGAGCGCGAGGTCATGGTGCTGGTCGCGCAGGGGCTGTCCAACGGCGAGATCGCGGCGCGGCTGGTGCTGTCGGAGGCGACCGTGAAGACGCACGTGGGCCGCATCCTGACCAAGCTCGGGCTCCGGGACCGGGTGCAGGTCGTGGTGCTGGCCTACGAGACGGGGCTGGTGCGGGCCGGAGGGCACGGCTGACATGCCCGGGCCGGGCCGACCGCGCCGACCCGGCCGTGCTCGCCCGTCGGCGCCGGCCGGCGCGTAGGGCTGCCCCTCGGCCGCTGACCCGCCCGCCCGGGCCGGTTACCTGAGGATCCCTTCCAGGAACTCGCTGCCGAGCCGGGCCACCACCGTCACGTCCAGCTGGTGCAGAACGTAGCGGCCGCGGCGGCGGGTGGTGATCAGGCCCGCCTTCTTCAGCACGGCCAGGTGCCGGGATATCTCCGGCGCCGTCATGCCGAGCACCTGCGCCAGCTCGCTGGTGGTGTGCGCGCTGCGGGCCAGATGGCGGCACATGCGCATCCGCACCTGATGGGACAGCGCGGTCATCCGCAGGGCCAGCTGTTCGAGCGCCTGCGGTGCGGCGAGCTCCGGGGAGCCCACCGGGTAGTGCAGCACCGGCTGCCAGCCGTGCCGGTGCAGGACCATCAGATGCGGCCAGCCGAGACTCGTCGGGACGAGCAGCAGGCCGCCGTCGCCCGTGGTCGTACGGCCGTCGCCCAGCTTGTCGACCGTGATCCGGCTGCCGGCGGCGTCGAGCGTGATCGCCGGCGAGACCGCGGCCAGCCCCTCGGCCAGGCCCCTGCGCCGCAGCAGGTCCGTCTTGTGCCGGGCGTCGGCCGCGAGCTGGTGGCGCAGCCGGGACCAGGCCTCGGCGAAGAACGCCTCCTCGCAGTCCCGCAGGAACTGCCGCAGCCAGGCCCGGATCCTGGGCGGGTCCGCCAGCAGCCGCTCACCGAAGTGCAGTTGCCGCGGACCGCGCGCTGCGGCCAGCTCCAGTGCCCGGCGCCGCGCCTCCGGGTCGGACAGCGTCGTCGAGCCGGACTCGCCGTAACAGGTGCCACACGTGAACTCCAGTGCCGAGTCCACGAACTGCTCGTCGGACAGCTTGTCGAGCTGGTCCAGCTCCTCGGCGAGGGTCGCGCCCGGGAGCGTGCGCCGGTCCGGCAGGCCCGCCCAGGGCAGGAACAGGTCCGAGAACGTCGTCCGCCAAAGGAAGTCCGCCTCGCACATCCGGTCGGCCAGATGCGGGTCGAGCCGGGCCGTCACCGCCGTCACCCAGCCCTGCAGGCCCGGGTGGTGCGCCGGTTCGGACAGCGCGTGCAGGGCCATGCCGAGTTCGGCCAGGGGCGACGGCACGACGGCGACCGCCTCGGGCCGCAGCCCCTCGATGTCGATGTGCACGCTCATGCCCTCATGGTGCACCGGGCCACCGACAACGCCCCCGCCGATTGACGGGCCCCGTCAATCGGCGCGACGCCGTTGACGGTTCGGACGCACGGTGGGACCACCGGGGCAGCCGCGGAGCCTTCGGACCTCCATCACCCCGTCCCGCAGAGGCGATTCACCATGAGCGTCACGCAGCAGTACCTCCTCGACACCTACCGCGCCCGGTCCCTCGGCGAGCCCGGCCCGCCCGCCCCCGGCACCGACGACTGGAAGGTCGTACGGGAGTGGCGCGACGAACGGCACTTCCGTGCCGCCCTGGCGGGCCGCCCGGTCCGCCGCCGGCTCCGGGACGCCCTGAGGCGGTGGCGGCGCCCTACCTGATCCGTTCCGGCAGCCGGGCCGCGAACTCCGCCACCGCCGCCTTCACGTCCTCGGCACTCCATTCCAGGCCGTCGGCCCGCACGTGCACCTCCGTGAGTGCCAGCCCGGGACCGCCCCGGTCCCAGCCGTTGCCGAACAGGACGACCCCCGTCTCCTCGGCCATGCGGACCGCCGCCTCCCCGAGGACGTCCGGCTCGTACGGCAGCCACACCTGGAAGTCGTGGGTGTGCGGCACCTCCGGGTGCACGCGCGCCCACGGCACCCCGGCCGCCGCGAACGCCTCGCGCATCGCGGCGGCCACCACGCGCGCGTGAGCCACGTACTCCGGCAGCCGGGGCAGCTGCCGCTCCAGCCCGACCAGCGCCGACAGCACCGTGGGGAACTGCTGGAAGACCATCCCGCCGTACCGGTGCCGCCAGGTCTTCGCCTCCTCGACGAGTTCCCTCGGGCCCGCGAGCGCCGCGCCGCCGAAGGCCTCCAGGGCCTTGTAGAACGACACGTAGACGCTGTCCGCCAGGCCCGCGATCTCCTCCAGCGGGCGGCCGAAGTGGACCGTGGACTCCCACAGGCGGGCCCCGTCGAAGTGCACCACCGCGTCCCGGTCCCGCGCGGCCTCGACGACCGCGGTGAGTTCCTCCCAGGAGGGCAGCACGAAACCGGCGTCCCTGAGGGGCAGTTCGAGCATCAGCGCCCCGAAGGGCTCGAAGTCGCGCACCTCGGCGGCGGTCGGCAACCGCGGCTCGCTCGTCAGCCGCACCGGCCGCAGCCGGCCGACCTCGCTGAACGCGTTCCGCTCGTGCACCTCGGGATGGCTGAGCGCGTGCAGGGCGACGGCCGGGTTCCCGGTGCGGCCCGCCCAGCAGCGCAGGGCCACCTGCTGGGCCATCGTGCCCGTCGGGAAGAACGCGGCGGCCTCGGTGCCGAGCAGCCCGGCCACCTTCGTCTCCAGCGCCTCGACGACACCGTCGCCGTACACGTCGGACAACTGGTCGAGGTCGTGAACGTCCGCCGCCTCCTCCAGCAGCGCCAGGCGCTCCCGGAGGGTCCGGTGGAAGCCGAAGCGCGCGAACACCCGCCGGGCCCCGTGATGGGCGGCCAGCCGCCGCTCGCGCAGCCGGGCGGCCCGGTCCTCGTCCGTCACCCGGTCGTCGTGTTCCGCCGTATCCGTCATGCCCCGGATCCTGCCGCGCGCGCGGGCGGCAGGGCATCCGCATTTCCGGACGCCCGCATTTCCGGACGCCCCGGCGGGAATGCCGCACGGGCATGCACAGCCTGTGGACGACGAACGTCCCTCGAACCGATCGCGTTAACATGACGAGAAATCGTCCGGTACCCGGAGCGGACTGGAACGGGAAGGCCGCCGTCGAGTGAACACAACCCCACAGCCAGACCCCAAGGACCGCCCCGCGCGGCTCACCGTCGGCGTCGTCGGCGCCGGCCGTGTGGGGCCCGCGCTCGCGGCGTCCCTGCAGCTCGCCGGGCACCGCCCGGTCGCCGTCTCCGCGGTCTCGGACGCCTCCCGGCGCCGCGCCGCGCACCTGCTGCCCGACGTGCCGGTGATGCCGCCCGCCGAGGTCCTGAAGCGGGCCGACCTGGTGCTGCTGACCGTCCCCGACGACGCCCTGCCCGACCTCGTCACCGGCCTCGCCGACACCGGATCCGTCCGGCCGGGGCAGCTCCTCGTGCACACCTCCGGCCGGTACGGGGCGCGAGTCCTCGACCCGGCCCTGCGCGCGGGCGCCCTGCCGCTCGCCCTGCACCCCGCGATGACCTTCACGGGCACGCCCGTGGACGTCCAGCGGCTGGCCGGCTGCTCCTTCGGCGTCACCGCCCCCGAGGAACTGCGCCTGGCCGCCGAGGCCCTGGTCATCGAGATGGGCGGCGAGCCGGAGTGGATCGCCGAGGAGAACCGGCCGCTCTACCACGCGGCGCTCGCCCTGGGCGCCAACCACCTGGTCACGCTGGTCGCCCAGTCCATGGAGCTGCTGAGCGCGGCCGGCGTCACGGCCCCCGACCGGATGCTCGGCCCGCTGCTCGGCGCGGCCCTGGACAACGCCCTGCGCTCCGGCGACGCGGCCCTCACCGGCCCGGTCGCGCGCGGCGACGCGGGCACGGTCGCCGCGCATGTCACGGAGCTGCGCCGGCACGCCCCCCAGACCGTCGCCGGGTACCTGGCGATGGCCCGCGCGACCGCCGACCGGGCCCTGGCCCACGGCCTGCTGAAGCCGGAACTGGCCGAGGATCTCCTCGGGGTACTCGCCGACGGGACCGACGGCACCGACGGCAGCGAAGGGGACCCCCGATGACCACCACCCTCCTCAGCACCGCCGCCGACCTGCACGCACGCGTGCGTGCGGGCCGCCGCGCGGTGGTGATGACCATGGGCGCGCTGCACGAGGGCCACGCCACGCTGATCCGCACCGCGCGCAGCGTCGCCGGGCCGGACGGCGAGGTCGTCGTCACCGTCTTCGTCAACCCGCTCCAGTTCGGCAAGGGCGAGGACCTCGACCGCTACCCGCGCACCCTGGACGCCGACATCGAGCTCGCCGGACAGTCGGGCGCGGACGTCGTGTTCGCGCCCTCCGTGGACGAGGTCTACCCCGGCGGCGAGCCCGAGGTCCGCATCACCGCCGGCCCCATGGGCGAGCGCCTGGAGGGCTCCTCCCGCCCCGGCCACTTCGACGGCATGCTCACCGTCGTCGCCAAGCTGCTGCACCTCACCCGCCCCGACGTCGCCCTGTACGGGCAGAAGGACGCCCAGCAGCTCGCCCTGATCCGCCGCATGGTGCGCGACCTGAACTTCGGCGTGGAGATCGTCGGGGTGCCCACCGTCCGCGAGGAGGACGGCCTGGCCCTGTCCAGCCGCAACCGCTACCTGTCGGCCGCCGAGCGGCGCACCGCCCTCGCCCTGTCCGGTGCCCTGTTCGCGGGCCAGGACCGGCATGCCGCGCAGGAGGCACTGCGGGCCCGGGCGCGCGAGGTGCCCGCCACGCGCGCGCGTGCCGAGGCGCTCAGCGCCATAGGGGAGTCCCGTGCGGCGGCCGACGCGCACGCCGTGGCGACGGCCGTCCCCGGCGGCCCGGCGGCCGTCCGCGCCGCCGCCCGCCAGGTCCTGGACGAGGCCGCCCGCCTCGAACCGCCGCTCGCGCTGGACTACCTCGCCCTGGTGGACCCGTCCGACTTCACCGAGATCGGGGACGACTTCACCGGCGACGCGGTCCTCGCCGTCGCCGCCCGGGTCGGGGCGACCCGGCTGATCGACAACGTCCCGCTCACCTTCACCAGCTTCGGAGCCGCCTCGTGACCACCACAGGCATACGACTGCACGCGCCCGCCGCCGGGTGGTCCATCACCGCGGACGTGATCGTCGTCGGCTCCGGGGTCGCCGGCCTGACCGCCGCCCTGCGCTGCGAGGCCGCGGGCCTGAGGACGGTCGTCGTCACCAAGGCCCGTCTCGACGACGGCTCCACCCGCTGGGCCCAGGGCGGCATCGCCGCGGCGCTCGGCGAGGGCGACACCCCCGAGCAGCACCTCGACGACACCCTGGTCGCGGGCGCCGGCCTCTGCGACGCGGACGCGGTCCGGCTCCTGGTCACCGAGGGCCCCGGCGCCGTACGCCGCCTCATCGAGACCGGCGCCCGGTTCGACGAGTCCTCCGAGGGCGACCTCGAACTGACCCGCGAGGGCGGCCACCACCGCCGCCGTATCGCGCACGCCGGCGGTGACGCCACCGGCGCCGAGATCTCCCGCGCCCTGGTCGAGGCCGTCCGCGCGCGGGGCATGCGCACCGTCGAGAACGCGCTCGTCCTGGACCTCCTCACGGACGCCGAGGGCCGCACCGCCGGTGTGACCCTGCACGTCATGGGGGAGGGCCAGCACGACGGCGTCGGGGCCGTCCACGCCCCCGCGGTGGTCCTCGCGACCGGCGGCATGGGCCAGGTCTTCTCCGCCACCACCAACCCCTCGGTGTCGACCGGCGACGGCGTGGCGCTCGCGCTGCGGGCGGGCGCGGAGGTCAGCGACCTGGAGTTCGTCCAGTTCCACCCGACCGTGCTGTTCCTGGGCCCGGACGCGGAGGGCCAGCAGCCCCTGGTCTCCGAGGCCGTGCGCGGCGAGGGCGCCCACCTGATCGACGCCGACGGTGTGCGCTTCATGGTCGGGCAGCACGAACTCGCCGAACTCGCCCCCCGCGACATCGTCGCCAAGGGCATCCTGCGCCGCATGCTGGAGCAGGACGCCGAGCACGTGTACCTCGACGGCCGGCATTTCGGCGCGGAGATGTGGGAGCACCGTTTCCCGACGATCCTGGCCTCCTGCCGCGCCCACGGCATCGACCCGGTCACGGACCCCATCCCGGTCGCTCCGGCCGCCCACTACGCCTCCGGCGGCGTCCGCACCGACTCCCACGGCCGTACGACCGTCCCCGGCCTCTACGCGTGCGGCGAGGTCGCCTGCACCGGCGTGCACGGAGCCAACCGGCTGGCGTCCAACTCCCTGCTCGAAGGCCTCGTCTACGCCGAGCGCATCGCGGCCGACATCGTGGCGAACGGCC
Organism: Streptomyces sp. NPDC126510; assembly: GCF_040302345.1. NCBI lineage: Bacteria > Bacillati > Actinomycetota > Actinomycetes > Kitasatosporales > Streptomycetaceae > Streptomyces > Streptomyces sp. NPDC126510. The sequence continues at coordinate 37,815 of NZ_JBEORR010000015.1, read as the reverse complement.
TGCACGCGCGCGTGCCCCAGCCGGTCCCGCACCCGGAGATCCCCGAGCACCCGCTGCAGACCCCCGAGGCCCGCTTCACGATCCAGCGGATCATGACCGGCGGCGCGGGCGTCCTGCGCTCGGCCGGGTCCCTCACCAAGGCCGCCGACCAGCTCCAGCGCCTGCACACCGACGCCCGGGAGGCCCTCGCCGAGCACGGCAAGACGGCCGAGGCCGGCGTCGACACCTGGGAGGCCACCAACCTCCTGTGCGTGGCCCGCGTCCTGGTCGCCGCCGCCCTGCTGCGCGAGGAGACCCGGGGCTGCCACTGGCGCGAGGACCGCCCCGAGCGCGACGACACCGCCTGGCGGCGCCACATCGTCGTGACCCTGAATCCGGACCGCACGCTGGCCGTGAGCACCACGGACACCACAGACTTCCCCCCGACCCTCCCCACCCAGGCCCCCCAGGAGCAGTGACCGACGTGAGCACCCCCGACCTTCCCCTCGCCTCCTCCGGAGGCTGCGGCGACGGCTGCGCCTGTGGCGCGGACGGCGAGGCATACCTGGAGTGCGGCCTGGACCCCGCGCTCGCCCAGCTCCTCGCCGACGCCGGTCTCGACCCCGTCGAGGTCGAGGACATCGCCAACGTGGCGCTCCAGGAGGACCTGGCCCACGGCGTGGACGTGACGACGGTGGCGACCATCCCCGAGGACGCCGTGGCCACGGCCGACTTCACCGCACGCGAGGCGGGCACGGTGGCCGGCCTGCGCGTCGCCGAGGCGGTCATCTCGGTGGTCTGCGAGGAGGAGCTGGAGATCGAGCGCCACGCCGAGGACGGCGACCGCGTCGAAGCCGGCCAGAAGCTCCTCTCCGTCACCACCCGCACCCGCGACCTCCTCACGGCCGAGCGCAGCGCGCTGAACATCCTGTGCCGCCTGTCGGGCATCGCGACGGCCACGCGCGCGTGGGCGGACGTCCTGGACGGCACGAAGGCCAGGGTCCGCGACACCCGCAAGACCACGCCGGGCCTGCGCTCCCTGGAGAAGTACGCGGTCCGCTGCGGCGGCGGCGTCAACCACCGCATGTCCCTCTCGGACGCGGCACTCGTCAAGGACAACCACGTGGTCGCCGCGGGCGGTGTCGCCCAGGCCTTCCAGGCGGTACGCGAACGCTTCCCGGACGTGCCCATCGAGGTCGAGGTCGACACCCTGGACCAGCTCCGCGAGGTCCTGGACGCCGGTGCCGACCTGATCCTGCTGGACAACTTCACGCCGGGCGAGTGCGCGGAGGCCGTCGCCGTCGTCCGCGGCCGCGCCGCCCTGGAGGCCTCGGGCCGCCTCACCCTCGCCAACGCCAAGGCGTACGCGGACACCGGCGTCGACTACCTCGCCGTCGGAGCCCTCACCCACTCCTCGCCGATCCTGGACATCGGCCTGGACCTGCGGCCGGCGGAGTAGGGGCGGTAGGGGTCATGCTGCTGACGATCGACGTGGGAAACACCCACACCGTGCTCGGCCTGTTCGACGGCGACGAGATCGTCGAACACTGGCGCATCTCCACGGACGCGCGCCGCACGGCCGACGAACTGGCCGTCCTCCTCCAGGGCCTGATGGGCATGCACCCGCTCCTCGGCGACGAGCTGGGCGACGGCATCGACGGCATCGCCATCTGCGCCACCGTCCCCTCGGTCCTGCACGAGCTCCGCGAGGTGACCCGCCGCTACTACGGCGACGTGCCCGCGATCCTCGTCGAGCCGGGCGTCAAGACGGGTGTGCCGATCCTCATGGACAACCCCAAGGAGGTCGGCGCGGACCGCATCATCAACGCGGTCGCGGCGGTCGAGCTCTATGGCGGCCCCGCCATCGTCGTCGACTTCGGCACGGCGACGACGTTCGACGCCGTCAGCGCGCGCGGTGAGTACGTCGGCGGGGTCATCTCGCCCGGCATCGAGATCTCCGTCGAGGCCCTCGGTGTCCGCGGTGCCCAGCTCCGCAAGATCGAGGTGGCGCGGCCCCGCAGCGTCATCGGCAAGAACACGGTCGAGGCGATGCAGTCGGGCGTCATCTACGGCTTCGCCGGCCAGGTCGACGGCGTCGTCAACCGCATGGCCCGCGAGCTGTCGGAGGACCCCGACGACGTCACGGTCATCGCGACGGGCGGGCTGGCCCCGATGGTGCTGGGCGAGTCGTCGGTGATCGACGAGCACGAACCGTGGCTGACGCTGATCGGGCTGCGGCTGGTGTACGAGCGGAACGTGTCGCGCATGTGAGGTGCCGAGGGGCGGGCGGGTGCTCTGGGCGAGACGAGTGGTCCCCCACGCCACACCCGCCCCCTATGCGCAATTTGTCTGATTAGCGCGTATCGTCGCCGCATGCCCACGCCATACGGATCCCGCGGCGGCATGGCGTTCGGCGTGGAGGAGCTGCGTGTGCTCCGCCGCGCTCTCGCCCTCGCCCTCCACCCCACCCCCGCCTCGGCCGACGACGTCCAGGACTGTCTCCGTCTCGCAGAGTCGCTCGACGAGGCGCTGCGGGAGGGGGCCAGGCTGCGCGCCTTCCTCGTGGCCGACCTGGGCCGGTACCGCGCCGCCCTCCCCGGCACCGCCGCCGGCTACCTCGCACTCCTCGACGAGGCCCTGGGTGCCGGTTACCGCCCCCTCCCCGACGACGTCGCCGCCCTGCGCGCCCTGCGCGGCAATCCCGCCGCAGCGGCCCTCCTGGACCGCTGCACGACCGCCCCGGTGGCCGCCGTGCCCGCCCCGGTGGCCGCCGTTCCCGGCTCCCGCTCCCGCACCGGCACCCGTCTCCTGGTGATCCCCGGTGGCCGCCGTGCCCCCGGTGACGCCGCTGCGGACGGCCCGGAGAAGCAGCCCGAGAAGAAGCCCGCACGCAAGCCGGCGCCTCCCAAGCCCGCCCCGGCCCCCGCCCCCGGCACCCCCAAGCCCTCCCGCCCGATCCCCACCCCGGGCGAGGTCTTCCCGCGCCGCAAGCCGGCCCCGCCACCACCGGCGAACCCCCAGCAGCTCGCCGCGGGCTGACGTGGCTACCCTGGATCCATGGACTACGTCTCCGCGCTGCTGCCCCCGGCCGTCATGGCCGTCTTCTTCATCGGCGTGATCCGGGTGATCGTGAAGACCCAGGGCGGCGCCAACAAGGCCAAGGAGGACGCGGCCGTGGACGCCGCCCTCGCGCGCGTGGAGGGCGCCCACCAGTCCGGCACGGCGCCCTCGAAGACCGACGCCTGACCCACCCCCTTCCGAGGGCGTACGACTCGGCGGACCCGCACCCCGCGGCGCCCGCGCTTCCGAGCCGTACGCCCTTTTTGTTCCCGTTCGCCGGTGAAGCGCACGTCCGCCACGCCATTACCGGGATCTCCCACTATTGTTCTGAGCTGTGCCTCGCCCATTGGGAGAACTCGAAGACGCGGTCATGTCGCGGGTGTGGAAGTGGAACCGCCCGGTGACCGTTCGAGAAGTCCTGGAAGATCTTCAGAAGGAGCGGTCCATCGCGTACACCACCGTGATGACCGTTTTGGACAATCTCCATCAGAAGGGCTGGGTGCGCCGCGAGGCGGAAGGGCGTGCCTATCGATATGAGGCGGTCTCCACCCGCGCCGCCTACGCGGCCGCCCTCATGAACGACGCCTGGTCGCAGAGCGACAACCCCGCCGCCGCTCTCGTCGCCTTCTTCGGCATGATGAGCGAGGAACAACGGCGGTCTCTCAGTGATGCGGTACGGATCGTGCAGGGCCCCGAAACCCAGGAACCGACCGAACCGTCGGAATCCGCGGAACGGGCCGAACGGCCGGAACGCGGGGAAGGCCCCGAGGAGAACCCCGCCTCCGCTCAGGATCCCGGCGGGCGATAGCGTCCCGCCATGTCCGCGAAGAGCCCCGAAGCCACCGCAAAAGCCATCACCGTCCGGCGGGCCCGCACCAGCGATGTCCCGGCCGTGCGCGGCCTCCTCGACGCCTACGTGCGCGGCCGCATCCTGCTCGACAAAGCGACGGTGACGCTTTACGAGGACATCCAGGAGTTCTGGGTCGCGGAACGGGACGACAACGCCGAGGTCGTCGGCTGCGGTGCGCTGCACGTGATGTGGGAAGACCTCGCGGAAGTCCGCACTCTCGCGGTGAAGCCCGGCCTGAAGGGCGCGGGCGTCGGGCACCGGGTGCTGGAGAAGTTGCTCCAGACCGCCCGCTGGCTCGGTGTTCGCCGCGTTTTCTGTCTGACCTTCGAAGTCGACTTCTTCACCAAGCACGGCTTCGTGGAGATCGGCGAGACACCCGTCGACACGGATGTCTACGCGGAGCTGCTGCGTTCCTATGACGAGGGCGTCGCGGAGTTCCTGGGACTCGAACGAGTGAAACCGAACACCTTGGGCAACAGCCGGATGCTTCTGCATCTGTGATCGTCGGGCACTAGCCGGTCGCAAGAGGGCCGGGCGGGTTCGTCAAGGCATATTCCGCAGGGCCGCCCTGCCCCGGTGCCCTATGTCCGAAACGCGCACGTTTCCGGACCGAGCCCGGGCTCCCGGTCTCTGCCGGGGGTTTGTGTTTTTCCGGCAAAAGCGGTTTGCTTTCCGAGGTACTGCAGTACTGCATATAACAGGGGACGGCGATACGGCGGACGCCGGCACACCCCGGGCCCTGAAGATATCGATGAAAGGAAATCCGGTGGCACAGAAGGTTCAGGTCCTTCTTGTCGACGACCTCGACGGTGGCGAGGCGGACGAGACCGTGACGTTCGCGCTGGACGGCAAGACGTACGAGATCGATCTCACCACGTCCAATGCGGACAAGCTCCGTGGCCTTCTCGAGCCTTACGTGAAGGGCGGTCGTCGTACCGGAGGCCGTGCTTCGGGCGGGCGCGGAAAGACGCGCGCGGCTTCGAGCGGCAGCCAGGACACCGCGGCGATCCGCGCCTGGGCGAAGGAGAACGGCTACGAGGTCAACGACCGCGGCCGTGTTCCCGCGACCATCCGCGAGGCTTACGAGAAGGCCAACGGCTGAACAGCGGCACTACCGACCCTGCGCACGCATGGCCGGCGGCTGGGCGCACGCGCGCATCAGCCGGATTCGGTGGCACTGGGTGGCCACCGCGCTCACCAGCCGCACGAGATCGGGGGCGTCCCCAGCGCCCCCCAGCGCCGACAGCGTCGGCAGCGAGGCCTCGACCTCGCATCCCGGCTCGGGGGGCCGCAGCCACACGGCGGCCCCCTGGGAACCGACCCGGCCCGGCCAAGACGGCCGGTCGACGGGAGGACCAGGGTCACAGGGCGGTGACCCGTCCCTGAACGGTGGGTCCGCGCCGCAGGCCGAGAGGGCATCCGCATCCGCCCGCCCGGCGCCCGGCGCGCACGGCTCGCGCGCGAGCAGCGCCGCCCTTTCCTCGTGCGACGCCGGGGGCGACGGCGCCGCCATGCGGCCGCCCGCACCGATCGCCGCCAGATCCAGCGGCAGGCGCCCCCACTCCAGCCACTCCAGCAGCCCGGGAAGTTCCCCGGCGCTGCCCGCGGCCACCAGGAACAGCATCCGGTCGCCGTGCAGGGCGACGGGAGAGCCCGGAGCCCGGCGGCGCAGCGCCGCATGCCCGGCCCGCGCCGGCACGTCCAGGACGTCGTAGCGCACCCCCACCAGCAGCCGCAGGGGATCACCGGGCACCGTCGGCCACTGAAGTTCGTTCTCGTACCACCGCCGGACCTGACCGCTGGTGCCGACCGGGTCCAGCGGCCGGCGGGGGAGCGGAACGAGCGGGGTCGAAGATGCGATCACGGGCTGAGGGGCGCCGAACATGCCAAGTGCAACAGCCGGAAGCACCCCGAGGTTACGCTGGGTGGTGTCGTGTGTGCACACGGTGGCGAATCGGGGGCGCGAAAGGGGTGCGGGGAGGCGCAAGGTTGTTCGCCCGTAGCGGAGGGAACGGGGGCGCTCGGCATGGACTTCCGGTCCCCGCGGGTAAGACATCCCTAGTGGGAGGGGGCGACACGCAGAAAAGGACGTCTCACGTTCGCCATCGGCGTACTGGCGAGTGGGGTATACGCCTGGCCTGCGGGAACATCGTCTCGCACCATCGGGTTGGAGCAGATGTCGGCGTCACGGGTCAGGAGGCCATCGACGGTGTCGGCAGTTGGAATGAGCGGTCCCCGCTTGCGGGACTAAGCTGCGGAAGGACAGGGAGGGGAAGTTCCCCCCACTGCCTGACCGCTCTGAGGAGCGATTAACGATGTTCGAGAGGTTCACCGACCGCGCGCGGCGGGTTGTCGTCCTGGCTCAGGAAGAAGCCCGGATGCTCAACCACAACTACATCGGCACTGAGCACATCCTCCTGGGCCTGATCCACGAGGGTGAAGGTGTCGCCGCCAAGGCCCTTGAGAGCCTCGGGATTTCGCTCGAGGCGGTCCGCCAGCAGGTGGAGGAGATCATCGGCCAGGGCCAGCAGGCCCCGTCCGGCCACATCCCCTTCACCCCCCGTGCCAAGAAGGTCCTGGAGCTGTCGCTCCGCGAGGCCCTTCAGCTGGGCCACAACTACATCGGCACGGAGCACATCCTGCTCGGCCTGATCCGCGAGGGCGAGGGCGTCGCTGCCCAGGTCCTCGTGAAGCTGGGCGCAGATCTCAACCGGGTGCGGCAGCAGGTCATCCAGCTGCTCTCCGGTTACCAGGGCAAGGAGACCGCCGCCGCCGGCGGTCCTGCCGAGGGCACGCCCTCCACGTCCCTGGTCCTCGACCAGTTCGGCCGGAACCTCACCCAGGCCGCTCGTGAGTCCAAGCTCGACCCGGTCATCGGGCGCGAGAAGGAGATCGAGCGGGTCATGCAGGTGCTGTCCCGCCGTACGAAGAACAACCCGGTCCTGATCGGTGAGCCCGGCGTCGGCAAGACCGCCGTCGTCGAGGGCCTCGCCCAGGCCATCGTCAAGGGCGAGGTGCCCGAGACCCTCAAGGACAAGCACCTCTACACCCTGGACCTCGGCGCGCTGGTCGCCGGCTCCCGCTACCGCGGTGACTTCGAGGAGCGCCTGAAGAAGGTGCTCAAGGAGATCCGCACCCGCGGCGACATCATCCTGTTCATCGACGAGCTGCACACGCTGGTCGGTGCGGGTGCCGCCGAGGGCGCCATCGACGCGGCTTCCATCCTGAAGCCGATGCTGGCCCGCGGTGAGCTGCAGACCATCGGTGCGACCACGCTGGACGAGTACCGCAAGCACCTGGAGAAGGACGCCGCCCTGGAGCGCCGCTTCCAGCCCATCCAGGTCGCGGAGCCGTCCCTGCCGCACACGATCGAGATCCTCAAGGGTCTGCGCGACCGGTACGAGGCCCACCACCGCGTCTCCATCACGGACGAGGCGCTGGTCCAGGCCGCCACGCTGGCCGACCGGTACATCTCGGACCGCTTCCTGCCGGACAAGGCGATCGACCTGATCGACGAGGCCGGTTCCCGGATGCGCATCCGCCGGATGACCGCGCCGCCGGACCTGCGCGAGTTCGACGAGAAGATCGCCGGCGTCCGCCGCGACAAGGAGTCCGCGATCGACTCGCAGGACTTCGAGAAGGCCGCCTCCCTGCGCGACAAGGAGAAGCAGCTCCTCGCCGCCAAGGCCAAGCGGGAGAAGGAGTGGAAGGCCGGCGACATGGACGTCGTCGCCGAGGTCGACGGCGAGCTGATCGCCGAGGTCCTCGCGACCGCCACCGGCATCCCGGTCTTCAAGCTGACCGAGGAGGAGTCCTCGCGTCTGCTGCGCATGGAGGACGAGCTCCACAAGCGGGTCATCGGCCAGAACGACGCCGTCAAGGCGCTGTCGAAGGCGATCCGCCGTACGCGTGCCGGTCTGAAGGACCCGAAGCGCCCCGGTGGCTCGTTCATCTTCGCCGGCCCGTCCGGTGTCGGTAAGACCGAGCTGTCCAAGGCGCTCGCCGAGTTCCTCTTCGGCGACGAGGACGCGCTGATCTCCCTCGACATGTCGGAGTTCAGCGAGAAGCACACGGTCTCGCGCCTCTTCGGTTCGCCCCCCGGCTACGTGGGCTACGAGGAGGGCGGCCAGCTCACCGAGAAGGTCCGCCGCAAGCCGTTCTCGGTCGTCCTGTTCGACGAGGTCGAGAAGGCCCACCCGGACATCTTCAACTCGCTGCTGCAGATCCTGGAGGACGGTCGCCTGACCGACTCCCAGGGCCGGGTCGTGGACTTCAAGAACACGGTCATCATCATGACGACCAACCTCGGCACCCGGGACATCTCCAAGGGCTTCAACCTGGGCTTCGCCGCCCAGGGCGACACGAAGTCCAACTACGAGCGCATGAAGAACAAGGTCTCGGACGAGCTCAAGCAGCACTTCCGGCCCGAGTTCCTCAACCGCGTCGACGACGTGGTCGTCTTCCCGCAGCTCAGCCAGGACGACATCCTCAAGATCGTCGACCTGATGATCGACAAGGTGGACGAGCGCCTGAAGGACCGGGACATGGGCATCGAGCTCTCCCAGTCCGCCAAGGAACTGCTGTCCAAGAAGGGCTACGACCCCGTGCTGGGCGCGCGTCCGCTGCGTCGCACCATCCAGCGCGAGATCGAGGACTCGCTGTCGGAGAAGATCCTCTTCGGCGAGCTGCGCCCCGGTCACATCGTGGTCGTCGACACGGAGGGCGAGGGTGAGACCAAGACCTTCACCTTCCGCGGCGAGGAGAAGGCGGCTCTTCCGGACGTCCCGCCGATCGAGCAGGCGGCCGGTGGCACTGGCCCGAACCTGAGCAAGGACGCCTGAGCGTAACGACCCACGGAGAGGGGCCGGTGCTGAACAGCACCGGCCCCTCTCGCATGCCTGCGGGCTGATCCGAACGACAGGCCCTAGGACAGCTGCCCGTCGTAGTCCGGCAGCTTGAACGTCCTCTCGGCGTGGCCGCCCGACAGGTCGGTGGCGCTGTTGCCGATGTTCGCGATGATCGTGTAGCCCTTCTTCTCGACGTCGACGCGCTGGGCCGTCTTGTAGTCGGCGACGTTCTTGAAGAGATCGATGAAGTTGCGGACGTAGAGTCCGGAGACCTGGTAGCCGGTCTGCTTCAGGTTGTACTGGGTGAACGAGGCGATGATGTCCGGCCGGGCCGTCACGAAGAACAGGGCGACGCCGCGCTCCTGTGCGTATCTGGCGGCCTCCAGGACCGGCTTGTTGGCCGGTTGCGGATAGGCGAAGCCGAAGTCCGTCTCCAGTGCCGTGTTGTCGATGTCGAAGACGATCGCCTGCTTCTCGCCCGGCTTCGTGGCCGCGATCCGCTGCTTCAGATAGGGCAGCGCCTGGGCCATCACGGCCTGGCAGTCCTTCTGCCAGGTGCCGTAGTCGACGTCCGCGGCCGTGGCCGTGGCGGTGGCCGTGGAGGCCCGTGCGGCGGTCGCGGCGTCGGCCGGTGCGGCCATCGCCACGAGGGCTGCCGCCGAGACGGCGGTCACTGATGCGCGGCGCAACCAGGGGCGTCGGGTCTGCATGTCGTGGGGGTCCTCTCACGTCCGTGACGCTGCCAACATGTCGTGTGCATGCTCGTGCTCGAGGGTGGCGTGAAGGGAACCGTAGGGTTACCGGACGGTAGGCGCCTAGAGGCCTGCGCCACATTTTCTGAATGGCCGGAGAGGGTCCCCGGTGACATGGCGCACAGGCGATATGTCCGTTACTAGCTGGAATAGTGGATAACGGACCGGGAGAAAAGGGATTCTTTCCCCCTGATGCGAGTGAAAGTGCTGGCTAGTGTCCTGATTCGTCCCGAATGACTGCTCTGTCAAGAGACGTAGAACACTGAACCAAATTACTAACTAGCGTCGTAGATCACGTTTTTGGGCGTTTGTCGGACCTCGGGTTACCAAGGGATGGCCACACGGCGAGCGGTTGTGCGCCGGGTGGTTTTCTCCGTCCCCTTCCATACGAGGTTTCGATGTCCCAGCGCGTCACGTCCCGTTCTTCCCGTACGTCCCAGCTCCGCACCCGTGCGACCGTGCTGGCCGCCGGCCTTGGTGTCTCGGTCGCACTGGGAGCCGGGGTCGCGTCCGCCGCCGACACCACGGCCGCGTCCGGGGCCGCCAGTGCCGTCCAGGCGCAGGCCGCCGCCCAGGCCAAGGTCGCGAAGGCCGAGGCCGTGAAGGCCGAGAAGGCCGCCAAGGCCGCCGCCGCCAAGAAGGCGGCCGAGAAGAAGGCCGCGGCCAAGAAGGCCAAGCCGTCCTGGGTCGACCCGGTGAAGAAGTACACGCTCTCCGCGAGCTTCGCCCAGAACGGCGGCATGTGGGCGCACAAGCACAGCGGCCAGGACTTCGCCGTGCCGAGCGGTACCCAGGTCGTCGCCACCCACGGCGGCACCGTGGTCAAGGCCGGCGGCAACGGCGCCGGTGACGGCCCCGCGTACGGCAACGCCGTCGTCATCAAGCACGGCAACGGCACGTACTCCCAGTACGCCCACCTGTCGAAGGTCGAGGTGCGCGTCGGCCAGATCGTCAAGACCGGCCAGGAGATAGCCAAGTCCGGCAACACCGGCAACTCCAGCGGCCCGCACCTGCACTTCGAGATCCGCACGACCCCGAACTACGGCTCGGCGGTCGACCCGGTGAAGTTCCTGCGCGCCAAGGGCGTGACGGTCTGACCCGTCTGACCGCGCGGGCCGATCAGGAGCCTCCGGCTCCCCGGTGGGCCTGGGTCACCAGGTCCGTGGCGACCTCGAGGACGGCTTTGTTCTTCTCCTCGGGGTCGTCTCCCATGTCCTGGAGCAGGAACATGCCGGCGTGCAGCGTGAAGATCGCACTGGCGCAGCGGACCTGGTCGACCAGGTCCGCGTCCGGGTCGACGATGATGTCGCGCAGGTTGTGGATGCGCTCCTTGAAGGACTCGCCGATCCGCAGGTCGCGTACGGTCGCCTGGTTCTCGTGCATGAAGCGGAACAGCGGTGCCGCCCCGGCGAGCGTGTCGGCGTAGCGGCGGATGATCTCCTGCTTGGTCGCGAGGGTGTGCGGCTGCTGCCGGCCCCACTCGATCAGGTCCTCGATCGGCTGGGTGAGGTCCTCGAAGATGCTGACGAGGATCTCTTCCTTCGTCTTGAAGTGGTAGTAGAGCGCCGCCTTGGTGACCTCCAGGCGCTCCGCGATCTCGCGCAGGGAGGTCTTCTCGTAGCCGTGCTCCGCGAAGAGTTCGAGGGCCACGTCCTGGATGCGCCGGCGGGTGTTCCCGCGGCGCCGCTGCCTGGTGCCGTCCATGGTGCCGCCCATCCTCCTACGCCGTCCGCTTTCCATAAAACTTACTTGACGCCCGGCTAGTTCCGCGGCTAACTTCCGAGTGTAGTCACTAGCCGGTCGACAAGTAAGTAGCGGTAGCTGGGGGAGTGGGAAGCGATGGCGGACAACACGGACACAGCGGCGGCAGACGCCGGCGAGGAGAAACAGCCCAAGAGCGTACGGGTCGTGCTGCTCGCACTGATGATCGCGATGATGCTCGCGATGCTCGACAACATGATCATCGGCACCGCGATGCCGACGATCGTCGGTGAGCTGGGCGGGCTCGAACACCTCTCCTGGGTCGTCACCGCCTACACCCTCGCGACCGCGGCCTCCACTCCGCTCTGGGGCAAGCTCGGCGACATGTACGGACGCAAGGGCACGTTCCTGTCGTCCATCGTGATCTTCCTGATCGGCTCCGCGCTCAGCGGCATGGCCCAGAACATGGGCGAGCTGATCGGCTTCCGCGCGGTGCAGGGCCTCGGCGCCGGCGGTCTGATGGTCGGCGTCATGGCGATCATCGGTGACCTGATCCCGCCCCGGGAGCGCGGCAAGTACCAGGGCATGATGGCCGGTGTCATGGCGCTGGCGATGATCGGAGGCCCGCTGGTCGGCGGCACGATCACCGACAACTGGGGCTGGCGCTGGGCCTTCTACATCAACCTGCCGCTCGGCGTGGTCGCGCTGATCGCCGTCAGTGCCGTGCTGCACCTGCCGAGGAAGCGTTCCAAGGCGCGGATCGACTACCTGGGCGCCGCGCTGCTGACCGTCGGCATCACCGCGATCGTGCTGGTGACGACGTGGGGAGGCACGGAGTACGCGTGGAGCTCCGCGCGGATCATGGAGCTGATCGGCATCGGGGTCGCCGCGCTGGTCGGGTTCGTGTTCTGGCAGACCCGGGCCGCGGAGCCGGTGGTCCCGCTGCACATCTTCCGCAGCCTGAACTTCACGCTGATGTCGGTCATCGGCTTCATCACCGGCTTCGTGATGTTCGGTGCCACGCTCTTCCTGCCGCTGTACCAGCAGTCCGTGCAGGGCGCTTCCGCGACCAACTCCGGGCTGCTGCTCCTGCCGATGCTCGGCGCGATGCTGGTGACCTCGATGGTCGCCGGGCGGGTGACCACGAGCACCGGCAAGTACAAGGTCTTCCCGGTCCTCGGCAGCGCGCTGATGATCGTCGGGCTGTACCTGCTGTCCACGATGGACACCGGCACCTCCCGTCTGACGTCCGGCATCTTCATGGCCGTGGTCGGGCTCGGCATGGGCTGCCTGATGCAGATCACCATGCTGGTCGCCCAGAACAGCGTGGAGATGAAGGACATGGGCGTCGCGTCCTCCTCCACCACGCTCTTCCGCACCCTCGGCTCCTCCTTCGGTGTCGCGATCATGGGCGCGCTGTTCAACAACCGTGTCCAGGACGTCATGAGCGAGCGGGCCGGGGCGCTGGGCTCCAAGGTGACCGAGCAGTCGGCGCAGCTCGACTGGAAGAGTATGCAGAAGCTGCCGGTGCTGGTCCGGGAGGCGTACCAGCACGCGGTCTCCGCCGGCACGCACTCGGCGTTCCTGCTCGGGGCCGTGGTGGCGGTGGTCGCCCTCGTGGCGGCCGTGTTCGTCAAGGAGGTGCCGCTGAAGGGAGCGGGACCCAAGGAGGACGGCAAGCCGGACACCCCGGCGGCGCAGCCGCCCATGGTCGAGGCCGTCTGACCGCACCGTACGAGGCCCCCGGGAGTGTCCGCCCGGGGGCCTCGTCATGCCCGGCCGCGAGATGCCCGGCCGCCGGCGGGGCCGCTGTCAGACCCCCGTGCCACCATCGACCCCATGGACAGGACGCGGCGGATGCGGCTCGCCAAGGACGTCATGGACCGGGACTGGGCGGACCCTGACCTCGACCTGGACACCGTCGCCGCCCACGCCGGGTACTCGCGCTACCACTTCATCCGCGCCTTCAAGGAGGCGTACGGCGAGACCCCCGGCCAGTACCTCACGCACCGCCGGATAGACCGCGCCGAGGACCTGCTGCGCACGGCGAACCTGTCGGTGACGGAGATCTGCCACCTGGTCGGCTTCAGCAGCGTCGGCACGTTCTCGGCGCGCTTCAAGACCTGGACGGGTCTCACCCCCAGCGAGTACCGGACGAAGCACGTGGGCCGGGGAGCCGCCCTCATACCCGGCTGCTACGCCATGCTCTGGGCCGGTGGTTTCCGTCCCGCGCCCGGCGCCGGCGAGCACCGCAATTCCGGAGAAGCGGGCTGACACCCCCGCTGCCTACCGTGGCAGGGCAGGCACCACCGGCCGCAGCGCCAGAGCAGGAGCACGCCATGATCAAGGGACTCGCCATCTCGACCGTCTGGGTCCTCGACCAGGACCGGGCCAAGGAGTTCTACACGGAGAAACTGGGCCTGGAGGTGCGTACGGACATGACCATGGGCGAGGGCGGCATGCGCTGGCTCACGGTCGGCTCGCCGAACCAGCCCGACGTCGAGCTGACGCTGATGGTGCCCGGCGGACCCGCGATGGACCCCGAGTCCGCCGAGATGCTCCGCAAACTGGTGACGAAGGGCGCGCTCGGCGCGGGCGTGCTGACCACCGACGACATCCACGGCGACTACAAGAAGCTCAAGGACAAGGGCGTTGAGTTCCTCCAGGAGCCGCAGGAGCGCCCTTACGGCACGGAGGCGCTGTTCCGCGACGACTCCGGCAACTGGTTCTCGTTCACCCAGCCCCGCCAGGGCGGCCTCGATATGGACCAGGACTGGTCCTGCTGACCACGTCGGTGCGGCCGGCCCCGAAGGCCCGGAAGACTCACGAGCCCGGCAGCATCGGATAGCTCCCGGTGTTCGTCGGCGCGTGCTCCGGCAGCCACAGCACGGCGACCGCGCCCTCGGCCGGCAGATGCTCCGGTGTCCCGGGGGTGCGGATGTTGCGGAAGGTCAGCCGGGCGCCCATCACCCGGGCCTGCCCGGCGGCGATGGTCAGACCGAGTCCGTGGCCCTGCCCGGCCCGGTCCTTGCTGCCCGTGCGGAAGCGGCTCGGCCCCTCGGCGAGCAGGTCCTCGGGAAAGCCGGGGCCGTGGTCGCGCACCCGGATGACCCGGCCCTCGACGCTGACCTCGATGGGCGGCTTGCCGTGCCGGGCCGCGTTGGCCAGGAGGTTGAACAGGACGCGCTCCAGGCGGCGCGGGTCGGTGGTCACCTCCGACTCGTGCACGATGCGCACCTCGATGGCGGGATCCTTGGCCGCCACCCGCCGGGCGACGAACTCCCCCAGCATGAGGTCCTGCAGCTCCGCCCGCTCGGAGGCCCCGTCCAGCCGGGCCACCTCCAGCACGTCCTCGACCAGCGTGCGCATGGCCTTCGCCCGGTCCAGCACCAGCTCGGTGGGGCGCCCGGGCGGCAGCAGTTCCGCGGCGGTCAGCAGCCCGGTCACCGGGGTGCGCAGCTCGTGCGCGATGTCGGCGGTGACCCGCCGCTCGGCCTCGATGCGCTGCCGCAGCGCGTCCGCCATGGCGTCCACCGCGCTGGCCAGGTCGTCGGTCTCGTCCCGCACGACCCCGCCCATGGCGTCCCGCACGCGCACGTCCGTCTCGCCGCCGGCGAGCTGGCCGGCCGCGATGGCGGCCTTGCGCAGCCGCCGCGAGAGATGCCCGCCGATCAGCACCCCGAGCGCGCTGCCGCCGAGGACGACCGCGATGGACCCGATGAGCAGGGCCTGGTCGAGGTCCTGGAGGATGTCCGAGCTGCGGTCGGTGAAGCCCGAGTGCAGCGACATCACCTGCCCGTTCTTCAGCGGCACGGCGGCCCATATGTCGGGCACGTCACCCGGCCGGTCCGCCACGTACGTCGCCCGCCGGCCCGCCTCGACCCGCTCCCGCAGCGCATGCGGCAGATCCGGGTCGTTGATCTTGGTGTTGGGGAAGTTCATCCGCCCGGACAACTCGAAGTTGCGCTGGGCGATCATGATCCGTTCGTCGGCGAGATCGCGCGCGTTGTCCAGCATCGAGACCCGGGCGGCGTTGTGCACCACGAGGCTCAGCGCGATCGCCACCAGCGCGCCCACCAGGGCGATGGCGGCGCTCAGCTTCCATCTGAGGCCCGTGCGGATGCCCGCACGCTCCAAGCCCGCGGCGACCAGGCGCCGGAAGTGCCCCCTCATACCCCTGCCCCTGCTCAGGCCTTCAACTTGTAGCCGAAGCCACGGACCGTCTCGATCCGGTCCTGGCCGATCTTCTGCCGCAACCGCTGCACATGCACGTCGACGACGCGGGTGTCCCCGCCCCAGCCGTAGTCCCACACCCGTTCCAGCAGCTTGTCGCGGGAGAGCACCGTGCCCGGAGCGGAGGAGAACTCCAGCAGCAGCCGCATCTCGGTCGGCGTCAGCGCCACCGGCTGCCCGGCGCGCCGGACCTCCATGCCCTCGGTGTCGACCTCCAGGTCCCCGAAGGCCAGGATTCCGCCGCTCGCCGGGGCGGCCGGCTCCTCGCTGCGGCCGCCGCCCGCGTGCCCGAAGCGGCGCAGCACCGCGCGGATCCGGGCGACCAGGACGGCACCGTCGAACGGCTTGGTCACATAGTCGTCGGCGCCCGCCTCCAGGCCCAGCACGACGTCGATGGAGTCGGCCCGGGCCGACAGCATGATCACCGGTACGGTCGACTCGTCCCGGATCCGTCGGCACAGGCTGACCCCGTCGAGGCCGGGCACCATGACGTCGAGCAGCGCGATGTCGGGGCGGTCCGCCCGGAACGCCTCCAGACCCGACAGCCCGTCGGGCATGGCGGTGACCACGAAGCCGTCCCGTTCCAGGGCGAGCTGCGTGGCCTCACGGATGACGTCGTCGTCCTCGACGAACAGGACGTGGGTCTGGTCTGCCATCCCGGTGCTCTCTGTCCTCTGTGGTTCGTGGGGGTGCGTTCCACATTAGGGACGCGCGTTCGGTTGTTGAGGATGCGTTCTACTGGTGGGACGCACGGTCCCCGTGATGCGTTCACCCAAGGATCGGCCCACGTGCCCCGATCGGTTCACGCGGCCCCCGCCCGCGTCAGCTCGACGGCACCGGCGTCGCGCTGTCGCCGGCGACCTTCCCGTAGTCGTTGTGCGTGCGGTACTTCTCGGCGAAGCGGCCGGAGGTCCATCTGTACGTGATCACGTTCTCCCCGGACGGGCTCGACACCGGGTCACCCTTGTCGTACACCTGCTTGGTCACCACCAGGTCGCCGCGGTCGATCTCCGCGTAGACCGGCGGCTCCTCGGACGTGAACACGTTCTCGTACGCGCCGCCCTGCTCGCGGTACACGTAACTGCCGACGCCCACCGCGTCACCGCAGGTCAGCACGTTGACGACGACGTCGTCCGCGGAGCCTCCGGTCAGATTGCCGTAGGAGACGTCGACCGGGTACTCGTTGGCCACGCACGGCTTCAGCTCGCGCTTCACCTCGGGCGCGACCTTCGGGTCGTCCTTGACGAGCTTGACCGCGTTCACGGCGTCGGGCGACTTCGACGGTGCGGCGGACGGCGTCGCGGCGGCGCCCGCCACCGAGTCGGCGTGCGCCGGGCCCTCGTCACGGGCGCCGGTGCCGCCGGCACCGCACCCGGACACCAAAAGGGCGATGGCGGTGGGCACGGCCAGGGCCGTGCTCACCGCCTGGATACTGCCCCGGGTCCGTGCAGAACCCTCGCCGGTCAGGCCGCGCACCGCTCCCGCTCCTCACGCTCCAGCGCGCGTGCGTCCAGGTCGCGGGACTCCAGCTCCTCGCGGAGCCGGGCGAGCGCCCGGTGCAGCGTGCTCTTGACCGTTCCGGCCGACATGCCGAGGGCGGCGGCCGTCTCCTCCGTGGACATCTGCTCCCAGTGTCGCAGCACCACGACACTGCGCTGCTTCGGGGCGAGGACCTTCAGGATGTCCATGAGCAGAGCGCGGTCCGCGTGCTGCTCGGTGGCGTCGTCGACCGAGGCGTCCGGGAGCTGCTCGGTCGGGACCTCCTCCAGCTTCCGCGCCCGCCACCACTCCGTGCGGGTGTTGATCATCACCCGGCGCAGATAGGCGTCGGCCAGCCGCTTGTCCTCGATGGTCTCCCACCGGCCGTACGTCCGTACCAGCGCCGTCTGCAGCAGGTCCTGCGCGTCCGTCGGGTCCGGGACCAGGCGGCGGGCACTGCGCAGCAGCGCGTCCTGCCGGGTGCGGACGTACTCCTCGAACTCGAGCACCTCGCCCTGCGCCATGGTGAACCGCCTCCCGTTTCCCCGTTTCGGGCCGGCTCCCGCCGCCCGTGCACTGCCTGTGGTCCTCAGTCGTCCCGTGTCTTCCGGGAACGCATCTGAAGGTACGGAGGCGTTGTCACGGCGCTGTCCGAAGCAGCCTGCGGCCAGCGCTCGGCTGTCCGTCGGTTGTGTAACGGAAGTCCGAACGAGGCAGGGCGGTGGGGGTGTTGAGGCGGATTAGGGGTGATTTGTCCACCCCGTCTCCGTTACGCGCGACGATCCGCGGCTGTGACGTGTCTGTACGTCAGGTGAGCGGCAGCCGGTAGGAACCGCCCGCCAGCGGCTCCACCAGACCGTCGGCGACGAGACCGTCGAGGGCGCGGGCCCGCTGCACCGGCTCGTGCCACACCCGGTCCAGGGCCGCCTGCGGGACGGGCCCGGGGGCCTCCCGCAGCACGGCGAGCAGCCGCCCGCGCACCTGACGGTCGGTGCCCGCGTAGGTCTGCCCCTTGCGCGGCGGACCGTCGTGCTCCGGCTTGCCCGCCAGCCGCCACGCGCACTGCGCGGCGATCGGGCAACGGTGGCACGACTCGCTCTTCGCCGTGCACACCAGCGCGCCCAGCTCCATGGAGGCGGCAGCCCAGCGGGCGGCGGTCGGCTCGTCCTCGGGCAGCAGCGCGCGGGCCAGCCTGCGCTCGGCGGCGGTGGTGGCGTTCGGCGGGTACTGCACGCCGGTGACCGCGCGGGCGAAGACCCGGCGCACGTTGGTGTCCAGCACCGGGTGCCGCTGCCCGTAGGCGAAGGACGCGACGGCGGCGGCCGTGTACTCGCCGATGCCGGGCAGCGCCAGCAGCTGGGCGTGGTCGGCCGGTACGTCACCGCCGTGCCGTTCCGTTATGGCGACGGCGGCGCCGTGCAGCCGCAGAGCGCGGCGGGGGTAACCGAGCCGCCCCCAGGCACGGACGGCCTCGCCGGGCGCCTCCCTGGCCAGGTCGGCCGGGCGCGGCCAGCGCTCCAGCCACTGTTCGTAGACGGGCAGCACACGGCTCACCGGCGTCTGCTGCAGCATGAACTCGCTGACCATCACCCCCCACGCCCCGGCCTCGGGGCGCCGCCACGGCAGGTCACGGGCGTGTTCGCCGAACCAGTCGATGACGGGGGAGTGCAGGTTCCCTCCGAGGGCCGGGCCGGAGGGGGTGCTGGAGAGGGTGGACAAGGCGGCGGTGGGGTGCGGGGGTTTCGTGGGAGCAGTCATGGCCTCTCGATGGTGCCACGCAGAGGCCCCTCTTCGGGCATACCGCCACCCCTGAAGAGACAGCTACCTGACGATCGACAGCAGTGCGGGCGGGTCGGGCGCTTGTAGCGTCAGGCGCATGGAACGTCCTGGCCCGGCCTCTGTCGCCCGTGGTGCCCTCCTCTGGGCCGCATTCGCCGTCCCGGCGCTCGCGGCGGACCGGGTCGGGCTGAACGAGCCACGGCCGGGCTGGCAGCAGGCGGTCGGTGTGGTCGTGCTGGCAGGGGCCGCCGTCGTGTCCCGGCGGCTTCCTCTGGTTGCCCTCGGGCTGGTGGCAGCCTTGAGCCTCGCCGCCGCTCCGGCCCTGTTCACCGTCTCCTACGGCCCCGCCCTCGGCATGTGCGCACTGCTGCTCGGGCTGCGGGCGGGCCGCGCACGCCCGGCCCTGGTGGGCTTCGCGGCCATCGGCTGCGTGGGCGCCGCGCGAAGCGCGCTCGTCGGCGTCGACCCGGCCCCCGAGTGCTTCGTCATGACAGGCACGCTGCTCTTCGGCTGTGTCTTTCCCTGGCTCGGCGGGCGCTATTGGCGGCAGAGCCGTGAGCTGGCCGAGGCAGGGTGGCTGCGTGCCGCCCGACTGGAGGACGAGGCCCGCTTCGCCGAGGAGCGCGCCCGGCTGCGCGAACGGGCCCGGATCGCCCAGGACATGCATGATTCCCTCGGCCACGAGCTGAGCCTCATCGCCCTGCGCGCGGGTGCCCTCCAGGTCGCCCACGGCCTCGGCGACGAACACCGGGCCGCGGTGGCCGACCTGCGTGCGGCCGCCGCCGACGCCACCGATCGGCTGCACCGCATCATCGGTGTTCTACGCGAGGACGACGAGCCGGTGCCGTTGACTCCGGCAGGCGAGACCCTGGAGCAACTCGTCGCCCGCGCCGCTGACTCGGGCCTCCCCGTGCGCTGGGAGCCCGCCGGACACGACCCGCCCACGGACCCCGGCGACGTCGCCGAGCGGCTGCTGCACCGCGTGACCCGGGAGGCACTGACCAACGCGGCACGGCACGCGCCGGGCGCTCCCGTGGTCGTGGCGGTCACCGGACGCGAGGCGGGCACCGCCGTCGCCATCACCAGTGGCCGGGCGACACAGGACGGTTCCCCGCCTTCCGGAGGCGGTACGGGCCTGCTCGGGCTGCGGGCCGCAGTGACCTCGGTCGGCGGGGAGTTCGAGGCGGGCCGGCACGCGGAGGGCTTCCGGGTGCGGGCGTACGTCCCCCGGCAGCGGACCGCCGTCACACCTCCGCGCCCCGCCCGGGCGCCGTTCACCCAGGTCCGCCGCCGGGTCGCCATCGGCCTCGGCACCGCGGCCGGCGTGGGCGCCGCACTCGTCGGCGCCGCCTTCGGCTGGTACGCATACGCCGAGACGCACTCGGTGCTCGAACCGGCCGCGTACACGGAACTGCGCCTGGGCGCCCCGATGGCCGAGGTCGAACGCGTGCTGCCCGATCGCGATGTGAACGACCCACCCGAGGACCGGGCTCCCGCTCCGCCCGGGGGAGCGGAGTGCCGCTACTACCGCGCGAGCGGCGAACTGTTCGTCTCCGTGGACCACTTCAGACTGTGCTTCGATGCCGGGCGGCTGGTCGCCAAGGACGTGGTTCCCGGGGCCGGGATGTCAGGCGAAGGCCGGGAAGAGTACGAGGAGTTCGCACGGTGAGCACAGGAGACGCGAGCAGGCCACCGATCCGGGTGCTGCTGGCCGACGACGAGGCGATGGTCCGGGCCGGGGTGCGCGCCATCCTGGGCAGTGGCGGAGGGACGGAGGTCGTCGCCGAGGCGGGCGACGGGCGCGAAGCGGTCGAGCTGGCCCGCGCGCACCGCCCGGACGTCGCCCTGCTGGACATCCGCATGCCCCGCCTGGACGGCCTCGGGGCGGCGGAGGAGATCGTGCGGTCCGTGCCCGGAACGGCCGTCGCGATGCTCACCACCTTCTCCGAGGGCGCCTACGTGACCCGCGCCCTCGGCGGTGGCGCCACCGGCTTCCTGCTGAAGTCCGGAGATCCGTACGAACTGCTGGCGGGAGTGCGGGCGGTCGCCGCAGGCGCCGCGTTTCTCTCGCCCAAGGTGGCCTGGTACGTCATCGCCGAGGGCCTCGGCGGCGGGCGCCTCACCCGCGAGGCCCGGGCACGCGCGCGGGTGGCGATCCTGAGCCCTCGTGAGCGCGAGGTGCTCGGCCTGGTCGGCGCGGGCCTGTCCAACCCGGAGATCGCCGCCCGGCTGCACCTGGTCGAGGGCACGGTGAAGGCCTACGTCAGCGCGGTCCTGGACCGGCTGGACGTACGCAACCGGGTGCAGGCGGCGATCGTGGCGTACGAGGCGGGGCTGGTGGAGCCATGACCGGCCGCGGCCGCAGTGCCCGTCGGTGGACGACCAACGACCGGCCGGCGGTGCGGGTGCGCACCGCTCGACGACACGCACAGGGCCGCGGCTCAGAGGCGCGCGTGCGGCGAGGCTGAACAGCGCGCGTGCGTCCTGGCCCGGCTGTACGCCGTGCGTCCCGGCTCACCGGCGCGCGGCCGTCTCGTACGACGGGACGAGCGCCGGGCCCGGCCCCAGCACCCACCGCACCGCCGGTGCCGACGAGGTGCGCAGTGCCCCGGTCAGCCGCGTCATCGGCCCGGCGCCCAGCCGTACGGCGACGAGGACGACGAGTGTGCCCAGCCCGAGGCCTGCGAGGACGTCGTGCGGGTAGTGCACGCCGACGAAGACCCTGGAGATGGCCATGAGGAGGGCGAGCGGGGCGGTCAGCCACAGCAGCGCACGCCGGACCAGGGCCAGGGCGACCGCTGACGCGCCCGCGATCGTGGCGTGGTTGGACGGGAAGGACCAGTCGCCGTGCGGGGGGCATCCGGCCAGCGAGACGGCCGCATCGGCCACCGCCCGGCACGGACGTTCCTCCGTGGCGACCGACTTGAGGACCTCACTGCATACATACGCCGCACCGGTGGCCAGCGGTGCGAGGACCGCTGCCGCGAACACGTGGGGGCTGTCGCGGCGGGCACGCCACCAGCAGGCGGCGAACAGCGCGACAAACACGAGCAGTCCGGCCTCCGTCCATGTCCTGGCCCCGTGTTGTACCCACGACGGGGTGGTGAGGGCGAAGTCGGTGATGTCGCGGTAGAGGGTCGTGTCCTGGAAGGTCATGGTCACGGACGGTAGGTGAAGGGCCTGTTCGGTCACACCCAGCGATCGTCGGGCTGCGCACCTGACGAAAGACGGGGGCGGGAACCCGACTTCCGGGATGATGATCCGGAAAAGTTGTCGCCCCAGCGGCGGGTGGGACGGGTCGGCATGCCGATCTCTCGTAAGGTTTGCGCCGTGGGATCTCTGCGCAATCCGGTCGGGCCGCTTCCCTCCTCCATCTACTGGCGTCGGAGGGTGGTTCTGGTGTGTGTGGTCGCCGTGTTGGCGCTGCTGACCACCTGGATCGTGATGATGGGCGGCGGGGGCGGCAAGGACCGTGACAACGGCGCCAACGGCCAGACTCCAGCGCCTTCCATCACGCCCGGGCCGTCGGGTTCGGGTCCGGCCGTCAGCCAAGCACCCGGCGGACGTGACGAGTCGGGCGGCGGCGGTTCCGGCGGCTCCTCGTCCGGTTCCGGCGACGGCTCGGGCGACGGCTCGGGAAGCGGGTCGGGAAGCGGGTCGGGAGACGGTTCCGGCGACGGTTCCGGTTCCGGCGGCTCCGAGGGCGCGGGCGGCGACGGCGGCTCGGGGAGCGGCGCCACCGCGGACGGCGTCGGCGCGGGCGACACCCTGCCGTCCGGCTCCACCCTCCCCAACTGCACCGCGAGCGCGGTCAAGTTCAGCCTGCGCAGCCGGCACAACACCTACGACCCCGAGCAGACGCCCACGTTCCTGCTGACTGCACGGAACGTCTCCGGCAGCGACTGCAAGATCGATCTCGGGCCGAAGAACGCGGTGTTCACCATCGCCCCGGCGAGCAGCGACGACGACTACTGGTCCTCCGCGGACTGCCCCAAGGCCGCCGCGCACCAGCTGTACCGGGTCGCCGCCGGCAGCGGCATCACCTACACCGTGAAGTGGGACCGCAAGCCGAGCGCTCCCCGGTGCGCCACGCCTCCCGCCGGCTCGGCCGGGGCCGGCACGTACCTGGTGGAGGCCAAGGCCCCGGGCTTCGCGAAGGTGCAGACCTCGTTCGTGCTCTCGGCCGACTAGGCGTAGGAGGGCTCGACGCCGGTGACGCTCTCGCGTAGGCGTGCTGCTGGCGGCTTACCGGCGGCAGCACTATGCGGGCGGTGGTGGTTGCAGTGGATGTTCCACACTGCGATCGCGGCCGACCGGGCGTCCTCGCTGGTGCGGCGACGGCACTCGTCGTCCTCTCGAAGTCGGACGACGGCAGGCGCGACACCTGTCGTGCACGCCTGCCACGTTGCGGCCTCTCAGTCCCGTGGTGCGACGCGGATACGGTTCCCGTCAGGATCGGCTGCGAGGAAGGTCAGCCCGAAACCCGCATCATGAGGCTCGCGCAGGATCGTGACCCCGTTGGACTTCCACTGCTCGAAGGTCGCCTCGAGCTCGTCGGGTCCACCGTCGATGGCCAGGCAAACCTCACTGGTGCGCGGGACGTCCGGTGACAGATGCTCGAACTGGCCGGACCACAGACCGAGGTCAGCGCCTGGCCCGAGGTCGAAGGTGATGTATCCCGGGGTCTCGAACGAGGGGCTCATGCCGAGGAGGTCGCCGTAGAAACGAGCTGCGGTGGGAGCGTCGTTCACGTAGACGATGGACACGACGGATGTGGTCATGGTCGTTCCTTCTCACAGGTGGTGGACACGCATCCACCAGCCTGACCGGGATATGCGCCGCATCGTGTCGCAATTCCTGAAAAAATCGGTGGGTGACCCCGGACCGCTTCTTCTCCCTGATGCTGCTCCTCACAGCGAGGGATGCCGTGACCACACAGGAACTCGCCTCAGCGCTCGGGGTGTCCCTTCGAACCATCACCCGAGATCTGAACTGGCTCCGCGACGCCGGTCTGCCGGTGACCGCACACCGGGGCCGCCTCGGAGGCGTGACCATGCTGCCCGGATCCGGGCTCGACCTCACGCGACTCACACCGGGCGAGCGTGAACATCTGTCGCTCACGGGGCTGGATGAGAAACAACGTGCGGAGCTCAACACATCGGTCGAAAGCCGGCGCGCGCTCTCCAAGATCGCCGCTACACAGCCACGTCGAGTCCACGAGCTCCTGCCGCTCACCGACGTGGTGCACGTGGACAACCGTCCCTGGCGTCAGGCACCAGCTTTCGGCACGACTCCGGCTTCGCTGATCGGCGCAGTGCGACGGGGCCGCCGGCTACGGATCGAATACGACAGCCCACGCGAGTCATGCCCACGCGACGTGGTCGTGGATCCCTACGGGCTGTTCGCCAAGGCCGGCATCTGGTACCTCGTCGCCGACTGTGCCCGAGTGCCACGGATGTACCGGCTCGAACGGATCACGACGTGGAGAGAAGTCGGCCGGCCACGACGGATCCGCGAGAGCCAGACCCTGGCCACCGTCGCCGCGGCGCTCATTGCTCAGTGGGAACACAACCACGCGGTAGAGGTCAGCGTCACCATCGACCAGACCCAGATCGAGCGAGCGCAACGGATCTTCGGCCTACGACTCGTCCGGGACGACCATGAAGAATCTGCCACCGGCCGCAAGGTGACCATCCGCTTCCTGCATCTGGAGGACGTGCGAGAACTACTGCCGTTCGGGAGGGCCATCACTGTGCACGGCCCCACCGAAGCCAGGGCTCACCTCCACGATCTCGCCACCGATCTTGCCCACCACTATGCGCCGTCACCAACGTCCTGACCCGCGCCAACCAGGTCCCGGCGACAGAGGGCAGGTCAGCGGTCGGGACACAGACCGGGGCAGCGCGGCAGAGGCCTTCACAGCCGCCGACAACGAGGCGAAGCCGCAGGGAAGGTGGCGAAACGGCCCGAGGGCGGTACCGCATGCCGGGTACCGCCCTCAGCCGTTGCGGCAGAGTTCCTGCGCGCTAGACGTACCGCTCCAGGATCGACGACTCCGCCAGCCGCGACAGGCCCTCGCGGACACTGCGCGCACGGGCCTCGCCCACGCCGTCCACCGTCTGCAGGTCGTCGACGCTCGCGGCGAGCAACTTCTGCAGCCCGCCGAAGTGCTCGACCAGGCGGTCGATGATCGCGCCGGGGAGCCGGGGCACCTTGGCCAGCAGGCGGAACCCGCGCGGGGAGACCGCCGAGTCCAGCGTCTCGGGCGCGCCGGTGTAGCCCAACGCCCGGGCCACCGTCGACAGTTCGAGAAGCTCGGCGTGGCTGAGGGCGTCGAGTTCGGCGAGGGCCTCGTCGACCGTGCGGGAGCGCTTGGCCGTGGGCTCGGGGACGTAGTCCCGCACCACCAGCTCGCGCTCGGGCTCCACGCCCGCGATCAACTCGTCGAGCTGGAGGGCCAGCAGCCGGCCGTCCGTGCCCAGCTCAACCACGTACTCGGCGATCTCCGTGGCGATGCGGCGGACCATCTCCAGGCGCTGGGCGACCGCCGAGACGTCCCGGACGGTCACCAGGTCCTCGATCTCCAGCGCCGACAGTGTGCCCGCGACCTCGTCGAGGCGGAGCTTGTAGCGCTCCAGGGTGGCGAGGGCCTGGTTGGCACGGGACAGGATCGCCGCCGAGTCCTCCAGGACGCGGCGCTGGCCGTCGACGTACAGGGCGATCAGCCGCATCGACTGGGAGACGGAGACCACGGGGAAGCCGACCTGCTTGCTGACGCGGTCCGCGGTGCGGTGCCGGGTGCCCGTCTCCTCCGTCGGGATCGTCGGGTCCGGGACCAGCTGCACGCCGGCGCGCAGGATCTTCGACAGGTCCGAGGACAGCACGATGCCGCCGTCCAGCTTGCACAGCTCGCGCAGACGGGTCGCGGTGAACTCGACGTCCAGGACGAAACCGCCGCTGCACAGCGCCTCGACCGTCTTGTCGGAGCCGAGCACGATGAGCCCGCCGGTGTTGCCGCGGAGTACCCGCTCCAGGCCGTCACGCAGGGCGGTGCCGGGTGCCACGGCGCTCAGGGAGGCGCGCATCAGGCCATCGGTACCGGCACTCCCGCCGGACTTTCCGGGAGCCGATGCCCGGTCGTTGGCTGCCACTGCACTCCTCCGGTCGCAGGTTCTGGGCGCCCCCGTGTCGCGCGCTCGGTTCGCACGGACGGGCGAGACCAGGGCAAAGTCTACCGGCGACCCTCCTCCTCCTGTGGGGCCTCTCGGCGACGGGAGCGGGGAAGGACCCGCAGGGCGTCCCCTATGTCCGCGACTTCCAGGACCTTCATGCCCGTCGGAACCTTGCCCGGATCGGCCGGTACCAGGGCATGTGTGAAGCCCAGACGGTGGGCTTCCGCCAGTCTGCGCTGCACGCCAGTGACGCGCCTCACCTCGCCCGCGAGGCCCACTTCCCCGATCGCGACGAGGTTCTTGGGGAGAGGTGTGTCACTCGCGGCGCTCGCCAGGGCGAGGGCGACGGCCAGGTCGGCGGCCGGCTCCGAGAGCCTCACACCACCGACCGTCGCGGAGTAGATGTCCCTTTTGCCCAAGGCGCTGATCCGCCCGCGCTGTTCCAGCACCGCGAGCATCATCGAGACGCGGGACGTCTCCAGGCCCGAGGTGGTGCGGCGCGGGGAGGGGATCTGCGAGTCGACCGTGAGCGCCTGGACCTCGGCGACCAGCGGGCGGCGGCCCTCCAGGGTGACGGTCAGGCAGGTGCCCGGGACCGGTTCGGCCCGGCGGGTCAGGAAGAGGCCGCTCGGGTCGGCGAGACCCGTGATGCCCTCGTCGTGCAGCTCGAAGCAGCCGACCTCGTCGGTGGTGCCGTAGCGGTTCTTGACGCCGCGCACCAGACGCAGGCGGGCGTGCCGGTCGCCCTCGAAGTGCAGGACGACGTCCACGAGGTGCTCCAGCAGACGAGGGCCCGCGATCGCGCCGTCCTTGGTGACATGGCCCACCAGCAGCGTGGACATGCCGCGTTCCTTGGAGGCCCGGATGAGGGCGCCCGCGACCTCCCGCACCTGGGCCATGCCACCGGGCGCGCCGTCGATCTCGGGAGAGGCCACCGTCTGCACCGAGTCCATGATCAGCAGCGACGGCTTCACCGCGTCCAAGTGACCCAGCACCGCGGCCAGATCCGTCTCGGCCGCCAGGTACAGATGGTCGTCGATGGCGCCGATGCGGTCGGCCCGCAGCCGGACCTGGCTCGCCGACTCCTCGCCCGTGACGTACAGCGTGCGGTGCTCGTCGCTCGCGGACTTGGCCGCGACGTCGAGCAGCAGCGTGGACTTGCCGACCCCCGGCTCGCCCGCGACCAGCACCACCGCGCCGGGCACCAGCCCGCCGCCGAGCACGCGGTCCAGCTCGGGCACGCCGGTGGGGCGGGCGGTGGCCTGCCGTCCGTCCACCTGGCCGATGGGCAGGGCGGAGGTGGTGACCCGGCCCGGCGCCGTCGTACGCACCGCGGGCGCGCCGTACTCCTCGACCGTCCCCCAGGCCTGGCACTCGGGGCAGCGGCCGAGCCACTTCGCCGTCTGCCAGCCGCACTCCGTGCAGCGGTAGGACGGGCGGTCCTTGGTGGTCTTCGTACGGGCAGCCATGGACGGAACCGTAGCCGCAGGCACTGACATCACGGGGACCGGCCGACGGCGGCCACCTGCGCGCCAGGGGTCTGCCACCCCGCGCCGGCGGCGGAACAACCGGTTCATGTCCCCGATTGAGGGATCGTTTCACCCGTACGGATTAAATGTGCTCAAGCCGTAGGAAGGTGCCACTCCCGGCCCCCTACGGTCGCCGAATGATGAGCAGTACTCCGGAGATCTCGACCCGCTCGACCCGCCCGGCCGGCGCACATCGGGCGCACCGGGAAGCGCGCGACCACGGGGCGGCGCGCACGCTGGCGCAGCGGCCGCCCGCGCGCTACGAGCCGTACCTGGACGGCCTGTTCACCTACTGCCTGTCGGTGCTGTGCGACCACGAGGCCGCGACCACCGCCCTGGGCGACGTCCTCGCACTCGCCGAACGCCGCGGCCGGCAGGCCCCCGAGGCACCCGCGGACCGCAGGGCCTGGCTGTACGCGCTGGCCCGCTGGGCGTGCCTGCGCAAGCTGGCCGAGGCCAAGCAGAAACGTCTGAGCAGCCACGCGGCGGGCCGCACCGACCGGCGGCGCGCCGACCGTCCGGCCGCCCCGGCCCCCTCCGAGGAGGTCCAGGAGCAGCGCCGTCGCGAACTGGCCCTGCTGGCCTGGCCGGAGGCCGCCGGCACCACCCCGGAGCAGCGCGAGGCGCTCGAACTGGCCGTGCGCCACCACCTCGCCGCCCACGAGGTCGCCGCCGTCCTCGGCATGGACCTGGCCGCCGCCCGCGATCTGCTCGCCTCCGCCGCGTGCGAGGTGGAACGCACGCGTGCGGCCCTCGCCGTGGTCGAGACCGGGGCGTGTCCGAGCGTCGCGCACCTCGTCGGCGACGACCGGCTCGTCCTCGGCACGGCCCTGCGCCGCGAACTCGTCCGGCACGTCGACGACTGCCCGCGCTGCCGCCGCACCGCCGAGCGTGCCATCCCCGGCCGCTGGCCCGGCACCAGCGTCACGCCCGCCGAACTGCCCGTCCTGCCGGCGCCCCGTGCGGCCGTGCACATCGCCATGGCCCACCACCCGCGCGCGCGGAGCGCCGCCCCCCGCTTCGACCGGCGGGGCTTCCCGATGGATCCGAAGGACCACGCCGCCCGAAGGGACCGCCTCCGCGCGCGTGCCGTCACCACGACCGTCGTCGCCACTGTCGTGGCCGCCCCCGTGCTGGCCCTGTGGGCCGCCTACCGGGGCACCCCGGTCGGCGAGGGGCAGGACGGCCGCTCGGCGTCCGCGCTCCAGGTGGACGACCCGTTCGGCCTGGACGGCGAGGTGGCGGGCGGCGGCTACGAGAACACGGGCAACGCGAGCACGCGCCCCGGCCCCCGCTTCGGCAAGGACGGCATGGCCGACGTCTCCGTCGAGGTCATCGGCGTCGCCGGCGCGGGACGCGAGAGCGCCCTGGAGATCACGGCCGACAACAGCGGCGACACCACATTGATCACTCTGACCGCGAGCGGCCCGGCCCCGGTCCGCTGGTCCGCGTCCACGGGAGCCCCCTGGCTCTACCTCAGCAAGTCCTCGGGAACGCTCCGGCCCGGCGAGTCGGTGACGATCAAGGTGTACGTCGACCATCTGCGGGAGCCCGCCGGCCCCTGGCACGCGCAGGTGGCGGTGGCACCGGGGGGCGCGGTCGTCCACATCGAGGGCTACGGCACCGCGCCCACTCCCCCCGGCCCGGACCCCCGCCCCAGCGATCCGGGCGGCCCGGTCCCGACTCACCCCGACCCGACGCCCACGACCTCCGCCCCGGACCCCGACCCGACGCCGACCACTCCGCCCCCGTCGACCGACCCGGACCCCACACCCACGCCGACGGACCCGGACCCGACCGACCCGGAAGGCTCGACGCCACCGCCCTCGGACAGCGGCGACCCGAGCCCGGTCACGTCGTAGCCGGTCCCTCAGGCCCCGGGGTTCGCCGGATGCGCGGGATCCGCCGGGTGCGGTGCCAGCAGCGGCAGCTGCGAGGCGAGCCGCTCCTCGCACAGCTCGACCAGCCGGTCGTAGCCGGCCTTGCCCATCAGCTCGATCAGCTCCGGCCGGTAGGAGACGTAGACGGGATCGCCCGCGCCGTGCGCCGAGGTCGCCGACGTGCACCACCAGTGCAGGTCGTGGCCGCCGGGGCCCCAGCCGCGCCGGTCGTACTCACCGATCGACACCTGCAGCACACGCGTGTCGTCGGGCCGGTCGATCCACTCGTACGTCCGCCGCACCGGCAGCTGCCAGCACACGTCCGGCTTGGTCTCCAGCGGCTCGCGGCCCTCCTTCAGGGCGAGGATGTGCAGCGAGCAGCCCATGCCGCCCTCGAAGCCGGGCCGGTTCTGGAAGATGCACGAGCCCTGGAAGGGCCGCGTCTGCCGCTCGCCGTCCTCGTCCTCGGAGACCCAGCCGCCCCGCGTGCCCTCGGCGTGGTGCTGCCAGATGTCCGGCGTGAGCCTGGCCACATGCTCGGCGACGCGCTTCTCGTCGTCCTCGTCGGAGAAGTGGGCACCCAACGTGCAGCACCCGTCGTCCGCGCGGCCCGCCTGGATGCCCTGGCAGCCGCTGCCGAAGATGCAGTTCCAGCGAGAGGTCAGCCATGTCAGATCGCAGCGGAAGACCTGCTCGTCGTCCGCCGGATCAGGAAACTCCACCCACGCGCGAGCGAAGTCGAGGCCCTTTTCGTCGGAGTCCACGACAGCCGGTGATTTGTCGCGCTTGGCCTTTTTCGTCTTTGGCACGAGTCCAGGGTACGGGCCCCGCCACCGGCCTTGTACCCCCGCCGAGGACGGCGGACGGCCCACAGGGCAGTAGCGTTCCGTACATGAGACTCGGTGTCCTCGACGTGGGATCGAACACGGTGCATCTGCTCGTGGTGGACGCGCACCCCGGCGCGTGCCCCCTGCCCGCGCACTCGCACAAGGCGGAACTGCGCCTCGCCCAGCTCCTCGACGACGACGGCGCGATCGGCCCCCACGGCGTCGACCGGCTGGTCTCGGTGATCAAGGAAGCGCTCCAGGCCGCCGAGGACAAGGGCGTCGAGGAGGTCCTCCCGTTCGCGACCTCCGCCGTACGGGAGGCCCGCAACGCCGACGACGTCCTCGAGCGCGTGCGCACCGAGACCGGCGTCGAGCTCCAAGTCCTCACCGGCTCCGAGGAGGCCCGGCTGACCTTCCTCGCCGCCCGCCGCTGGTTCGGCTGGTCGGCAGGCAAGCTGCTGGTCCTGGACATCGGCGGCGGCTCCCTGGAAGTCGCCTACGGCATCGACGAGGAGCCCGACGCTGCCGCCTCGCTGCCGCTGGGCGCCGGCCGCCTCACCGCCGGCTGGCTGCCCGGTGATCCGCCCGACCCGGAGGACGTCCGCGCCCTGCGCCGCCACGTCCGCACCGAGATCGCCCGCACGGTCGGCGAGTTCAGCCGCTTCGGCACCCCCGACCACGTCGTCGCCACCTCCAAGACCTTCAAACAGCTGGCCCGCATCGCCGGCGCGGCCCGCTCCGCCGAGGGCCTCTACGTCCAGCGCGAGCTCAAGCGCGAGTCCCTGGAGGGCTGGGTCCCGCGACTGGCCGCCATGACGGAACGGGAGCGCGCGGAGCTGCCCGGCGTCTCGGAGGGCAGGGCCGGCCAGCTCCTGGCGGGCGCCCTGGTGGCCGAGGCCGCACTGGACCTCTTCGGCGTGGAGCGCGTGGACATATGCCCCTGGGCGCTGCGGGAGGGCGTGATCCTGCGTCGCCTGGATCACATGGAGTCCGAGTAGGACAGGTGTCAGGGGGCCGAACGCTATGGCAAACACCACAACGGCCAGGAGGACCCCCACCCCACCCCGACCACACCCCGTAATCTGTCCTGCATGGCAGAGCCAGCCGTGAAGATCCCGGACGCGAAGGTCGCCCTGTCGACGGCCTCGGTCTACCCGGAGTCGACGGCCACGGCCTTCGAGATCGCCGCGCGCCTCGGCTACGACGGGGTCGAGGTCATGGTCTGGACCGACCCGGTCAGCCAGGACATCGAAGCCCTGCGCAGACTCAGCGACTACCACCAGATCCCGGTCCTGGCCGTGCACGCCCCCTGCCTGCTCATCACGCAGCGCGTCTGGTCCACCGACCCGTGGACCAAGCTCCAGCGGGCCCGCGCGGCGGCCGAGAAGCTCGACGCGAGCACGGTCGTCGTCCACCCCCCGTTCCGCTGGCAGCGCCAGTACGCCCGGGACTTCGTCACCGGTATCTGGCGCATGGCGAACGAGACGGACGTACGGTTCGCCGTCGAGAACATGTACCCCTGGCGCTACCGCGACCGCGAGATGCTCGCGTACGCCCCCGACTGGGACGTCACGAAGGACGACTACCGGCACTTCACGATCGACCTCAGCCACACCGCGACGGCCCGCTCCGACGCCCTCGACATGGTCGACCGGATGGGGGACCGGCTCGGCCACGTCCACCTCGCCGACGGGCGCGGCTCGGCCAAGGACGAGCACCTGGTGCCCGGCCGGGGCACCCAGCCCTGCGCGGAGGTGCTGGAGCGGCTCGCCCTGACCGGCTTCGACGGGCACGTCGTCATCGAGGTCAACACCCGCCGCGCGATGTCGAGCGCCGAGCGCGAGGCCGACCTGGCGGAGGCCCTGGCCTTCACCCGCCTGCACCTGGCCTCGGCGGTGAAGGTGCCGCGGCGATGACCGGCCGGCCCCCGGCGGACAGCGCCTCCGGCACCACCGCCCGCCGCCGCGGCCGCCCCCCGCGCACGGAGTCGGCGGACACCCGCGACCGCATCCTGACCGCCGCCCGCGACGAGTTCTCCGAGCGCGGCTACGAGAAGACCTCCGTGCGCGGCATCGCCAAGTCCGCCGGGGTCGACTCGGCGCTCGTGCACCACTACTTCGGAACCAAGGAGCAGGTCTTCGAGGCGGCGATCACCCAGTCCTTCGGACCGGCCCTGCAAGCGCCGAAGGCCATCGAGGAGGGCCCGCTCGACGGGGTGGGGGAGCGTCTGGCCCGTTTCTTCTTCGGCGTCTGGGAGAACCCGGCGACCCGCGCGCCGCTGCTCGCCATCGTCCGCTCCGCCCTCACCAACGACACCGCGGCCGCCGTCTTCCGGCGGATCATCGCCACGCAGGTGCTGCGCCGCATCGCCGTGCGGCTGGAGCTGCCGGACGCCGAGCTGCGGGCCGAGCTCGCCGCCGCCCAGCTCGTGGGCACCGCGATCCTTCGGTATGTCCTCAGGATCGAGCCGCTGGCCTCGGCGGACCCGGAGCAGGTCATCGCGCGGCTGGCCCCGGTCGTACAGGGACATCTGACCGATCCGTAAGGCCCGCGGGTGCCGTCGTCCGAGACGGGCGTCCCGCATTCCGGACACTCCGTCCCGCCCACTGGATGACCGGCGTACGCTCGGTAGCAGTCAGAAATCTCCGAACTCTCTGACGCCGTCTCTGAAGGAGCGAGCGACGATGCCCGAGCTGAGGTCCCGCACAGTCACCCACGGCCGCAACATGGCGGGCGCCCGCGCCCTTATGCGCGCCTCCGGTGTACCGGGTGCGGACATCGGCCGCAAGCCGATCATCGCGGTCGCCAACAGCTTCACCGAGTTCGTGCCGGGGCACACGCACCTGGCCCCGGTCGGCCGGATCGTCAGCGAGGCGGTCGTCGCCGCCGGCGGCATCCCGCGCGAGTTCAACACCATCGCCGTCGACGACGGCATCGCCATGGGCCACGGCGGCATGCTCTACTCCCTGCCCTCCCGCGACCTGATCGCGGACAGCGTGGAGTACATGGTCGAGGCGCACTGCGCCGACGCCCTGATCTGCATCTCCAACTGCGACAAGATCACCCCGGGCATGCTGAACGCCGCCCTGCGGCTGAACATCCCGACGGTCTTCGTCTCCGGCGGCCCCATGGAGTCCGGCCGGGCCACCCTGGTCGACGGCACGGTCCGCACCCTCGACCTGGTCGACGCGATCTCCGACGCCGTGAACGACAAGATCTCGGACGAGGACATCCTCCGTATCGAGGAGAACGCCTGTCCGACCTGCGGCTCCTGTTCCGGGATGTTCACCGCCAACTCGATGAACTGCCTGACCGAGGCGATCGGCCTGTCCCTCCCGGGCAACGGCTCGGTCCTCGCCACCCACACGGCCCGCAAGCAGCTGTACGTCGACGCGGCCGACACGGTCATGGACATCACCCGCCGCTACTACGAGCAGGACGACGAGACGGTCCTGCCCCGCAGCGTGGCGTCCTTCGCGGCCTTCGAGAACGCCATGGCCCTCGACATCGCCATGGGCGGCTCCACCAACACGATCCTGCACCTGCTGGCCGCCGCCCAGGAGGCCGGCGTCCCCTTCGGCCTCGACGAGATCAACGCGGTCTCGCGCCGCGTGCCGTGCCTGGCCAAGGTCGCGCCGAACGTCGCGAAGAACCGCACGTACTACATGGAGGACGTGCACCGCGCCGGCGGCATCCCCGCCCTGCTCGGCGAGCTGCACCGCGCGGGCCTGCTCAACGAGGACGTCCACTCCGTGCACAGCCCCTCCCTCGCCGACTGGCTGAAGACCTGGGACGTGCGCGGCGGCTCCCCCTCCGCCAAGGCCGTCGAACTGTGGCACGCGGCCCCCGGCTGCGTCCGCTCCGCCGAGGCCTTCTCCCAGTCCGAGCGCTGGGAGGCGCTGGACGAGGACGCCGAGGGCGGCTGCATCCGCTCCGCCGAGCACGCCTACTCCAAGGACGGCGGCCTCGCGGTCCTCAAGGGCAACCTGGCGGTCGACGGCTGCGTCGTGAAGACGGCCGGTGTCGACGAGTCCATCTGGACCTTCGAGGGCCCGGCGGTCGTCTGCGAGTCGCAGGAGGAGGCCGTCCAGAAGATCCTCACCCAGCAGGTCAAGGAAGGCGACGTCGTCGTCATCCGCTACGAGGGCCCCAAGGGCGGCCCCGGCATGCAGGAGATGCTCTACCCGACCTCGTACCTGAAGGGCCGCGGCCTCGGGAAGACCTGCGCGCTGGTCACGGACGGCCGCTTCTCCGGCGGCACCTCCGGCCTCTCCATCGGCCACGCCTCGCCCGAGGCGGCCGCGGGCGGCACCATCGCCCTGGTCGAGGACGGCGACCGGATCCGTATCGACATCCCGAACCGCTCCATCGAACTGCTGGTGGACGACGCCGAACTGGCCCGCCGCGAGCAGGCGCTGAACGGCGTGTACGCCCCGAAGAACCGCGAGCGCAAGGTCTCGGCGGCGCTGCGCGCCTACGCGGCGATGGCGACCAGCGCGGACAAGGGCGCCGTGCGGGACGTGTCGAAGCTGGGCTGATCCCCTTCTCACGCCGAGGGCCGTCTCCCGCCGGGGGACGGCCCTCGCGCATGACCACCGATTACCAGGCCGCCGGGTCGCGTCCGTTCACGGCGAAGACGGTCCCGTCCGGCGCACTGCCGTAGACCCGGTCGCCCACGACCACGGGCTCGGGCAACGTGGCCGGGATCCGGTCCGACCGGTCGCCCAGCCGGGGGGACGTCTGCCCGGCTATCTTCCCGCGCCGCGCGTCGACGGCGAGCAGCCGCCCGTCCGACGCGGTCACGTACACGTACCGGTCACCGGCGACCGGCGTGGACCCCCGCATCGTGCCCGTCTCCAGCTGCCAGAGCCGCTCACCCGCCTGAAGATCGACGGCCACCAGCGATCCCCCGGTCCCCACGAGGTAGGCCCGGTTCCCGCGCACGGCGCCATGGGCCTGCTGGAGAGGGACGGCGAGGGGCACCCGTCGGGTCTCACCCGTCTTCGGGGTGTAGCGGACCACGGCCCGCGCATCGCCGTGCACCGCGTCGACGGACAGCAGAAACACCGATCCCCCCGTCACGCCGAAGGGCTTCAGCGTCCCGTCGAGCCGGACCTCCGACCGCGCGTCACCCGTCTGCGGATCCACCACGGTGAGCCGGGTGCTCTTCCCGTCCCCCGATGCGCTGGTGGCGTACGCCAGCGGGTCACCGGCGAACGTGGCGAAGTACGGCATCTCATGGCCGGGGACCGGGTGGCTCCACCGCGGGACACCGGAGGCGCCGTCCACGCCGGTGACCTTCCCGTCGGCACCTGTGACCAGGAGCATGCCACCGGCGGACACCGCGCTGCCGGCCTCTGCGATGTCCCGCTGCCAGCGCGCCCTGCCCGAGGCCGGATCGAGTGCCTCCAGGAGACGCCCCTGGTCCGCCGAGGGCTGTACGAGTCCACCCGCCGACACCGGCGGTCCCTTCCTGGGCCCCTCGCCGACGGGGTGCCGCCACAGCAGGTGCCCGTCGGACGGATCCAGGGCGAAGACCATTCCGGACGTGGCGCAGAACAGCCGTCCGGCCCCGTGCGAGCACAGGGGGGCGCTGTCCCCGGCAGCCGGTGTCGTCCGCCACCCGCTGAACGCGGCGGACGTCGTCCGCGGGGAGGCGGGCTGTGGCGAGCCGCCGCCACCGTCGAGCAACGGGAGCGAGGCCAGGGCGCCGACTGCGGCCAGGCCGAGCGCCCCGGCTCCGAGGACCGCCCGCCTGCCGAGCCGCAGCCGCCCGCCGCGACCGGCCTGCACCGCACGACCGGCCTCCACCGCACGGCCCGGTTTCCCGGCGGGCGGCCTCGCACCTTCGGTGTCCCAGGTCCGCTGAGCCGGTATGAAGGTCTGCGTGTCGTACGAAGCCGCGACGGATCGCAGCTCCCGCATCAACTCGTCGGGTGTCGGCCGGTCCTCGGGCTCCTTGGCGAGGCACCGCAGCACCAGCGGCGCGACCTCGTCCGGCACACCGGTCAGGTCGGGCTCGTCGTGCACCACCTGGTAGGCGACGATGTACGGGCTGTCGGAGTCGAACGGCCCCCGGCCCGTGGCCGCGTGCACCATCACCGACCCCAGCGCGAAGATGTCGGCCGCCGGCCCCACTTCGCGAGGGCTCCGGAACTGCTCGGGCGCCATGAAGGGCGGCGTACCGATCAACCTCCCGGTCTCGGTGCGCAGTTCGCTGTCCACCGGCCGGGAGATACCGAAGTCGATGACCTTGGGTCCGTCGTCGGCGAGCAGGACGTTGCTCGGTTTCAGATCCCTGTGGACGACCCCGGCACGATGGATGTCACGCAGCGCCTCGGCCAACCCCGCCATGAGGCGCCGCAACTGGGGCGGCTCCATGGGGCCGTTCCGCTTGACCTGGTCGGACAAGGTCGGCCCAGGAATGAACAGCGTGGCCATCCAGGGGCGTTCGCTGTCCGGATCGGCATCGACGACGGGTGCCGTGAAGGCGCCGCTCACCCGCCGCGCCGCCGCCACCTCCTGCCGGAAACGCCCCCTGAAATCGGGGTCCTTGGCGAACTGGGCGTGTACGACCTTCACCGCGAGCTTCATCCCGGAGGTGCTCCGGGCCAGATGCACGACACCCATGCCGCCCGAGCCCAGACGGGATTCCAGACGGTAGTGACCGGCGTATTCGGGAAGTTCCGCTTCCGCGCCCGCTCCGGCGTTCCGCTGTGGCGCCATGGAACCACCCCCGTGCTGTTCGTCCGCGCGCGCGACGCACGGAGCCTAGTCGAAGACTCGTGCGGGACAGAGGCGGCTTGCTAGCCTCCACGCACGAGTCGCGCACATGTGTTTCATGGCGCGATGCGCAGGAATCAACGGGACCCCATCGCAGTCATGGGGCTCAACGGGGGAGAACTTCATGTCTGTCGACCATGCCGAGGAACTCGAAGGCAGAGGCGAGGGAGAGGCCGTCACCATGGCGGCGACGGCCCTGCGCTCGTACCCCGTCGCTCCGGGCGTCCGCCTGAACGTCCGCAGCGGCCCCGGCACCGGCTACGCCCTCGTCCGCGTCCTGCCCGAGGGAGCCAGGGTCACCATCTTCTGCCAGAGGCCCGGCACAACAGTGGCGGGCCCGTACGGCAGCTCGAACATCTGGGACAACATCGACGACGGCGAGTACGTCGCGGACGCCTATGTGAACACCGGCAGCGACGGCTACGTCCGCCCGCGCTGCTCCTGATCCGACCCTACGAAGCCGGGACCCCTCATGACATCCCTGAAACGCAGATCCATGATGCTCGCCGGGCTCACCGGAGCCCTCCTCATGGTGGGCGCGGCCACCGCGGAGGCGGCCGTACGCTACTACCCGGTCGCGCCCGGCGTCAGCCTCGCCGTCCGCACCGGCCCCGGCACCTCGTACGGCATCGTCCGCTACCTTCCCGTGGGCGCCCAGGTGCCGATCTACTGCCAGACCCCGGGGACCACCGTCACCGGCACGTACGGCACGTCGAACATCTGGGACAACATCGCCAACGGCGAATTCGTCGCGGACGCCTACGTGAAGACGGGCAGCGACGGCTACGTCGCCTCCCGCTGCGCCTAAAGGGTGTTGCAGAAGGCTTGGTGGCGGGCATTTTGCCTGTATGGGTGGGGTGTTGAGGGCTGAGCCGGTGTGGGTGGAGACGTTCACCGGGTTGCCGATGGGGCGCTTTGAGAAGCTGCTTCGGGTGGTGCGGGAG